>DATJTL010000438.1:0-4993 GCA_035503415.1 Xanthobacteraceae bacterium
CGCGACGCGACACTGGTCCCGCCTTACGACGATGCCTTGATCATCGCCGGTCAAGGCACCGCCGGCCGCGAGATCGTCGAGGATTTGTCGGCGCTGGGGCTTTCGCCGGACGTCGTGGTGGTCACCGCTTCAGGCGGCGGACTGACCGCCGGCATTGCACTTGCAGTCAAGGCACGCGTTCCGACGGCCGCGCTCTATACCGCCGAGCCCCAAGATTTCGACGACCACGCCCGTTCGTTCAAGAGCGGTCAGCGCGAACAGAACGCGGCGCTCACCGGCACCATCTGCGACGCGCTGATGGCGCGTACGCCGGGCAAGCTCACATTCGCAATCAACCGTTCGCTGGTCGGTGCGGGTGTGGTGGCGAGCGACGCGGAGGTGGCGGCCGCGGTCGCGTTTGCTTTCGCCGAATTAAAGCTCGTGGTCGAGCCGGGCGGCGCCGTTGCGCTTGCCGCCTTGATGACCAAAAAAATCGATGTTGTGGGCAAAGTAGCCGTCGCGGTTCTGTCCGGTGGCAATGTCGATCCGGAACTGTTCTCGCAGCTGGTCGCCTGACGCGGTTGACGGCCCGTGGGCCAGTACTTGGCCAGTACTTGGCCAGTACTTGGCTCCGCCCCGCGGCCACGAGGTGCGACCATCCCCAACGCACGACCACAACCTCCCGCCCGATCGTTCAGGCGTCGGGTCGTGAACAGGAGTCAGGCGCCGGCGCCCGGCAGGAAGCAGCGTATCTGCGTCGTTCCGTCGGAGTCTTTGTATGGCCACACCACGGCCGGACCGAAACGGTTCGGCTCGGTGATCAATGCCGCATCAGGCACCTCGATCCACTGCCCGTTCAGCCGTACGCGATAGTGCCCATCCTGCGTGGTATCCCAGTCGACGTCCTGGATGCTTACGCCGTCTGCAAACGAACAGCACAGGCCCTTGCTGCTGGCGAGCCGATCAAACCACGCTTTCAGCGGCGAATTGGCAAAGCGACCATCATCACGCGCCAGCAATTGGCTGGATACGAGCGCACTGGTACACAACGCTCCCAGAGCCAACGCCGGACCGGTAAGTCTGTGCATTTTGGCCTCCAGTTGATCATTTCGCACGGACCACGAACGACGGGTCCTCCTGACCTGGAGTACGCAAAGCCGCAGTTACCGTCGCTGTCGATCCGCATAACTCCTAACAGGCAACTTTTGTGCCGCCCTGCACAAACGAATTATTCGATTGACCGGCAATGGCTTACCGGTTCCGTGATCTGCAGCAATGGCAGAGCGGATGCGCGTTAGCTGAACAGCGCGATCATCTCTTCTTCGCTCAACGCCCGCACTGGCGCCAGCGGATCGGCTTGAGCCGGGCGCGGTGGCGGCGGCGGCGGCACTGTTGCCGGCTGCGCTTGCGGCTTGATGTCGGGCGTCGCCACAGGTGTCGGCGCGCGTGCCTCGTTATCAGGCACGACCGCTGCCGCCTGCGCACTCGGCACAGGTTTCAGTTCGCCGTCGCTCGTGGGCGGCGGGGTTGTCTCAACGTTTACTGCAACATTGACCGGCTCAGGCGGCGCAGCAACGGACGGCGACGCCTCGCCGGAAGACGGAATCTTTGCTGTGACCGTGCTCGCCATCGGTGCAGTGACCGGAGTCGGCATCGGTTCGAACAGGTCGCCGGGATCCTCATCAGGATCGATTGCCGGCGGTGCTTCGGGAATAAAGGTCCGCGGCGGCGCCGGCTCGACGGGTGCAAGAATGTCGGACTCGATGGGCTCGAGGATGTCGGATTCGATGGGCTCGAGGATCTCGTCGGCATTGTCGGTAATCGCCGCCGCGTTATTAGCTTCAACCGGGCTATGCGGTTCCGGCTCGTCGGGCACAAACATCTCGACAGCGCTTTCACCATCACGCTGCGCTGTGTCCTCGTGATCGGCAAGCGCATCGAGGACCGGTAAGGCAGGTTCGATGTCTACGTTGGCGACGGCTTGCGGCGAGGCAGGCGACAGGTTCTCGCCGACGCTTGCCGTCGCAATCATATCGGGCGTCGCAGTCACATCGGGCGGCGGCGGCCCCAGACTGGAGACATTCGCCGAATCTTCGCTTAGCGCCGTTGCCGCCGAGTCGACGCTAAGGTCTGCGCTCGGCAAAACCTCCGCGGATACCGTCTCGCTCGATGCCGTCTCGTTCAACGTCGTTTCGTTCGATACCGACTCCTTCGACATCGCTTCGTTCGATGCCGTCTCGTTCGACGCCGTGTCGTTCGATGCCGCTTCGCTCAAAATCGGTTCAACCTTCGCGGCGAGCGGAGACGGCAATGGCGCCGGGACAACGTCGCTCGATGCTTGTTCACGCACGATTTCCTCAGCCAATGTCGCATCAGCGGACGATTGCTCGGCCGCCGGCTCATCATTCGCCTCATTTGGCGGCGCCAACGGCTCGCTCAACAATTCGCTCGAGATTACGGTATCTCCTGACGCGGTGACGAGCATCGTCTCCACCGATTGCGGCGCACCAGGCAACTGCCCGGCGACGGCGGCAGCTTCCGGCAGCGGATTAGACACCGCTTCGGCTTGATCGGATGGCAAAGTCAGCGACCCGGCCAGCGTCGCGACAACGCGTGCGAACTCGTCATCCTCGGGCACGTCCGGCGCAAACAGATCCTCCGGGATCTGTTCATCGGCGTCAGCGGCCCCCTCGCCGTCATCGAACCTGGCCGCCTCCGATTCGGCCGCGCCCGGTGAGGCCTGTGCCATGGCGGCCGGCTCGGCGCTTTCCTTCGCTTGGGTGAGCGCCATCAAGTCGTTGACGCGTCGGGACAGATCGCGCAGCAACGCAGCGGCTTCCTGCGTACGTTGCGTACTGGCCGATTTGATAAGGCCGCAATCGCTGATTTCACGCACCGCGTCGTCGAGCGCATCGCACAGCGATGCCTCAACCTCGCGCTCATGCAAAACGAACGCGATATCGGCTATGCGCTCGACCGCGGCCGATCCGTCGAGCCCCGGCGCCGCATCCGCTGCAATCAGCGCCTCCAGCCGCGCGATCGCCGCTGCAAGATCGGCGAGATCGCTGGGCGCCGCAGCCGCCGGCGGGGCCGGCTCATCGGTGGCCGCGTCAACACGCCCGTGTGCGGCAACGGATGGATCGATGGACATCGTCGTTACACCACATCGGCGCGAGCGGCCGGCGCGCAGTCAACAGCATACCGGCGGCGAAGGCACAACCGCGAGGCGGCCGTCATCCCAGGATACCACAGGAAGAATGCCGCTGCCGAGAAGGTCGCCCTACCCCGCCCGCTTCAGTCGAGCCTGGCGTTGGCGAGCTTCACGATGGCACCCCATTTCTGCATTTGGTCGGCGAGAAATTTTTTGAAATCCTCAGGCGTGCCGAGATTGGCGACGGCGGAAAATTTGGCGAGGCTTTGCTGAGCCTGGGGGCTCTGCAAGCCGGTATTGATCGCCGCATTGAGCTTCTCGACGATGGGCGCCGGCGTGCCGACCGGCGCCACCACGCCGGTCCAGGCATCGATGACAAAATCCGGATAGCCGCTCTCAACCAGAGTGGGCACGTCGGGCAAGGCCGGCCAGCGCTCGGCACGCGCTACCGCCAGCGGACGCACCTTGCCGGCTTTGATCAACGGATAAAGCGTGACCAATCCATCGATGGTGAACTGGGTGCGACCGCCAAGCAGGTCGGTCACCGATTGGGCCGAGCCGTTATAGGGGATGAAGACGACGTCGATGTGCGCATCCGTCTTGAACAGGGTGCTGAGTAGATGCGGGGGCGTGCCGAGCCCAGCCCCGAAATTGATCTTGCCGGGATTGGCTTTTGCATAGGCGACGAATTCGGCGACGGTCTTCGCCGGCACATCAAGATTCACCACGAACACATGCGGCAATAGCGCGACCGTCGCGACCGGCACGAATGCCTTGCGCGGATCGATGTGGAGGCTGGAATAAAGCGCCGGCGCGACCGCCAGCGAACCGGATGAACCGAATAAGAGCGTGTAACCATCCGGCGGGGCGGCGGCCACGTACTTCGTGCCGATAGTCGAGCCCCCGCCGGCGCGGTTTTCGATAACCACCTGGCCGACGCTCGCGCTTAACTCTTCCCCGACCAGCCGCGCCATGGTGTCGATCGGCCCGCCCGGTGGAAACGGAACGATCATGTGGATCGGCCGATCGGGATAATTCTGCTCCGCCCGCGCCACACCACGGACCGTCAACGGAAGCGCTGCACCAGCGATTGCAGAGAGAACGCTGCGCCTTGTCGCCATCAAGTTCCTCCCCCAGCATTGCCGCTTTTGCGGTCTGTCACCGCTTGCATGGCGCAAGTCGGCCTACCGGAATTCTATACCATGGCGCGCCGTCACCCCCAGAGCGCCGGATCGGCCGGATAGACCAGACTGCCTTCGTAGCGAAGGCCATCGGCGCGATCCTTGGCGAGCAGCAGCGGGCCGTCGAGATCGACGACGCGGGCGCGCTGCGCCACCAGCATGGCCGGCGCCATCGACAAAGACGTCGACACCATGCAGCCGGCCATGATGGCAAGCCCGCGCCGCTCCGCCTCCGCGGCGAGCGCCAGCGCCTCGGTCAGACCACCCGCCTTGTCGAGTTTGATATTCACCGCGTCGTATTTGCCGGCCAGAAGATCGAGCGACGCGCGATCGTGCACGCTCTCGTCGGCGCATACCGGAACGGGTCGCTTGAAGCGGGAAAGCGCCGCGTCACGGCCTTCCGGCAACGGCTGCTCGATGAGCGTGACGCCGCAATCCGCGCAGGCAGCAAGATTTCGCGCGAGGTTGTCCTCGTTCCATCCCTCATTGGCGTCGACGATGAGTTCGGAGTTTGGTGCGGCGCGCCGTACCGCGGCGATCCGCTCGCCGTCGGTCGTGCCGGGGCCGCCAAGCTTGACCTTGAGCAGTGGCCGCGACGCCGCCCTTTCGGCTGCCTCTGCCATTGCCGCCGGTGACCCGAGCGAGATCGTATAGGCGGTAACCCGTGGCTCCGGCGCCACAA
>DATJTL010000439.1:0-15477 GCA_035503415.1 Xanthobacteraceae bacterium
CGCGCACGCACGTCCGCCGCCGTGCGGCAATCGGCAAGCGCAGCGGGAAGGTCGGCAAGCTTGTCGGCCGGAACATGAACGTCGGCGAGCCCGCAATAGATCGCATCGGCGGCGCCGATGCGCGCACCGGTGAGCGCCAGATGGGTACCGACATAACCGGGCGCGCGGGCCAGCACATACAAGGCGCCGACATCGGGAAAATAACCGATGCCGACTTCCGGCATGGCGATCACGGAGCGCTCGGTGACGACGCGGTGCGCTGCGTGCGCCGAAAGCCCGACGCCGCCGCCCATCACCATGCCGTCCATCAGCGCGACCACCGGCTTCCGATAGCGTGCGATCAGCACGTCGAGGCGGTATTCGGTCGCCCAGAACCGCGCGGGCAACGCGTAGTTCTTCGCCTTCGCCGCGTCGTAAAGCTCTCGGAGGTCGCCACCGGCGCACAATCCGCGATCGCCGGCACCATCGATCAACACCACCCCGGCCGCCTCATCCGCCGCCCATTCGCGCAGATGCGCCGCCATGGTTTCGACCATGCCGAGCGTGAGTGCGTTCAAGGCTTTAGGCCGATTGAGCGTAATCCGCCGCAGGGCGCCACGTCGGCGAACCAGAACCTCGCCGTCGCGAATGGTCGTTTCGCTCATCGGCCGACGAGGCTTCGCGCCACGATCAGACGCATGATCTCGTTGGTGCCTTCGAGGATCTGATGCACGCGCAAATCGCGCACGATCTTCTCGATGCCGAACTCGGCGAGATACCCATAGCCGCCGTGCAGCTGCAGCGCCTGGTTGGCGACCTCGAAGCACGTGTCGGTGACGAACCGCTTGGCCATGGCGCAGAGCGCGGTGGCGTTGGCTTCCTTGCGGTCGAGCGCGGCAGCGGCGCGCCACAGGAACGAACGCGATGCCTCGAGCTCAGTCGCCATGTCGGCAAGACGGAATTGCAGCGTCTGAAATTCCTCGAGGCGTTTGCCGAAGGCTTTCCGCTCCTTCATGTAGGCGAGCGACTTTTCCAGCGCCGCCTGCGCGCCGCCAAGCGAACAGGCGGCGATGTTGAGGCGGCCGCCATCGAGCGCGGCCATGGCGATCTTGAAGCCCGAACCCTCGGCGCCCAGCCGATTGCCGACGGGAACGCGGACATCCTCAAAAGTGACTGCGCGCGTGGGCTGCGCGTTCCAGCCCATCTTGCGCTCGTTTGCTCCAAACGACAGTCCCGCGGCATCGCCGGGCACCAGCAGCGCCGAAATCCCGTCTGCGCCTTCCCCGCCGGTGCGCGCCATGACCACGTAGATGCCGCTTTCGCCGGCGCCGGAGATGAAAAGCTTTTGCCCATTGAGCACGTAGCAATCGCCCTCGCGCTCCGCCCGCGTGGTAAGCGCTGCCGCGTCCGAACCGGCGCCCGGCTCGGTCAGGCAATAGCTGGCAAACTGGTCCATCCTGCATAGCGGCGGCAGCCATTGTTGCCGCTGCCCGTCGGTACCGAACGCGTCGATCATCCAGGCGACCATGTTGTGGATCGACATATAGGCCGCGACGGTCGGACAGCCGGTCGCCAGCGCCTCGAAGATCAGCGCCGCCGCGAGCCGCGACAGGCCCGATCCGCCCGCATCCTCGGCGACGTAAATGCCGGCCATGCCGAGCGCTGCGGCTTTGCGCATTTCGGCGACGGGAAAATGCTTGGCCTCGTCCCACGCGATGGCATTGGGCGCAAACTCGTCGTCGGCGAATGCGCGCGCCATGTCCCGCAGCGCAATCTGCTCCGCATCGAGCGAAAATTGCGGGTGCGTTGCTGGGGTCGAATCGAGCATGACTAGCTTATCCGGCACTCTTGCGGAGACTGCCTGCCTTCAGTCCCACAGTCCGAACTATGCTGCGCCGCTCACGCGCCGGCAATCCTACTGACGATGCACGCGGCGCCTTATGTGATGACGCGGATGCCAAGGGGCAACCGGGCGGTAAGGAGCGACATAATAGGGGTTCTGGTTGCAGAATCCCCGGTTGCCGGCAATGACCGTCGGCGCGCACTCTGCGGCCGAGGCGTATTCGCAGTCCCATTCCACGTCACCGTAGCCGAGGCTTCGCACCGCGCACCACGGCGCGTTGCCGTAGGTGTCGGCCCGGCTCGGCAGCGCGTTGAAGCAGAGCGTTGCCGCCGCAGCGGCCACTAAAAACACGATCCTCGTCATGATCTGCATCCAGCCTCACCTGCCAACTCTACTGCCAACTTTACTACCAACATTACCCAGCGACCACTAACCGCGGATTTGTACCCGGTGGTCGCGTTGAGAAAAATCAATGGGCCAGCCGCAGCCCGCTTGTCGAAACGAGTGGCCCGATTCTAACATTCGTATCCCCGCCCGATAGGCTATCATGCGAATGTTGGAATCGGACCACTAATATGGACTTCACCCTACCGCCGGAGATCGAGGACCTGCGGCTGCGCACGCGCGCCTTCGTCGACGAGCACGTGATGCCGCTCGAAGCCGATCGGCAGAATTTTTCCGACCACGAAAATATTCCGCACGAGGCGCTGCAACCAGTTCGCGACAAGGCGAGGAAAGCCGGCCTTTGGGCGCCGCAATCGCCGAAAGAATACGGCGGCATGGATTTGCCGATGGTCGCCTGGGCGGTGATGTACGAAGAGGCCGCGCGCTCGCTGTTCGGACCATTGGCGTTCAACTGCATGGCGCCGGACGACGGCAACATGAACGTGCTGAAAAAGCTCGGCACGCAAAAGCAGAAGGACAAATGGCTCAAGCCCATCGTCGAGGGCAAGGTGCGCTCGTCCTTCGCCATGACCGAGCCGGCGCCCGGCGGCGGCTCCGATCCCAGCATGATCAAGACCTACGCCGAAAAGAAGGGCGACACCTGGAGGATCTACGGCCGCAAATGGTTCATTACGGGCGCCGACGGCGCTGCCCATTTCATCCTCGCCGCGCGCACGTCCGACGACAAGCGCAAGGGCATCACCACGTTCCTCTTCCATAAGGATCAGCCCGGCTGGCGCATCCTGCGCCGTATCGAGATCATGGGTCCGGAGGAGCACGGCGGTCACTGCGAGCTGGAATTCGACGGGCTTGAGGTGCACGAGGACGACGTGTTCGGCGGCGTCGGCAACGGCCTCAAAGTCGTGCAGGTGCGGCTTGGACCGGCGCGGCTCACGCACTGCATGCGCTGGCTCGGCTGGTCGAAGCGCTGCGTCGAGATCGCTCAGGACTATGTCGACCGCCGCGAGGGTTTCGGCATCAAGCTCGCCGACCGCGAGAGCGTGCAAATGAAGCTCGGCGAAGTCGGCCACAATATCCACATCGGCCGTCTGCTCACCATGCACGCGGCCTGGAAGCTCGATCAGGGCGATTTCGCGCGCAAGGAAGTGTCGATGGCGAAGCTGCACGTCGCCAACACCCTGCACCAGGCCGCCGATGTCGCGATTCAGCTCAATGGGGCGCGCGGCTATTCCAAGGACACGATTGCCGAATGGGTCTACCGCGCCGCCCGCGCGGCGCGGCTGGTCGACGGCGCCGACGAAGTGCACAAGATGGTGCTGGCGAAATTCATGCGCGATGAAGGCCGTGATTTCTGGAGCTGGAGCGCGGGAAACAGGGTGTGAACCGCAATTCGGCCATTGATCCCGCCGCCACGGCGGGTTAGGGCTTCAGCAAACGCGTCGCACAATATCCCAAGGAGCAGACATGAAACTCGCGTTTTTTGATAACTATAAGCTCGGCGTCGTGGTCGGCGACAAGATCGTCGACGTCTCGGCGCTGACCAAGGGCATCAAGGCGCTCGGCCCGCAGGACGTCATCCGCGGCGTGATCGAGAAGTGGAGCACCTATAAGGCCAAGTTCGCCGCCGCCGCCAAAAAGGGCAAAGGCAAGCCGCTGTCCAAGGTCAAGCTGCGCCCACCGCTGCCCAAGCCCGAAAACATCATCTGCATGGCCGTGAATTACATGGAGGACGGCACGCTGCCGGAGCCGGCTCCGATCAACGCGTTTATGAAATCGCCGAGCGCGATCATCGGCGACGGCGACACCATGCTGCTGCCCGACATGGCGGCGTCGGTTTTCGAAGGCGAGGCCGAGATTGCGCTGGTGATCGGCAAGAAGGCCTCCCACGTCAAGGCGGCCGACGCGATGAAATACGTGTTCGGCTATACCAATTTCATCGACGGTTCGGCGCGCGGCGTGGTGCCGCCGACCAACGTGTTCTATCAGATGAAGTCGCGCGACACGTTTGCACCGGTCGGCCCCTACATCGTCACCAAGGACGAGATCAAGGACCCGCAGAAGCTGCAGATCACGCTGACCAATAACGGCACCGTCTATCAGGACTTCAACACCGACGACATGGCGCACAAGATTCCGCGCTGCATCGAATGGGTGACCGCCATACACACGCTCGAGCCCGGCGACATCCTGGCGACCGGCACCAACCATCGCGGGCTCAACCCGTTCATGGACGGCGACAAGATCGAGCTGACGGTCGAACGCTGCGGTACCCTGCACATCAAGGTGCGCGATCCGCTCAAGCGCACCTGGGCGCGCATTACCAGGCTGCAGCATAAGCAGAGCGGCGGAGAAGGCGTGCACACCAAACAGACCGGCGGCAAGTACGCTCCGGCGAAGTAATACCAACGGCACTTTATGTTGACCGTCATCCTGAGGTGGCCGCCGAAGGCGGCCCTCGAAGGATGCTGCTCAGGCGCCGCGACCGTCGCCCTTCGAGGCTCGCTTCGCTCGCACCTCAGGGTGACGGGTATGAGTCAGCGATAGCGGGGTTGGTATAAATCGCGTCATTCGCAGAATAATGATCTACCGCGCCGCGCTGGCGGCGCGCTTGCGCACGTCCGTCGGGGACGCGTCCGAGACCTCGGTGATCAACTTGTTGGTCATCGCTTCGGCGAAGGTGTCGAAGTTCGAAATCTGCAGCACGAAAGCGCCGGGACCGCCAATCACGTTGTTGCGGTAATAGTCCGGCAGGCCGCCGGGCGGATGCGTGTGCGCATAGAGGAAGGTTCCCGGCATGCCGCCGGTCTTTTCGTTGATGATGGCAAGACCGTTGATGATGACCCCCTTGCCTACCGCGTCATCGCGCGCCGCGGTCACCTCCCGTCCGGAATTGTTGGTGCCGTCCCCGGAGACGTCGATGACCCGCCGCAATGCAGTAAAACCAGCGGCCGCAAGCTGCGCCATGGCATAGTCGATGCCGTCGCCGATCGCGGTGCGGCCGGCGGAAGATCGCGGCGCATCGAGCAGGATCTTGGCGAATTCGGCAGCGCCCTCGCCGTCGCGGATCACCATCCATTTCGCGACCACGGCCTGCTGCTCGGGTCCGGCCCATTCGACCAGGCACAAGGCCACGGCGCCGTGCGCTCCCCCCTGAACCGCTTGCAGGAATTGCGGACTTGTCACCGCCTCGGCATAGCCGTGGCGCTGCAGCTCAAACTCCTCGTCGTCGATACTGCGCGACACGTCGGCGGCGAGAACGATCGCGGCATCGACCGTCTGCGCATGCACGGTCGCCGGCTGCAGCGCAAGCGACGCGAACGCCGCTCCAGCCGCCACGACAATGAGCCGCCAATGCCGCATGAACGCCGAGCCTTAATCAGCAGCGTGTGCAGCCCAATTGGGCTCCGCCATTCCGCCGACATTGAGGCAAATCAGCGCAGCTTCCGTTGCCGGACGTTCCTCACCCGCTGCCTCACCCGCTGCGGGTGGAAAGGTTCGCCAACCATCGGATTCGACGGCGCGATCACTTCCGCCAGTTCGGGTCGATCGCATCGAGCATCCGCAAGTAGGCCGGCCAATCGGCCGAGCCACGGCCGGAATCATGGTGCTCGTATTGATGAGCGACTTTCTCGCAAGTCTCGGGTGGAATCTCGATCAGCGCGCCCCCGGTCGCTTCCATCCGCAGCTGGATGTCGGCCGCCTCGATCAGCGACTTCATCAGCACGAACGCCTCGCGCGCGGTCTTGCCCACCGTGAGCAGGCCGTGATTGTGCAGAATGAGGGCGCGGTTCTTGCCGAGCGCCTTGTTGATGCGCGCGCGCTCGCCGAAGTCCTCGGTGATGCCTTCGTAGTCGTGATAGCCGACGCGATTGAAGAAGCGCACCGCCGGCTGGGAGACCATGCGCAGGCCGTGCTTCAACCCGGAAATCGCCATGCCGATTTCGGTGTGGACATGGACGGCACAATTGACATCCGGCCTCCCCGACAGCACGCCGCCGTGCAGCGTGAAGCCCGGCCGATTGACGCCCGCGGACTCGTCGAGATCGTCATCCATGCTCACTTTGACCAGGTTCGACGGCGTCACTTCCTCGTAGAGGAGTTCATGCCGCTTGATGAGGAACTTGCGCTCCTCGCCGGGCACGCGCATCGAGCTATGATTATAGATCACATCACCCCAGCCGTAATGAGCGATCAGCCGGTAGGCGGCGGCGAGATCGACGCGCGCCTGCCACTCGGCCGGCGAGATGTCGCTTTGGGCTATGGTTGCGAGCTTCACGTGTGTGTTCATGGGTCAGGTCTCCGCGGTTGTGCAAGCTTAGCATGAGGCACTTCGCCGCGCAGCCCGATAAATCGCCCGTCTACCGGCACTAATCGGGCCTGCGCCAATCGCGTTTGACCGCCCGGGTTAGTTTTCGTTAACGGCGTCGCACTAGTTTAATTGCGTCGCCTTACTGGGGCTTGCTGGGTTAGCTTAATTGGTAAAGCCACCGGATGTATCCGGTGAGTTGGAAGGTTCGAGTCCTTTCACCCAGCTCCAACCCGTCACAGCTTCGTCACAGAAATGGAACTCGGTGCGGCCTCGATAAGGCCAGCCCTTTGCGACGAGGCGCGTTCCGGCCTCATTAACGTTAATTGTTAGGGAAGACCTTTCCAATTCACACGCCGTCGGCTTTACGAGGTAATGAATTGTTGACCTTAACGAATTGAAGTGTAAATTTTTCCTTAAGGGTCAACCTTAGGTTCATCAAGCGGCGGGTCATCTAATGGAATACGACACGTGCGGCCCCGTCCGGGCAGCCGAGGAACTTTCGTTCTCGGATGAACGCTCGTGCGGAACTTCTCCCCATTCGTCTCAGCAGCAGCCGGCTTCCCCGGTAAAGCGAGCCGGCGGCTGGACCCGAGCGGTGACGCCGGAACAGATTCTCAAGTCGTTTAACACCCGAGCTTTCAAGCGCGAAAAGCCGGACAAACCTGAGCTGATGCTTCAATTCATCACTCAGGCTCACGCTCGCCGAGCGCCCGTTTCGTTCGTGGAATATTGGGGCAAGGGCTTGCGGCCGACGCTGGCGGCGCCGGAATTTGCCTGCCTGGACTTTCTCGACACGATGATATCGCGCGTAGGCGAGATCTATGAGCCCGGCGCCGAACTCACGCTGGTCTTCACCGATACTCACGCGGCGCTCAACGGCCACTCGCAAGCGAGCATCCAATCGTACTTCCAAGATTTGGTAGCCGCAGCGCGCCGCCATGGATTCAAAGTTTGCCTGCTCAGCAGCATGCTGAACGCGGCAGGTCTGCGGCCTGAAGAGATGCCGGAACGGCAGGTTCCGCCACCCGAGCTGCTGGCTGAATTGCGGGTCAGCGCAGCCAAGTGGTTCAAGGGCGACGGATCGGCGGAGGAAGGGGCAGTCCGCTATTTCCAAGCCAACATGTTAGAGCGGAAAGTCATGGAACGCGCGTTTCCGCGTTCCATCTTCATCACCTTCAACGGCAGCCAGATCAAAAGCCTTTTCCCTGAGACGTTGCCGATCTTCTACATGTTTTCGCTGCGGCACGGCGTCTCCGACAAGCCGTGGTTCCTGCCCCCCGACTACACGGACCGCAAGCCGCGGCCAAACGGACAATCCGGTGAGCATTTCCGGCCGGCAGCCGAATCGCGGGACGGGCAAGCGCTATGACCGATTACAATGTGATCGCCGCGGGCGATACGGCGCTCGTTGTCGATTTTGGCAACCAGGTCGATCTGAACGTCAGCGCGAAAGTGCTGGCGCTCGCCGGACAGCTGAACGCGCTCAAGATCGATGGTGTGATCGAAACCGTACCGACGATTCGATCGCTGAGCATCTATTACGAGCCGCTCACCGTCTCCCCGCTTTGGCTTGAGCGGCAGGTCGCAAAAATCCTCGAACATCTGGATCAGGCGCCGGAAACCGGCCGAACGTGCGACATCCCCGTCTGCTACGACCCGGAACTCGCACCCGATCTCGAACAGGTTGCCGCGCAGTGCAATCTCGATCCGGCCAAGGTGGTCGAGATTCACAGTAGCCGCGTCTACCACGTCTACATGCTCGGGTTTCTTCCCGGCCTTGCCTATCTGGGTGACCTGTCGCCGGAACTAGCCCTGCCACGTCGGACGACGCCGCGGCCCCGGGTCCCCGAAGGCTCGCTTGGCATCGGCGGCAAGCTGACCTGCATCTATCCAATGGCAACGCCGTGCGGTTGGCACGTGATCGGCCGCTCGCCCACCCCACTTTGGGATCCGACCCTCTCGAGAGGTGCGCTTCTGCGCGCCGGAGACAAGGTCAGGTTTCAACCGTTGAGTTTGCGCGAGTACCGACGCGCGTGCTCCGACGGAATCTTGGCTGTACCGCAGGCTGACACGAGTCATTGAGGCCCACATGTCCGCTGCCTTGCGTATTCTGCAGCCGGGCCTGCTCACGACCGTCCAGGATCTCGGCCGGGTCGGCTACCAGCATCTCGGCGTGCCCACGAGCGGCGCACTGGACCCGGTAAGCCTGCGGGCCGCCAACATCCTTGTCGGCAACGATCCGACGGAAGGTGCGCTGGAGATTGCCTATGTCGGTCCGACATTCGTCATTGAGGCGGACGGCGTAAATCTCGCCTGCGCGGGCGCGCATGCGTCAATCGAAGTACTGCCCGACGAAACTGCGGCAAGCGGCTTGCGCTACGCATCGATGCAGAGCTTTCGCGCGCAACGCGGCCAAGTCGTTCGTGTAGGTCCGACTTCGGAGGCCTCGGTCGTCTATTTGGCGGTCGAAGGCGGATTCGATATCGAGCCGGTGCTCGGCAGCGTTTCGACCTATATCCGCGGCCATATCGGAGGTTGGCAAGGCCGAGCACTCGCGGCCGGCGATGCCTTGCCGCTTCGCCGGAACATCCCCAGCGAAAGGGACGAGCTTCGGCTTGATGGGCTCGATCTGGCACGGCCTTCGCGGTTCCGCGTCGTTCTCGGGCCGCAGAACGCGTCCTTCTCAGAACGATCGATCAAGGCCTTCCTCGACGGCGAATACACCATCGGTCCGGCGACGGATCGGATGGCAATGCACCTCGATGGCCCGAAGCTCGAGCACATCGCGGGCCACGACATCATCTCGGACGGAATCGCGCTAGGTTCAATTCAGGTGCCGGGACACGGGCGGCCCATCGTTCTTATGGCCGACCGGCAAACCACCGGAGGATATCCGAAAGTCGCGACCGTTATTTCGGCTGACTTGCCCGCGCTGGGCAGGTCACGGATTGGCGACAAGATCTCGTTTCAGGAAACCAGTATCGAGGAAGCGCAGCAGCTGCGCCGGACCCTGCTCCATCAGATCGACGTCATACCGAACCGGATCGTGCACACCCATCGCGTCCCCGACGATCTCACGGCCTGCCTTTTGGCGAACAATCTCATCAGCGGCATCGTCAACGCCCAATTGGCTCCATTCATCGAGTAAATGCCGAGCATGACGACCGGCGATTCCCAGGCGAGCCCTCAGCCTGGCGCACTCCGCATCCAGGCCCCGGGCACCTCGAATGTGTTCCGGGGCATTTTTTGTATGCTCATTGCCACCGTCGCGTTCGCCGTCACCCACGCATTGAGCAAGTGGCTGGTCACCAGTTATCCGGTGGGCCAGGTGATGTTCTCTCGCTCGGTCGTTGGATTTGCCACTTGCGCGGCAGTTCTGCTGCCGATGCATGGCACCTCTGTCTTCGCGACCAAGATTCCAGGGGCTCACTGGGCGCGGGGTCTGGCACAGGCCTTCTCGCAGACGTTTTCAGTGCTCGCGTTCAGTCTGATGCCGTTAGCCGGCGCGATCGCAATCAATTTTTCCGCGCCCCTGTGGACGGCTTTGGTGGCGATCATTTGGCTCAAGGAGCGGGCCGGCGTGGCCCGCTGGGCCGCGTTGATAGCGGGCTTTTCCGGAGTCTTTATCGTGGCAAATCCGGGCGTCGATTCGCTTACGCTCGGAGCGTTGTTTGCGCTTCTCAATGCCATCATGCTGGGGACCGTTACGGTCGCCGTTCGCGGCATGACGCGCACCGAATCCGTCAAGACGCTGCTGATCTGGCAGCTCGCGACGGTAACGATCTTTCACTCGGTGCTGCTGTTGTTCGGGGTCAAATTGCCGACGCCCCATGACCTTTTTCTATTCGTCATGTGCGGCTTGGCCAATCTCATCGGGCAAGTCTTCTGGACCAAAGCGCTCATGCTGGCGCCGGCTACGGCGGTGTCGCCCTTCTTCTATTTCATGCTGGTTTGGGCCGCCGCGATCGGCTTTGTGGTCTGGCATGAGGTTCCGACGCCGGCGCTCTTGGCCGGCTCGTGCATCGTCGTGGCGTCGGGTCTGTTCCTGTTGTGGCACGAGGCGCAGGCCAAGAAACGCGCTCGGACCGCGTAGTCCGCAGAGCGCGATATCAGGCAGCGGCGGCCCTGACCGAGCGCTGCTCGATGAGCTTCCCAATCTCCTTGGCCGGAGCCGGCACGCCCAGCAAGTAGCCTTGCACCTCGTTGCAGCCGAGTAGTTTCAGGAATTGCAGTTGCGGCTCGGTTTCGATGCCTTCCGCCACCGTCTTGATGCCAAGACTGCCCGCGATCAAAATCACCGCTTGGACAATGACGCTGCTGCTGGTGCTCGCGCCGAGGTCGGACACGAAGCTGCGGTCGATCTTGACCGCGTCGAACGGAAAGCTGCGCAGATAGGACAGCGACGAGTAGCCCGTTCCGAAATCGTCCAGCGCGATCTGAACTCCGATCTCCTTCAGCTTGTGCAGCGTTGACAGCATCTTCTCGCTGTCCTCGATAAAGATCGTCTCCGTGCACTCTAGCACCAGCCGATTCGGTTCGAGACCCGTCTTGGCGAGCACTGATTCAACCATGTCGACGAAATCCGACTTGCCCAACTGAATCGGCGAAACATTGACCGAAATTCTCATGTCGACCGGCCACTGCTTCGCTTGGCGGCACGCTTCGGCCAGGATCCATTGACCGAGCGCGTCAATCAGGCCGCATTCTTCGGCAACAGGAATGAACTTGGCCGGCGAGATCATCCCCTTGGTCGGATGAGGCCACCGCATCAAGGCCTCAAAGCCCGTGATTGAGTAGTCCTGCATCTTCACGATCGGCTGGTAGTAAACATCCAGTCCGCCGCTGGTCAGAGCTTCCGCGAGCTGCAGCTCGATTTCCCGGCGGCTGTTCACATCATCATTCATGTGCCTTTCGAAGATGCGATAGGTGCCGCGGGTTCCCACTTTCACCGAGTAGAGCGCGAGGTCGGCCGCCACAAGAAGCGCGTCGGCGGTGTTGCCGTGATCCGGTCCAATCGCGATGCCGATGCTGATGCCCGTCGTGATAACGTTTTGATCGACGTTGAACGGCCGGGACACTGCATCGATTATCCGCTGAGCCAGCGCCTCAACTTCGTCTTTTGACTGGATGTCGGGAAGCAGAATCGCAAACTCATCGCCGCCGAGACGCGCAAGCACGGCCGAATCTTCAATGGCGGACTGCAAGCGGTTGGCGACCTGAATGAGAAGCTGGTCGCCCGTGCGATGTCCGAGCGTGTCATTCACCACCTTGAACCGATCCATGTCCATAAAGAGAATGGCGAACCGCGTCCGTGAGGAGGCCTCGCAAAGCTCCTGCATTTTCGCGCTGAATACGCGCCGGTTGTGCAAGGAGGTCAGCGGATCCTCGGACGCAAGCTTGGTGATGTAAGCCTCCGCCTGTCGGCGCTTGGTAATGTCGGTGAACGTCTGCACGAAGGCTCCGTCGGCGAGCCGCGTCTTTCGGACCTCGATGTAGGCGCCATCCGACCGTTGGAAACTTGTGATCGACGACCTTTGCTTATCGGGCAAACCGGCGCCGCTCTGGTCCGCCGGCAGGTAATTCTCGCTCCACATTCGTGACAGGTCATCGCCGGCCTTGCATTTGACCAGTTCATCGAGCTTCGCCGGCCCATCGATCATGGCCTGAGGCAGCAACAGAAGTTCGGCGCACCGTTGATTGATGATGGGAATGTCACGGTCCTTCGTGACGAGCATGATCCCTTGGCCGATATGTTCCAGCGTGAGCTGCAGCTGCTTTGCTTTTTGTTCAGCTCTGGCCTCGGCTCTTAGTATCTTTTCGAGGGCGAGCAACATGAGAACCGTGAGCAGCGAGGCAGCGAGGATGTTTCGCCAAAGGCTCATCCAGGCGGATTGGTAGATTTGGCGCTCCTCGGTGCTCACCGTTACCCACAGAGGATATCCCCGCACCTTCCTGGCAGAGACAACAAGGCTCTTCTGCGTGGTGGGCCCCCGCTCGACGAACGTCCCGTGCTGGGCGTTCTCAAGGCTTTTGAACAGCTTCGAACCAAACAAGTCTTGTCCCAGCGAGAATTGCGGAACCGCGCCGCCTCCGGCCGCGCGGACCACGCCATCGCAGCCAATCATCGCTACGGAGGTGTCGCCGCCCAATTTGATCCGATCGTAGAAGCTGGTGAAGTGCGACGGGTCCATCGACGCGACCACGACGCCGCCAAAAGTGCCGTCCTTGTTCAAGAAGCGGCGCGTCAGCTGAACCGACCACTTGCCGCTCGCCCTGCCAATGACCGGCTTGCTGATGAACAGCGTGTCTTTGGTGTTGTTCACCTGAAACTTAAAATGCTCGCGGTCGCTGATATTAATTGGCGTGGTGAGGTCTTCGACGGCGCTTGAGGCGCGAGCAATCCCTTTGGAGTCGATGATCGCGACTTGAACGATGATTTCGCTTCGGGCGTCGAGCGAATGAACGAGCTGCTGATAATCGGCCGGGTCCTTCGACGCTTCCACCCTGCGGCGCAGATAGAGGATGGTCTTGTCGATCTCGCCGAGCGAGCGCAGGACATTTTCCTCAAACAGAAGATCATAATTCTCGTTTCGGCGCACCACCTCGAGATAGTCTTGCTGGACGTCTCGGCGGAACATCACCCCGACGCCAGCCCATAAGATGGCAATGATGATCACACCAAGAACAGCCGATGCGCGACGCTGCAAGACCAGTCTGGGAATATTGAGAACGTGGACTTTCATTCGCGAGAGCTTTCGTTGGCTCCTGAGGACCAGCTCTCGATGATCTTAGCCAGCTTTCTGTAATTTTCGTCTATAGATACAGGTCAAAAAAAACGTAGCAAACAAAGTATTAATAAGCAGGCGCCCGTGTCGGATGGCGCAACGACAAGCACGCAATAGGAACAACGATCGGGTTTTCATCATCGGTGCGGTCTCGCGGCTGAGGTCCAGCCTCGGGCGATTACAACCATAGAGGGTGCATAAGACAAGGGGCAGCTTTTAAGCGGCACACGGTCCAAAGCCGATTGGCCGGACTCCGATCGCCCAAATTGCACAATGCTGCCAGCACTGGCGTTGCCGCCCTCGCCAATGCGCACGATATTTTGGGTGTGCGAGCCCTCTGGCAATATCGGCGCCATGAGGGCAAACTGGCGGCGGTGATCCGGTTTCGCGGTTCGCAAGGACGGCCCGCTGCTTCTCCGTGGGGCTTGCAATTGACGCGGCTAGTGGCGAACATTCACAATGCTGGCGTGTATTCCCAATTTGAGTTCCCGACGAGCCGGCGGCAAGACCGCAGTCGATTCAAGTCTGACGCTCTAGGAGACCGCCATGCCGTTGCGTGACGTCAGGCTCGACGACAAGTACGACCTCGGCCACAGCCGCGTCTTTGTCACCGGGTTCCAAGCCTTGGTGCGGCTCTGCCTGATGCAGAAGGAGCTGGATCGCCGCAACAGGCTGCGCACCGCCGGCTTTGTGAGCGGCTATCGCGGCTCGCCGCTGGGCGGCCTCGACACTCAGTTCATCCGCGCCCGGCCATTTCTCGAAAAGAATGACATCCGCTTCCAGGGCGGCATCAACGAGGATCTCGCCGCCACCGCGGTGTGGGGTTCCCAGCAGGCCGAGCTGCGCGGCGAGGGCAAGTACGATGGCGTCTTCGGCATGTGGTACGGCAAGGGTCCCGGCGTCGACCGCACCGGCGATGTGTTCCGCCACGCCAACCTCGCCGGCAGCGCCAAATATGGCGGCGTGCTGGCGCTGATGGGCGACGACCACACCGCCGAATCGTCTACCACGGCGCATCAGTCCGAATATCACTTCATCGACGTGATGATTCCGGTGCTCAATCCCGCCGGCGCCCAGGAGGTCCTCGATTACGGGCTCTATGGCTGGGCGATGTCGCGCTTCACCGGCGCCTGGGTGGCGCTGAAGACCATGCACGAGACGATCGAGTCGACGGCGGCCATCGATGCCGACCTCGACCGCATCAATATCGTGACACCGTCCGATTTCCAGATGCCGGACGGCGGCCTCAATATCCGGCTGAACGATCCGATCCTTACCCAGGAAGCCCGCCTGCACGACTTCAAGCGCGACGCGATGCTCGCCTTCGTGCGCGCCAATAGACTCAACCGCACCATTACGTCGGGCGGCCGCGATCCCAAGATCGGCATCATCACCACCGGAAAGAGCTATCTCGACGTCCGCCAGGCCTTCGACGAGCTCGGCATCGACGAGGTCAAATGCAATCAGCTCGGCATCCGCCTCTATAAGGTGGGCTGCGCGTGGCCGCTCAGCCGGCGCGAATTGCAGGAATTTGCCGACAAGCTCGACCTCATCATCGTCGTCGAGGAGAAGCGCTCGCTGCTCGAGGTTCAGGTCCGCGAGGAGCTTTACGGCACCGCCAATCAGCCGCTGTGCATCGGCAAGAAGGAGGAAGCCGGCAACTGGCTGTTTCCGGTCAAGGGCGCGCTCGATCCCAACGAGGTCGCGATCTGCATCGGCGATCGCCTGCTCAAGTATCACCGCAACGACGATCTCGCTCAGCGCGTAGCGCGGCTGAAGGAATTCCAGCGCATCGCCGCGGAAACCAGGGACGTGGCGCAGCGCATTCCCTATTTCTGTTCCGGCTGTCCGCACAATACCTCGACTGTCGTGCCGGAAGGCATGCGGGCCTATGCGGGCATAGGCTGCCACTACATGGCGCAGTGGATGGACCGCTCGACCCTCGGCTACACCCATATGGGCGGCGAGGGCGCCAATTGGATCGGCGAGGCGCCGTTCTCAAACCGCAATCACGTCTTTCAGAACCTCGGCGACGGCACCTACAATCATTCCGGCTATATGGCGATACGCGCCGCCATCGCGTCGAACACCAACATTACCTACAAGATCCTGTTCAACGACGCGGTGGCGATGACCGGCGGACAGGCCAACGACGG
>DATJTL010000440.1:0-4488 GCA_035503415.1 Xanthobacteraceae bacterium
CGGATACGGCCTGCCCGCCAAGGATGGTTTTGTGCCGCGGCTGCAGGAGGCGCTGACCGCTAAAGGCACCGCGGCCAAGGTCGCGAATGGCGGCGTTTCCGGCGATACCGCCTCCGATGGCTTGGCGCGGCTCGATTGGTCGGTGCCGCTGGGCACTGATGCGGTGATCGTTGAACTCGGCGCCAACGACATGCTGCGCGGCATAAAGCCCGAGGTGACGCGGAACGCCCTCGACACCATCCTGCAGCGCCTTACCGAACGTCACATCGCTGTCTTATTGTGCGGCATGCGCGCCGCGCCGAACCTCGGCGCCGCCTATGGTCAGGCGTTCGAGCGCATCTACCCCGAACTTGCCGCCAAATACGGCGTGCCGCTCTATCCGTTCTTCCTTGATGGCGTCGCTGCCGATCTGAGCCTAACTCAAGCCGATGGCATGCATCCAAATGCACAAGGCGTTGGCGTCATTGTCGAGCGGATTTTGCCGAAGGTGGAAGATCTTATCGCGCGCGCCCGAGCCCGGCGGCCATCTTGAGGGTTGCGCGTTGGACGCGATGACCCCATGCTGCACGCGCGACGATTCGCCGAACGCGAGGCGCTGGTCGGCAGTTAGATCCTCATGCCCCGTCTGTTCACCGGACTTGAGATTCCCGCCGAAGTCGGCCAGTCGCTCGCCATCATGCGCGGCGGTCTGCCTGGCGCGCGCTGGATCGATCCCGAGAACTATCACCTCACGCTGCGCTTCATCGGCGACATCGACGACGCGCTGGCGCGCGAAATAGCCGGCATGCTCGGCCGCGTGCAGCGTGGTTCGTTCGAGCTGCGGCTTGACGGACTGTCGTCGTTCGGCGGGCGTAAGCCGCGCGCCGTGGTTGCTCCTGCCACGCCGGTAGCGGCGCTGATGGAATTGCAAGCGGAACAGGAGCGGCTGCTGCAGCGGCTCGGACTCGATCCCGACGGCCGCAAATTCACGCCGCACGTCACGCTCGCGCGGCTGCGCGACTCCTCGAGCCAGCAGGTCGCGGATTATCTCGCCGCGCGCGGCCATTATCGCTCGGCCTATTTTCAGGTCTCTCGCTTTGTGCTGTTTTCCTCGCGCGCATCGGTCGGCGGCGGACCCTACGTGGTTGAGGCGGATTATCCGCTCGCCGAGCGGGTGCTGCGGCAGGCGTAGCGCGGGCGATCACGTCCGCAGCATCCGCGACTGCAGATCGAGCATCGCTGCGGCATAGCCATGGCTGTCGGTAAGAATTTCGCGCATCAGCGACAACGGCGTTGGACGCGAGGACTCTACTTCACCGACGACGCTACCGAAATCGAACCACAGCTCGGCGGCAAACTTACGCGCCAACTGCTGCATGCGCTCGTTGTCGGCGAGGCATGTCATATGCAGCCGGCGAAAGCCGCGATTGCGCGCGGCGAGCAATGTGCGTGCGAGCAGTCCAGAGCCGACGCCGTGGCTCTGCCAGGGTTTTTCCACGCTGAACGCCGCTTCGGCTTGTCGAGGAAGCTGTAAGCCGAGCGGCCGCAATTCGGCCGCGCCGCGTAATGTCCCGCCGACGAAGCAACCGTGCACGATGGTGTCGAGCGAAAAGGACTGATCGGTGAAATCGCGGATGTATTCGTCGGACACGCCGCCGCTGAACCGGTTGCGGCGGCTCAGCGGGTCGAGGCGCAAGAGATGTTCGCGGTATTGATCTGTTTCGCCGATCCACAATTTGCGGATCACGGCACCTTCGGGAAGGACTTCCAACATTCGATAGTCTCCTGACGTTGCCCGTCAAAAAGACCCTCCTCGTCGCAATCCTCCCTGATCGCACGCGTGGCAAGGCGCCGCGCGCCGAATCAAAAACATCATGTTGTGTGCCTGCAAACTATGGCAAGCCGAAGTATTGAGCGGCGTGCACGCATTCCTTATATGCATGGCTTACAGAACATTTAAGAGCAATCGACCGCAAACGCTTGCGTTTCGGCCTGCATCGCCGCTATCCGTTCGCGCCTTCGCCACGTTTGATCCACACCGGTTAACATAAGACCTTCAGCCCGCAGATGGCGAGCTCCATCACCGCCCAATACGATGCCTCGATTGCGGCTCATTTGCTCGAGCCCGATGTGGCGCAAGCGGCCGTCGTCGACATGCTGGCGCGGCTTGAGTCACGCATCGTACAGCATCGTCTGGCGCGCAAGTCTTCTTCGCTCGGCTGGCTGTTCGGCAAAAGCGCAAGTTCGGCGCCCCGCATCAAGGGCCTCTACATCTATGGTGAGGTCGGGCGCGGCAAAACCATGCTGATGGACTTGTTCTTCGAAGGCAGTCCTGTCGTGCGCAAGCGACGCGCGCATTTCCACGAATTCATGCTCGACGTCCAAGACCGCATCAATGGATATCGCCAAAAGATGAAGGTTGGCGAACACGCAGGCGACGATCCGATTCGGCTCGCCGCAGCCGAGCTCGCGCGCGAGGCATGGCTCCTCTGCTTCGACGAGTTTCACGTCACTGACATCGCCGACGCCATGATTCTCGGGCGCCTGTTCGCGCAGTTGTTCGAGCGCGGCGTCGTCGTGGTTGCCACGTCGAACGTGCCGCCGCACGAACTTTACAAGGACGGACTGAACCGCGCTCTGTTCGTGCCGTTCATCGGCGTGCTGGAAGAACACATGGATGTGGTGCGGCTCGATGCGCGCGCCGATTTTCGCCTAGAGAAGCTTGCCGGCATGCCGGTGTGGCACGTGCCGGCCGATGCGCGTGCGGATGCGGCGCTGGATGATTCCTGGCGGCGGCTCACTGGCGGGCAGAAGGGTGAGCCGCTTGAGCTTGCGCTCAAAGGCCGCGCCGTACGTGTGCCGCGCGCCGCCATGGGCGTCGCGCGTTTTTCCTTCCACGACCTGTGCGAGCAGCCGCTCGCAGCCGCCGATTACCTGCGTATCGCGCACGAATTTCATACGGTCATGATCGACCACATTCCGCTGATGAATTTCGACACCCGAAACGCCGCCAAGCGTTTCATCATTCTGATCGACACGCTCTACGACACTAATGTGAAGCTCATCGCCTCCGCCGCCGCCGAGCCCGACGCGCTCTACAGCGCCGAGCAGGGTTTCGAGGCAGCCGAATTCAAGCGCACCGCCTCACGGTTGATCGAAATGCGCTCGAAAGACTACTTGGCGAGGCCGCACGGCGCGGCACATGCACAAAACACAGGCTCGTCCGCTGGCATTGTCGAGACGTAAGACCCGCTAAGGGTGGCCGGCATGCCGCGGATCAGCCTCGAACGGGCCGATCCCGCCCACCGGCTTGAACGCGCTCGCCGAAAGGTCTAAGGACCGCGCGGGCTTATCTGTATTGTCAATCGAGGAAAATTATCGCATGGCGCGGAACAAGATTGCGTTGATCGGCTCGGGTCAGATCGGCGGCACGCTGGCGCTTTTGATTGGCCTGAAGGAGCTGGGCGATGTCGTGCTTTTTGACATCATGGAAGGCGTTCCGCAGGGTAAGGCGCTCGATCTTGTTCAGGCATCCCCGGTCGAGGGGTTCGATGCCCGCATTGGCGGCATCAATTCCTACGAGGGGATCGAAGGCGCTTCGGTGTGCATTGTCACCGCCGGCGTGCCGCGCAAGCCCGGCATGAGCCGCGACGATCTTCTGAGCGTCAATCTCAAGGTCATGGAGCAGGTCGGCGCCGGCATCAAGAAGTACGCGCCGAACGCATTCGTCATCTGCATCACCAATCCGCTCGACGCCATGGTCTGGGCGCTGCAGAAATGCTGCGGCCTGCCGAAGAACATGGTGGTCGGCATGGCCGGCGTGCTCGACTCCGCGCGCTTCCGCTATTTCCTCGCCGACGAGTTCAACGTCTCGGTGGAAGACGTCACCGCCTTCGTGCTCGGCGGCCATGGCGACACCATGGTGCCGCTGGTGCGCTATTCGGCGGTCGCCGGCATCCCGCTGCCCGATCTCGTCAAGATGGGCTGGACCACTGCCAAGCGTATCGAGGAAATCGTCCAGCGCACGCGCGATGGCGGCGCCGAGATTGTCGGCCTCCTCAAGACCGGTTCCGCCTTCTACGCCCCGGCCGCTTCGGCGATCGTGATGGCCGAGTCCTATCTCCGCGACAAGAAGCGCGTGCTCCCGGCCGCCGCTCTGCTCGACGGCCAGTACGGCATCAAGGGCCGCTACATCGGCGTGCCGATCGTCATCGGCGAGAACGGTGTCGAGCGCATCATCGAGATCGAGCTGAACAAGGCCGAGCAGGCGATGCTCGACAAGTCGGTCGCCTCGGTCGAGAGCCTGGTCGAAGCCTGCGTCAAGATCGCGCCGGCGCTCGGCGCCTGATCCCCTGAGACAACAGCCCAAAAGGCGGAACGTCATCGATGAATATTCACGAGTATCAGGCGAAGGCGGTGCTGAAGGAATTCGGCGCCCCCGTATCGCGCGGCATCGCCATCTTCACCCCGGACGAGGCTGAGGCCGCCGCCAAGGAACTCGGCGGCCCG
>DATJTL010000441.1:0-3496 GCA_035503415.1 Xanthobacteraceae bacterium
CGTATCGCATCCCGGTCGCCCATATCAAGGCGCGCGCGGTGCTGTCGACCACCATGAGCACGACGCCGTATCGGTCCGCCGGACGGCCGGAAGTCATTTACGTCATCGAGCGGCTGATCGACAAAGCCGCGCGCGAGCACGGCTTCGACCGGGTCGCGTTGCGCAAGCGCAATCTCATTCCGCCTTCCGCGTTTCCGTACAAGAACCACGCCGGCATCGTCTACGACAATGGCACCTACCGAGCGGTGATGGACCGGGCGATGGAGCTCGGCGACTGGGCCGGCTTCAAGAAGCGCCGTGCCGAGGCGCGCAAGCGCAATCGGCTGCGCGGCATCGGGCTGTGCTGCTATCTGGAAACCACCGGCGGCTATCCGCGCGAGCGCGCCGACGTCACGGTGCATCCAGAGGGACGGGTCGACGTCGTGGTCGGCACGCTCTCCAGCGGCCAGAGCCACGAGACCACGTTCGCGCAATGCGTCGCGGAGTGGCTCGGCGTGCCGTTCGAGACGGTCCATGTCGACGAGAGCGACACCGATATCGTCAAGGAAGGCGGCGGCTCGCATTCGGCGCGCTCGATGCGCCTTGCCGGCATCGTCATGGGCAACGCTTCGGACGCCATCATCGACAAGGGCAAGAAGATCGCCGCCCACATGCTGGAAACCGCCGAGGACGACATCGCCTTCGCGGCCGGCCGCTTCACGGTGAAAGGCACCGACCGCGCGGTCGGCATTTTCGATGTCGCGCGCGCGGCGGCCGCGGGCGAGACGACCGTGCCGGAGGAATTACGCGGACCGCTCGCCGCCACGGCCGACGAGACGATCAAACAGCTCGGCTTTCCGTACGGCGCCCACGTCTGCGAGGTCGAAATCGATCCGCAGACCGGCGCGCTCGATCTCGTCAGCTACACCGCGGTCGACGATGTCGGCCGCGCCATCAATCCGATGGTCGTGCATGGCCAGACCCACGGCGGCGCCGCGCAAGGCATCGGCCAGGCGCTGTGGGAGCTTTGCGCCTACGATGCGCAGGGGCAGTTCCTGTCGGCCTCGTTCATGGACTACGCGATGCCGCGCGCTGATCTATTGCCGTCGTTTAAGACCGACATCAGCGAAGTGTTGACCCCGACCAACAAGCTCGGCGTGCGCGGCGCCGGCGAAGGCGGCACCACCGGCGCGCTCGGCGCCGTGGTCAACGCCGTGGTCGACGCGCTCGCGGAATTCGGCGTCACTCACATCGAAATGCCGGTAACGCCGGAGCGCATCTGGCAGGCGATCCAATCATCGAAGAAATAATGCAACTCAGTCCGCTCATTCCCGCGAAAGCGGGAATCCGGCAGGCTCGGCAAAATGCCGGGTCCCTGCTTTCGCGGGGACGAGCGGAATCAGCATCACCGACAAGGAGCAATCATGTCTGACATTCTGACCAAACAAGACGGGCCGATCCTGAGCGTCACGTTGAACCACCCGGAGCGCGGCAACGCGGTCTCCGACGGGATGGTCGCCGAACTGACCGGCATCATCGCAGGCGCGGAAAAGACCTCGAGCGTCGTCGTGCTGCGCGGCGCCGGCAACGACTTTTGCATCGGCCGCGCCGGCATGGGGCAGCGGCCGCCGACGGAGCCGGACGCCTATGAGCGCCGCGCTTTCAGCGACATCGTCTTCGATTGTTATGGCGCGATGCGCAACGCCAGAATTCCGATCATCGCGGTCGTGCAAGGCCGCGCGCTCGGCTTCGGCTGCGCGATCGCCGCGGCGTGCGACATCACGCTCGCCAGCGATAAGGCCGTCTTTCAGGTCCCGGAAATGGCGCACAACATCCTGCCAACCATGGTGATGTCCTCGTTCGTCGACCGCGTGCCGCGAAAGGCGATGAGCTATCTGGTTTATTCGCAAGCCGAGATCGGCCCCGAGCGCGCTCTTGCCTTCGGCATCGTCAGCGACGTGGTGCCGGCGGCCAAACTCGACGCGGCGGTGGAAACGCTGTGCGCGGCCATCCTCAAAGCTCCGGGTCCGGCGATCTACGGCGTTAAGGAATACGTCAAGACCGCGCCCGATATGGCGGTGTTCGGCGCCGTCGAATTCGCCCGCAACCTGCATGCCACGATCAATTCGTCCGGCGAGATGCGCAAGAAGCATTAGCAGACCGGTGAATTCATAAATTCGGGCCCGGCGACGCATCGCTGCGAACGTGATCGCGTTGTTGCGGGATCATGAGTGAACGACCAACAAATCGATGTTGCCGAACGCGCCGTGCGGCAACCGTGGGTCTGCTAAAATAAGGCGCGAAAGCGGCTGCCATAGTTCTCCGCGGGCCGCGAAGTCGTCACATTTTCATGGCGCCATCAAAACCCTGCGGGGACCGCCTCGAGCGGTCGGCCGTTATTTTGGGTGTAAACGGGGTGTAACATGATTCTCAAGCAACGCGGGGCTAGCGAACACGAAAACTCCGGAGAAGCGGAAGTCGAAGGAAACATCCGCGAACTGGTTCGGCGCGACAGCAGCGCCCTTCGCCAGCCGCAGGGCGACGGCGAACTGGCGTCGAACAATTTGAGTGGCTTGCTGCGCCGCGTGGCGGGACAGTCGACCCGCGAGATCGACAACCTTATTGGCGAATTGCAGACGCTGCGGGAAAGGCTGCGGGCCGACGGCAGCCGGGTCGAACGCGACATCGTCGAGTATGCGGCGCTCAGCCAGTCGGTGATCCAACTGACCAGGATCATCGCCGACGGCGTGACGCAGGTGAGAAAGGTGCCGGATGCGCCGGGCATCAGCGAATAGAGTCGTGATCCGGCGCTAGCCGCCGCCTGCCAAGATGTAAGCGTCACGCCGCCATCGACTGCGATGGCGGCGTGACGTATCAATCTTCAGAGCCGCCCGGCGAACGCGTCGGCGATGAACTGATGCGTGAGTGTATAGGTCTGCCGTGTCGCCGGCTCGTCCCAACCGGCGACACCGGGCACGTCGAAACCCTGGTCGGTGTAGGCGTGATAGATGCCGCTAAAGACGAGCGTCTGCCATTTGGCGCCGGCGGCGTCCATTTCGGCCTCGAAGGCGTCGCGATCCGCCTTGGGGACGACCGGATCGGGCGCGCCGTGCGCCACCAATAGGTTGGCCTTGATGGCGCCCTTGGCGGCCGGAGCCGCCGTTTTCAGGTCGCCGTGAATCGAGACCGCCGCCGCGATGTCGGCGCCGGCGCGCGCCAGCTCCAGCACATTGCCGCCACCGAAGCAGAAGCCGATCGCGGCATGGCGATGATCGATGAGGCCCCGCTTATTGCCTTCGGCAATGAGCGCGTCATAGGCGGCGCGGATGCGCGAGCGCTGCTCCGCCGCATTGGCGCGCAGCGGGTTGGCCAATCCCGCCGCCTCGCCGAAATCCTTCGGGCGGGTCCCCTGCCCGTACATGTCCGCCACCAGCACGACGTAACGGTCGCCCGCCACGAGTTTTCCGCGCTCGATCGCCTTGTCGGTCATGCCCATCCAGTTCGGCGCCACCACCAC
>DATJTL010000442.1:0-5979 GCA_035503415.1 Xanthobacteraceae bacterium
GGTGGCCCGTCTCGGCCTCGATGAGTTGGCCGGTCAGACGCACACGGTTGCCAGACTTGCGGACGCTGCCTTCCAATAGGTAACGGACGCCGAGCTCGCGGGCGACCTGCTTGGTGTCGACCGATTTGCCTTTGTAGGTGAACGATGAGTTGCGGGCGATGACGAAGAAAGCGCGGTTGCGCGACAGGGCCGTGATGATGTCCTCGACGATCCCGTCGATGAAATAATCCTGCTCCGGATCGCCGCTGAGGTTTATGAACGGCAGCACCGCGATTGACGGCTTGTCGACAATTCCGAGCGATGGCTCGTGCGGTCCGGACGCGGCTGAGCCGAATTCCTCTTCTCGAACGGCGCCGACAAACCGCAGCCCCCTGCGCGGCAGCGTCTTGATCAACCCTTGCCGTTCGCCGGTGTCGCCGATTGCGCTCCTGGCCGCGTTGATGCGGTTGAACAACGCCGACTCCGAAATGGCGCGCCCATGCCAGACCGACGCCAACAGCTCATCCTTGCTGACCACACGGTCACGGTGGCGGATCAAGTGAACAAGAAGGTCGAAGACCTGGGGCTCGACGGCCACAGGTACCGTGCCCCGCCGCAACTCGCGGCGATCCATGTCGAGCGCACATTCATCGAACAGATAGCGCAACACCATTTCCGTACTTCGCAACCGCGCCCGCGGCGACCCTAGCACAGGCCCCCTAAAGGAAAAATGGAGGGAACGCTAAGCCAAAATTGAGAGCCCCTGAAAGACAGGACGCCGCCTCTCTGGCAACGCATGGCAGCCGAACAGTGCCGAGGGTGGATGCGACCGAACCATTCTCGATGCCGGCCGGGTTTGAGTAGGACCGATGCCGAGCCTGCGATTTGCAAGAAACTCAATCTTTTCGCTTTGTTTAATTTCGAGCTTAATTGCCGGTTCCGTGGCCGGTGCTGTCGTCGGCGGCCAAGCCGTGTCCGCCGGCGACTTGATCCGCCGCTCGATCGTTGAAATTTCCGGCGCCGGCTGCTCGGGAATCGTGATCGGCGACCGAGAGGTGCTGACCGCATCCCACTGCACGGCCGAATTGTCGTCGCCGCTGGTGATCTTGAAGTCCTCGCTTTACCAGGACTGTTCGCACGCGCGCGTGGACGACGTGTTCTATCCACCCGACGAAAAATCGGTTTCGATCGATGGCCAGGATTGGCCTATTCCCGACCTGGCGGTGATCCGGTTGCAGACACCGCTTTGCGGGGCGAAGCCGGCGGCCCTCAGTTCCGAGCCGCTCACTCCGGGCAAGATCGTGAGGACGGCGGGCTACAGCGAGGGTCTGTGGAACGGGCGCGAGGCGGATTGGACCCGCGTTCGCATCCTGCGTTCCGACACTAATTCATTGATGAGTTTGTTCCCCAATCCCAAGTCAAACGCCAAGCCATTGCGGCAAATGATCCAAACCGAAGTCCCGTTCTTCAACTTCGCCCGTCCCGTAAAGGTCGATGAGGCGGTTTGCAAAGGAGATAGCGGCGGGCCGGTTTACACCGAGACCGGCGGTCAGGTTTCAATTTACGGAGTAACCTCCGGAGTTCTTTGGGATCCCAAGATCGGCAACAGCAAGTGCGACGGAAGCCTGATTCAGCTGGTTGTTCCAATCCGGTCGGAACGGAATTGGATTCTCTCGACGATTCGAAACCCTGCGGAAAAGCCTGTTCAATAACCCCGCAACGGGCCGCAGACCTCCGGTTCCAGGGGAGCGAATGAGGGCATCGCTCAAAGGAAAAATGGAGGAAACGCTAAGCGAAAATTGAGAGGGCCTGAAAGACACAGCGAGCCATGTCTGGCACGAGGACGGCAGCGAGACAGCCCTAGGAGGAGGATATGACTCTGCTCCAATCTGCTGCCCGGGTTGCGATCCCTGTCATCTGTGTTGTTGGCCTGCTGCTGCCGTCGGCTTTTGCGGCGGACGTGCAATACGTCGTCAAGCCGATCGCCGAGATGAAGGTCAAGCAACTTCCGAAGGGCCCGCTGTATTGGCGGGTCGAGAATTTTCCGACGCTGGATCAGGCGAAGGCCGCCGCCGGCGAGTATCGTTGGAACCCGGACACGGTGAGCTACGACGGCTGGCCATCGCTGACGGCTGAAGTCGTCGGCAAAGTCTGGCTGTTCACGCTTGGGCCGCAAGGCGCAGCGACGCCCGGCGGCACCAAGGTGGCCGAAATCGGACCGGTACCGCCCATAACTGCGCCCGAGTACCTCCTGCGCGTCAACTACGGCAGCGGACCTCCGGGGGCCAAGACTCCGGTCCATTACCATTTCGGCTCCGAGTCCTTCTATGTCGTGGCCGGAAAATTGGGCCAGCAGACGCCGCAGGGCTTCAGCTACGTCGAGGCCGGCCACACCATGAACGGCCATATGGCCGGGATGACGATGCAAGTCTTCAATGCCGGCACGACCGATCTGAGCGCCCTCATCATGTTCGTGGTGGATGCCACCAAACCGTTCTCGGTGCCGGCCAAGTTCCCCTGAACGCGCGAGACCGGCAGTTTTGCTTCGCATCGAGCGTCGCGACGGATTGCTCCTACCATCAGGGAGAACTGCAATGAGACATCTGATAACGGCCACCTTGAGCGCTATCGCATGCCTGGGAATTGCCATTCCCAGGGCCGGCGCTCAAACGGCCAAGGACCTAGTCGGGACATGGATTCTCGAGTCGGATAACACCACCACTGAAGACGGTAAAACAATTACGCCGTTTGGCCCACAGCCAAACGGAATGGCGATATTCGACAGCACCGGTCACTTCGCGATCGTCAACGCGCGCCGCGATCTCCCGAAATTTGCATCAAACAACCGGATGCACGGCACTGCGGAGGAAAACGAAGCGATCGTGCATGGGAGCTTTGCTTTCTTTGGCACCTACTCGGTGGTCAACGGTGTCATTGTCCAGCACATCGAAGGCGGGACTTGGCCGGCCTGGAATGGAACGGACCAGAAGCGGACTATCAGTTCTTTCACGGGTGATGAACAGACGTGGACGACTGTGCCATCCTTCGGCGGACGCAGTGAACTTCACTGGAAACGGGTAAAATAACCCGGATGGCCATTGATGAAGGGCGGGTCGGGCGCTCGGCCCGGGCGCCTGAAGTGACGTGAATGAATTGACGCCGGCACGGCCGCCAGACGGCATTCACTTGGTGTGGTGGTGCGTCCGTGCTCGGAATACGCGTTTGCGCCGTGCGTCGGTGCGGCCTGAAGAATCCGAAGGGCGGGTAATCGGGAAAATCTCCCTGACATAGTCGGCGAGCATGTCGCAATAAGCCCTGGCGTAAGGCGGCCGCGGCCGCGGACCTTCAGCCCTAAAATCCGGTGGGACCGACCGCGCCGATCCAGTGCTTGACCTTGGTCGGCGCTTTTTCATCCATATAAAAGAAATGCGTCATCGTGGGTCGCACGGACGCGAGGCTCGGATCGTCGAATTTCATTCCGACCTTGCCATGGAAGACCTTCAGGAGGGGGCTGTCCCAATACTCGACGACATCGTGATGCGCGGTGAACCCTTTGTCGATGAACTGCCGCAAGTTTTCCCGGATCGCCTCTCGTCCATGCCAGTCGGCGACACCAAGATTGCATATCGCATCGTCAGCGAAGCAATCGAAGCCTTTGCCAAAGGTCTTGTCATCGATTTCCTTCCACATCGCCAGCAGCCATTGCGGCGGTGCGGTTTTCCGGAAGGTGATCGTATCCATTCCATCCTCCTGGATTGCGATATCGCTTCGGAGTCGTCGCGGCGGATGGCTTGACCGATCACGTTGCGAGGAATGCGGCACTCGGCAAGCGCGCCAATACCCCCTCAATTCTCGCCAAACCAATTATGTTCCGGCGCGCGGCTGGAATTGCGATGCCGAGTGGTTGACCGCCTCCCCTTTCAGAGGAGGGAAAACTCGGACGGCCGATTCATAAATCGAAAAACGAAATGATCTCGCCGATCAGCTCGCGCTTCTTGGCGAGCTTTTCCGCGGGCTGATAGCGGCCAAGCGCTCGGCCGCCGACATCGATCTCGCCCTGCTCGCCGACGACAATCTGCAGCGGCTCTTCGTAATAACCGGATTGCGGCCGGTGCAGAACGAGCTTGTTGTCGGCAAAGTGCGCTTCGATGCCGCGGTTTTGCAGCGTCTGCGACGGCCGGATGTCCGCTTCGAAGAACTCGGCGAGAAATTGCGCCGCGAGTTTCTGCCGCTCGCGCCGCTCGGCATCCGCCTGCGAGCGTTTTTGCGTTAGTTCGCCGAAGGCTTTGTCGAGTTCGGACATGCAAGCTCTGTCAATTCGTCGTTGTCGGGCTTGACGAGGAGGAGTTCGACATGCACGCCCTCTCCCTCTCAATTCGTCATGGCCGGGCTCGTCCCGGCCATCCACGTCTTCGGCTCTCACAAGACGTGGATGCCCGGCACAAGGCCGGGCATGACGCTAAAGAATAAAACTCACCGAGCCAAGCAGACCCAGCTCTTCGGCGTCCAAGACGGCGCGCCGTTCGGCGATTTTCAGCCGGCCGCCGACCCGCTTGAGCTTGTAGCGGTAATGGCCGACGAATACGCGCAGCAGATCGTTGTGGCGGAAGCGGTGGATGATGAAATTCGCCGACGCCGAGATCACGTCGCCTTCGACGCCGGTGATGCGCACGTTGCCGATCAGCCGCCGCGTGCGCGACAGCGGATATTCGGCGTGGCAGTTCGGATCTTTCAGGCGAATGACACGCTCGCGCAGCCGCACGATGTCGTCGGCGATTGTAAAGAGAGTGTAGCGCGCATCGGCGTCGGGCTTGTCGTTCGGCGGCACGTAATAGGTCGCGTCCTCGGTGAGCAGCGTCAGCCATTCGTCGAGCCGCCAATTATCGAGCAGATCGGCCTCGTGATAAAACAGGTCCTCGACTTCGGCGCGCGAGACGGTCGCAGCGACAATCTCGTTCATGCGCGCGCCTCCATCAGCTCGTTCCATTTGCGCCAGAACACGCGCAAGTGTCCCTCGTCGGTGGCGAGCTGTTCGTCGGACGCCTTGCCCATGCCGCGCGAGAGGTCCGACCAGGGCACCTCGCGGCAGGCGGCGAAACCAAGCTGCGCCGCCTCCAGCGCCGCCACGTCGTCGGGCGTGGCGAAGCCGCCAGGGCCGTAGAAGGTGAGGAAAGCGTGCAGGCGGCGCGCGCGCTGCGCTTCGGTTTCCTCGACCGGACCCAGCGCCCAGGCGGTGACATGCATCTGGCCGGGCGCGAGCGGATAGAAGTGGCGCACCGTCACCGAGGAGCCGTCGTTGATGACGAGGTTCGGGAAGATGCAGAGATTGCGATTGGTGTCGGCAACCCGCGCCGCGCGCGCCGAGCCAAGCCGCGTCACCAGCTCGTTGCGCATCGCCTCGATGTCGGCCTTGGCATCCTCGCCGTAGACGGAAATCCACTTCGCCACCGGCCGGCCGCGGTAATTCGGATTGTCGGTGGTCAGGTGGCCGTTGCCCAAATCCCTGCCGAAGCCTCGCGTCGGCAACAGCTCGCCCTTCGGCGGCGTGACGTTGACGCCCGAATTGCGCATGTAGTTGAGCCAGGTCGAGTGCGTGGAAATCAGGTGATAGTCGTCGACGCTGTTCTCGACCAGAAGCTTCCAGTTGGCGCGGATGTCGTATTCCTGCGTGCCGGCAATGATCTGCATCTTGCCCGACGGCGACTGGTCGACGACAAGGTCGATGTATTCCTTCGCCTTGCCGAGATAGCTATCGAGATCGACCGCGTCGCGGTCGAAATTGGCGAAGTAGAAATCGCGGTAGGCTTGCAGCCGCGGCACCGCGACCAGTCCCATCTCGCTCTGATCGAACGCCGCGCCGTAAGCGTCGGCGCCCGGCACCGATTTAAGCCGCCCGTCGGGATGGTAGGTCCAGCCGTGATACATGCAGTAGAACTGCCGCGCATTGCCCTCGCGCTCGCGGCAGACCAGCGCGCCGCGATGGCGGCAGCAATTGATCAG
>DATJTL010000443.1:0-6311 GCA_035503415.1 Xanthobacteraceae bacterium
TTGCTTGCTCTCGCTCCGCTGGCCGTGGCGGTGCGATCAAGCGCTGCGGCCACGCGCCTGATCTATGGCGCATGCTTGGCAGCGTCCGCGGTATTGGTAGCGGCGGCGCTGGCGCACCTGTTCGTCAAAGGAGCGCCCGAACAGATAACGCTGCCGCTCGGCTTGCCCTGGCTTGGAGCGCATCTGCGGCTTGACGCGCTCTCCGCCTTTTTTCTCGCCGTCGTCGATCTAGGCGCCGCCGGCGCCAGCCTGTTCGCGCTCGGCTACGGCCGGCACGAATCTGCGCCCGGACGCGTGCTGCCGTTCTATCCGGCGTTTCTCGCCGCCATGAATCTGGTGGTGCTCGCCGACGACGCCTTCACGTTTCTGCTGTCGTGGGAATTCATGTCGCTGTCCTCGTGGGCGCTGGTGATGGCGCATCATCGCGTCCCCGACAACGTTCGCGCCGGCTACGTCTATCTGGTGATGGCGAGTTTCGGCACCCTTGCGCTCTTGCTTGGCTTCGGCCTCCTGGCCGGTCCCGACGGACTCTACAGCTTCGCACAGATGCGCGCCGCGCACCCGTCCGCCATGATCGGCGCGCTCGCGCTTTTGCTTGCGCTGATCGGCGCCGGTTCCAAGGCCGGCATCGTGCCGCTCCACGCGTGGCTGCCGCTCGCTCATCCGGCGGCGCCGAGCCACGTCTCCGCCCTGATGAGCGGGGTCATGACCAAGGTCGCGGTCTACGGCTTCATCCGCATCGTGTTTGATCTCGCCGGCGCGCCGGGCTGGTGGTGGAGCATCGTTGTGCTCGCGCTCGCCGGAGCAACGACGGTGATGGGCGTGCTCTACGCGCTCATGCAGCATGATCTTAAACGGCTGCTGGCCTACCACACCGTCGAGAATATCGGCATCATCTTCATCGGGCTGGGGCTTGCGCTGGCTTTCAAGGCTTACGGCATGCAGCTTGCCGCGGCCTTGGCGTTCACCGCCGCTTTGTTTCACGTCTTTAATCATTCGCTGTTCAAGAGCCTGTTGTTTTTCGGTTCTGGCGCGGTGCTCAATGCGACCGGCGAACGCGACATGGAGCATCTCGGCGGGCTCATCCAGCGCATGCCGCAGACCGCGTTCGTTTTTCTCATCGGCTGTGCTGCAATCTCGGCGTTGCCGCCGCTCAACGGCTTCGTATCCGAATGGCTGACGTTGCAGGCGATCCTGCTTAGCCCGCAATTGCCGTCCTGGGGACTCAAGTTGCTGGTACCGGCGGTCGGCGCATTGTTGGCGCTGTCGGCGGCCTTGGCCGCCGCCTGTTTCGTCAAAGCTTATGGGGTGACCTTTCTCGGCCGCCCGCGCACGCGCGCCGCGGCAGCCGCAACCGAAACGGATTCCTTCTCGCTCGCCGCCATGATGGCGCTTGCGGCGCTCTGCCTTGTCGCTGGAACTCTGCCCGGCGTGTTCATCGACGCGCTCGCGCCCGTCACCTCGGCGCTCATCGGCGCGCGCATGCCGCCGCAGCTCGGCATGCAGTGGCTCTCGATTATCCCGATCGCCGCCAGCCGCAGCTCCTATGACGGCCTTCTCGTCTTTTTGTTCATGGTCGTGTCGGGAGCGCTCGCCGCTTTCGCGATCCACCGCTTCGCTTCAAACCGCTTGCGCCGTGCGCCGGCGTGGGATTGCGGCTATCCGGACGCAAGCCCGGCCACCCAATACTCGGCGATGAGCTTCGCCCAGCCGATTCGCCGCGTGTTCGGCACGGTTGTGTTCCGCGCGCGCGAAACCAGCGTAATGCCGCCTCCCGGCGATATCCGCGCGGCCCGGCTGACGGTCGAGTTGCGCGATCTCATCTGGGATTTCCTTTACGCGCCGCTTGCCGCCGGCATCGGTGTGGGTGCCGACCGGCTTAACCGTTTGCAGTTTCTGACCATACGCCAATTTCTGACGCTGGTGTTCTGCGCACTCGTGATCCTGTTGCTGGTGCTCGCCGTATGGTCCTGATCCGCGACTTTGCCATTCAAGGCGGGCAGATGCTGCTGGTGCTGTTGTTGGCGCCGCTGTTCACCGGCTTCGTGCGCAAGGTGAAAGCGCGGCTCCTGCGTCGGCAGGGACCGCCGCTCATTCAGCCCTATCTCGACCTCGTGCGGCTCACCCGCAAAGAGGTGGTGCTGGCGGAAAACGCCTCGTGGCTGTTCCGCGTGATTCCTTATCTCGTTTTCGCCACGACTTGGGTGGCGGCCTCGCTGATACCGACTTTCCGCACCGGCCTGTTGTTTTCCTGGTCCGCGGACCTCATCGCCATCATTGCGCTGCTCGGCAGCGGGCGCTTTTTTCTCGCGCTCGCTGGCCTCGATGTCGGCACGAGCTTCGGCGGCATCGGCTCGAGCCGCGAGGTGATGATCGCCTCGCTGGCGGAGCCGGCGATGATCATGATCGTGTTCACGCTGGCGCTGATCGCCGGCTCGACACAGCTCTCCACGATCGCGGCGTACATGGCGTCGCCGGCGGTGGGCTTGCGCGTCTCGCTCGCGCTCGGGGCCGTCGCGCTGGTCATGGTGGCGATCGCAGAGAACGGCCGCATTCCGATCGACAATCCGGCCACCCATCTCGAATTGACGATGGTGCACGAGGCCATGGTGTTGGAATATTCCGGCCGGCACTTGGCGCTGATCGAGCTTGCCGCCTCGCTCACACTCGTCCTTTACGTCTCGCTGATCGCCTGCCTGTTCGCGCCCTGGGGAATCGAGTCGGCCGCCGCCTCGCTGCCGACGCTTGCGCTTGGCGCCGCTGCCTATGTGGCAAAGCTCGCTGCCGGTGGCTTTCTGCTGGCGCTGTTCGAGACCTCGATCGCCAAGATGCGCGTGTTCCGCGTGCCGGAATTCCTCGGCGCTGCGCTGATGCTCGGCCTGCTGGCGACGCTGCTGCGTTTTGTGTCGGCGAGTTTCTGATGAGCAGGATGGATTTCGACGTCGCCCATCTTCTCGCCGGCACGCTGGTGCTGATCAGCTTTATCGAACTTTATCAGGACCGCCTCTACGCGCTGCTCAACGTCTACGCGGGACACGCGCTCGTGCTCGCCGCCTCGGTCGCCTGGCAGGCCTTCATCCGGGACGCGCCGCACCTCTATGTCACCGCCGCAATCGCGCTTGGCTTCAAGGCAATCATCATCCCGGTCGCTCTGCATCGCATCATCGTGCGGCTCGGCATTCATCGCGAGATCGAGAAGGTGGTTGGGGTCGGTCCGGCCATGCTTGCCGGCATGGGGCTCGTGGCGCTCTCCATGGTGGTGATGCTGCGGGTGACGCCGGGGGCCGATCCGTTGGCGCGCGAGGATCTCGCTTTCGCGCTTTCCGTGGTGCTGCTCGGCCTGTTGATGATGGTGACCCGGCGCAATGCGGTCGGCCAAGTGGTCGGCTTCATGTCGCTCGAAAATGGGCTCGTGCTGGCGGCCACCGGAGCCAAGGGCATGCCGCTCGTGGTCGAGATCAGCGTCGCGTTCTCCATTTTGATCGCCTTCATCGTGATCGGAATCTTCCTGTTCCGCATCCGAGAACGTTTCGACACGGTCGATGTGGGGGCACTCGACAGTTTCCGCGGAGAGCGTCGATGACCTTCAATGCGCTGCCTGGTGTGCTTTTGATCCCTGCGCTTGCCGCCGCGCTTCTGGCAGCATTGCCAGGCTATCGCCTGACCGCGCGGCTTAACGTGGCGGCGACGGTGCTGACTTTTCTCTGCGCGTTGTCGGTATTCTTCGTCCGGCCGCGGCCGGGTTCGTATCTGCTGGTCGACGATCTCAACGGCACCTTCATCGTGCTGACCACGTTCGTCAGTTTCACCACCGCCGTGTTCAGCGCGAGCTATATCGGCCATGAGATCGAAATCGGGCGGCTGACGCCGCTGTTCGTGCGCTTTTACCATGCCATGTATCAGACCTTGATGTTTGCGATGAATCTCGCGCTCATCGCCAACAATATCGGCTTGATGTGGGTGGCCATCGAGCTTGCCACGCTGACCACGGTGCTCATGGTCGGCATCTACCGCACTCACGAGGCGCTCGAAGCGGCCTGGAAATATTTCATCCTCGGCAGCGTCGGCATCGCGCTCGCTTTGTTCGGCACCATCCTGGTCTATATGGCGGCGCGGCCGGTGATCGGCGAGGGCGTCGACGCCATGGTTTGGAGCGTATTGGTCAAGCGCGCGAATGCCTTCGACCCGGCGTTGCTCGACCTCGCCTTCGTCTTTCTGCTGCTCGGCTACGGCACCAAGGTCGGGCTGGCGCCGCTGCACGCCTGGCTGCCCGACGCGCACGCCGAAGGCCCCACCCCGATCTCGGCGGTGCTGTCAGGGCTTCTGCTCAACGTCGCGCTCTATGCGCTCCTGCGTTTCAAGATGCTGCTTGCGGCGAACGCGGCCGCGCTGGCGCCGGGCCAGCTGATGGTGACGCTCGGCCTCTTATCGCTCGTGTTCGCCGCCTTCATGCTCTACCGCCGGCGCGACATCAAACGGCTGTTCGCCTATTCGTCGATCGAACACATGGGCATCATCACGTTTGCGTTCGGCATGGGCGGACCGCTCGCCAACTTTGCCGGCCTCCTGCACATGACCATGCACTCGCTCACCAAGTCGGCGATCTTCTTCGCTGTCGGCCACGTCTCGCAGGTCAAGGGCACCCAGCGCATTGCCGACATGGGTGGACTGACCGAGACTCATCCGCTGCTCGGCTGGGGGCTGATACTCGGCGTCGTCGCCATCGCCGGACTGCCGCCGCTCGGCATATTCATGAGCGAGTTTTTGGTGGTGAGCTCGACCTTCGCGCGCGCGCCGCTGCTCGCCCTCGTGCTTGTCTTCGGCCTTCTGGTGGGTCTCGCCGGATTGTTTCTGCGGCTCAACAGCATTGCCTTTGGCGAACCGCGCGGCGGCACCGCCAAGGCGCAGGCGTCCTACGTGCCCATGTTCGCACATCTGACGCTCGTCTTCGCCGCCGGCATCTACATGCCGCCGGCCCTCGTCGCCTGGTTTCACAACGTCGCGGGTTTGCTCGGGTAGCCTATGCCGCTCGCTGAATTTCTTCTGAAAGGAAGGCTGATCGAAAGCCATCGGCCTTGGCCGCGCGTCACGGTGACGGCCGACGTTTGGCAGGGCATCGCCAATGAACTCGCTGCTGGCCGCGCTACTCTGCTCGGGTTGTGGGGCGACAACCCGCCTGCGGCGCACATGGCAATCATGAGCGATGACGCCCGGCAAATCACCGTCGTAACGATCGAATGTCCGGGCGACAGCTTTCCTTCGGTCGGTGCCGTCCATCCGCCCGCCATCCGCCTCGAACGCGCGATCTTCAGTTTGTACGGGCTCGAGCCCATGGATGTGCCGGACGCGCGGCCGTGGCTTGACCTCGGCCGTTGGGATGTTCGGTATCCGCTCGGCGCCCGCGAATCGGCGCCGGCGCCGGCGTCGCCATATGCATACCCGTTTTTGGCCGTCGAAGGCGAAAGCCTGCACCAAATTCCGGTCGGACCGGTGCATGCCGGAATTATCGAGCCCGGACATTTTCGTTTCACCGCCGGCGGCGAAACAGTGGTGCGGCTCGAGGAGCGCCTGGGCTACGTGCACAAAGGCATTGAGTCGCTGATGGCGGGTGCAACCATCGACCGAGCCTCACGGCTTGCCGCGCGCACCTCCGGCGACAGCACGGTTGCCTACGGCATTGCGTTCGCGCGTGCGGTCGAGGCGGCGCTCGGCGTAGAAGCGCCGCCGCGGGCGCAATACATTCGAGCGCTTATGGCTGAGCTTGAGCGACTGGCAAATCATCTCGGCGATATCGGAGCCATCTGCAATGACGCGTCGTTCGCGCTCATGCATGCCCATTGCGGCATCTTGCGCGAACGTGTGCTGCGCGCGGCGGCAGCGTCGTTCGGCCACCGACTGATGATGGATCGCGTGGTGCCTGGCGGCGTCATGGCTGACCTTGATGCCGCCGGCGCAACCGCCATCCGCGACGCCCTCCAGGAAATCCGCCAGCGCTTTCCGCGGCTCGTCGAGCTTTACGACAACACCGCCTCGCTGCAGGACCGCACGGTCGGGACCGGAATTGTGACCGCCGCGCTGGCGCGGCAGTTCAGTCCCGGCGGCTACGTCGGGCGGGCCAGCGGCCGGAATTTCGATGCACGCAAGGTGCCCGGCTATCCGCCGTACGACGAGATCGACTTTGAAGTTCCGGTCTTTACCGCAGGTGACGTCGATGCGCGCGTGTGGGTGCGCATTCGCGAGGTCGAGCAAAGCCTCCATTTGATCGAACAGATTCTCGCACGCTTGCCGGAAGGACCGATCGCAACGGCGCT
>DATJTL010000444.1:0-5483 GCA_035503415.1 Xanthobacteraceae bacterium
GCCGCTGTTCCGCACGATCGGCCGCGGCACTGCAAAGCTCACCCGCACCGTGCTGCCGCAGGCGAACGCCTACGCGATGATCCGCCGACGCGCTGCCGCGGCCGGAATCGCGACCAAGCTCGGCAACCACAGCTTCCGGGCAACCGGGATCACCGCCTACCTCAAGAACGGCGGCACGCTGGAAAAGGCTGCCGCGATGGCGAACCACGCCTCGACGCGCACGACGCAACTCTACGATCGCCGGCGCGACGAGGTGAGCCTCGATGAGGTTGAACGAATAGCGATTTAGGGCTGGTTTAGACGCCGCGGTGTGGAAATTTTCGACCGCACCGTGTGGCAAGCGCGGGGGCTACCTGGGCGTTAAACCGACCACATAAGCAGCGCCACTCAAGCTCCACTAATGCAATGCATCGCAAATCAGGGATAGCGGGGTCACCCCCTATGCTTCCTTACCCTCTCCAGCGCAGCTAATTGAAATGGCGAACAAACCATCATAGGTATCGGGCGCAGGAGGCAACCGATCTATGACGACACCGGCCGAGCCCAACGTCGTACCCTTCCCCAAGGCGGAGAAGGTCAAGTCATCAACCGAGCGCATCTGGGGCGCAGCGGTGCGCAAATACGGCTATACCGGCATACCGTCCATCCTGATCCAGGGGCAACGCCGGCTCGGTGTGACGCCACTGCAAATGAATATCCTGCTCCAGCTCCTCGACTACTATATCGACCCGACGCGACCGCCCTTCCCCCGCAAAGCCCTGATCGCCGAGCGGATGGGCGTAAGCGCGAAGACGATCCAGATCAACATGCGTGCGCTCGAAAAGGCGGGGTTGATCCAACGTGAAATCCGCAAGAAAGCCGCCGGCGATTACGACAGCAACATCTATCACCTTGACGGTCTGATCGCGCGGGTGCGAGCCCTCGAACCGGAGTTCCGCGAGGCGCGCGAGGAGCGGCAGCGCACCAAGCGCCGGGTCGAGATGCCGCGGGGGCGGCGCGAAGCGGAGTAGTTAGGCGTGTGCCGCGCCGGGGGGCCTACCCCGGCGCGGGGCCCCTGTACATGGTAACAGCCGGCGCCGATGAGCGGTCGGTCGCCGGAGAGGTTTCCAGGGAACGCACGTCGCCCGTGGGCCGCGGCGCAAGCCGCGGCCCACACCCACCCTTATATAGGCGGCCGCCCAGCACGGGATACACCGGATTATCACGTGGAGAATTTCGCGCGGCGCCGCAACCGAAGCGGCCAACGACCCAAGTGCGCAGCAGCACGGCCGAGTCAAGGCTCGCGGAGGACCGAAGGTTTGCCCTTGAGGGCGGACGGGATGCGGCGCGACAATCACAGCTATGGATAAACTGGTAACCCCACCCGACCCCAAGCTTCTATCGCTTCACACGCATTGGGTAACCGCGGATGCCGTCAACTATCACCTCCGGCGATCAATGAAGATGCCGGCGGAGGAGCAACCCGGTGTGCCCCGGATGTTTGCGCGCCTCGGCGGCGCGATGTCCATGTTGTCTGTTTTAAGCGTTTGGTACGCACTGCTTTACGTCGTGATCGAGGGTTACCAAGAGGCAAAGTTGCACGACGAAGCCGTCGATGAGCTACTTGCCCAAGAGGACTACGTATCGGCTCTCAGACGTTTTCGGAACGCCACATTTCACTACCAGGGTGATCCGATCCCAAAGAAAGTCATGGAGTTTCTGACGGCGCAGGAAAGTGAAATGTGGATTCGTGACCTCAATCGCGCTTTCAACAGATACCTAACGCGCGAGCTGCACATCGCCGAAGACGTGGAGCGCTGGAAAGAGCTTGGCGAAGAGTGGCTGGGGGAGGAATCCAAAGTAGGTCAGCTCGTCGCTCGCTGGACGAAATCGTTGTAGGCATTGGTGCTGCGGGTGATGCCGCCGTACAGCGCCAGGATTTCCGCATCCTCGACCGTGGTGTGCGCCGGCACCTGATCGGTTATCAGCATTACGTTTCTGCCTGAGTTTCGGCGGTAGCTCGAATCGTCGTCGAGTGGCTGACGTTGTAGCTGCGCGCGGTGCTCGCGCTCGAACGCTCGAACTCGGCCAGGCTGCCGAGCACCGAGCACGGTCGCACGGTCAGTAATATAAGGCGGCCGTGCGGCGTCGTGGTGTCGGCCCAGTGTGTCACCGAGCGACCGGGGTCACCATCGGCACGTCGCCGGCGTCGATCTGGCTGAGCACCCGGCAAAGCTGCGCCCGGTCGCTCTTGCCCCCGCTCACCACTTCGCGGAATACGGTCCCCGCTCCAGCGGTCCAGAGCTAGCGCACCTGCGTACCGCGCTCTGCCCGTCGGTTGAGACCCGCGCGTGCCCGTAAATCATGGGTCGATTCTGCGCCGGACTTGCACAACATAAAAGCGCAATCGGATCAGCTACTTAGGTTTGGTGCGTTTTTCTTGATTTCTGCAAGAGATACGCGGTTCAAGCTTGGCGCGACGGTTAGGTTGCCGATGCTGGGTGAACACCTCCATAATAGGCCAGAGGTGTACCGATGGCTGCTCTTGCCTATACCAAACCTGAGCGCGTCTCGCTGAAAGCTCACCCGGAATACAGCGAGAAGTGGGTCGAGGATAAAATCTCTGAAGACACGTCGATCCTCGGACTCGGCGACCTTGTGCTTCGGGATCGCCAGCGCCCGCAGCCAGGAGCGGGCCGCCTCGATCTGCTTCTCCAAGACCTTGACAGCAAACGACGCTATGAAGTCGAGCTTCAACTCGGCGCAACCGATGAGGCGCACATAATTCGAACCATTGAGTACTGGGACATTGAGCGGAAACGCTATCCACAGTACGAGCACTGTGCGGTGCTCATCGCAGAAAACATCACGAGCCGCTTCCTCAACGTCGTCAGCCTATTTAATGGGGCTATGCCCTTGATCGCGATTCAAATGCAGGCATATCAAGTTGGGACGCACCTGACGCTGATCTTCACAAAGGTCATGGACGAGCTAAAACGCGGCTTTGTTGATGACGACGAGATCGCCGCCGCGGCCCCCACGACCCGAGCGGATTGGGAGAAGAGAGGAAGCAAAGCCACAGTCGCCTTAGCGGATGATCTCCTCGGCATGGCCAAAGAACTCGATCCAACGTTTGAATTGAAATATAATAAATTTTATATTGGTCTCGCGAGAGATGGAAAACCGTTCAATTTTGTGACGTTCACACCACGAAAGACCAGCATCGTCTTTGAACCACGAATCGAAAAATCTGACGAGCTAGACAACACAATCAACGACAGTGGACTCGACTCCTTAAGTTACGATAAGCAATGGGGGCGATACCGTATGCGGCTCACCAAATCTGATATTCAGAAGCACGAGAGTTTTCTAAAAACGATTATGAAATCAGCTTTTGACGCCGGAACTGGCACTGCCGCATAAGCTCCATGGTGGAATGCGTCGCAGGCTGTGCGTAATTCCTTTAATTTACACGTTGCCTTCGGACAGAAGAATTCAATGACTGACGTATCCGATGGCTTCGGCTTCAAACGACTGACGTTGCAAAACTGGCAGACGCCCGATCCGGTGTGGCGGCATTTCGCGCATCCACCCTTCCTCGATCCGGCTGACGCATGGGTGCAAGACATCTTGAAAAACGAGCTGGCCGAAAGCGTTCCGATAGCCGTGCGGCGACTGTTTGAGGTTGCCCGTGGGACTCTCGTTTATGGGTTTTTCTTCTATCCGCTCCTAACAGTCGGCACGGAGCAAATCTTTCGTGTTGCCGACGCAGCTACGACAATTAAATGCAAGAGCATGACTGCGCCACGCGCCAAAACCAAACCATTTGAAACTCGACTTGAATGGCTTCGCGACAACAACGCCTTCGCCGAATCCGAATATCCCCGCTGGGATGCCCTGCGAGAGATGCGAAACACTGCATCACATCCTTGCGACCAACACATACTCAGCCCGACTCCGGCGCTTCAAATGCTCGAAGCCACAGCCGAGTTAATCAACAGACTCTTTGATCGCCATAGCGCGAACGGGTAGGCGAGCGGAGAAGGCGGCGCCGGTCTGCCAGGCCAGGCTTGGCGCGTACTGCGCTAACCTCTTTCGCCCGCCGTATTGCGCCGATGAAGAACACAAGATGTAGAAAGCGGTCAACGCCGCGCCGGGTCATTGCTGGATGCAATAAAGGTATTGTTCATTGCCGCAACCCGTGACGCCGTATGGTAAGCCGTAATAGTCATAACTGCTTATCCACGCCTCGTTGGTATCTCCTTCGATCCCACCGGCGCCGCTGTCGCTTTCATTGCTCCAACTGCCGCAGGTGTAGCCGGTCGATATGCTGCCATCGTCATTCGTGCCACTCCATACCCCTGTGTTGTATAGACAGCCGCCATTCGGCTGTAGAATACAATCGCTGACTGACCCGGCCCAAAGATTGGTCGCGGCGACGGTCGAGCCGTCATAGGCATTGACGATCGGATAGCTCAGCGTCAGGCGCGAGGCGGCGCTGGTCGAATCGTCCGACATGATCGCCTTCCACGTGCCGCTGTAGCCGGCCGTATTTGCCTCGGCCTGGCAATCGGCATCCGCCCCGCTGAGGCCGCCGATTTCATAGGCGATGTACTCATTTTCCGTCATGAACACTTCCAGCGTCCCGCTGCGCGTCGTCACGTTATAGTTGGCGCTGGAGGAGGCGACCGTAACCGTGGCGGTGAGTTCCGTGCTGACCGAGCCGCTTGAAGTGAGCCGCACCTGCAAGGTCTGGCCGGAATAGATCGAGCCGGAGGTCGTCCAGGCGCCGCCGTTGACGCTGATCTGCGCGGTCGCGGCGCCCGTCACCGACACCGACAAGGCGCCGCTGCATCCCGAAAACGTGATCGTCGCCGTGTTGCTGGTATAGACCGTGTTGAGCGAGGCATTCGTCACGGCGGTGAACGACAGGCCGCTCGGCGAACCGCAGGCGTTCGAGGTATTGCCGATCGCCTGCCACGTCGTGCCGTCGCAGACTTGCAGATTGGAAATGCTCGATTCCCATCGCACCATGCCCGCATGGTTGCTGTCGCAAGTGTCCGAGGTCGTGCCGAAGAAATACGGCCCGCGCTGCCATTGGCTGCTGCCGTTGCATTCGAAGAACGTATCCCAGCTCGCCACGGCGGCACTGCCCGGCGTTGCGTTCGGCGGGCAACTATTGCCCGGTGTCTCCGTCTCGCCGTCCACTTGCGCCAGGGCCGGCAGCGACGCGAGCGCCGCCAGAAGCAAAACCGCCGCCGCAGTTACCGAGTAACGGCGCAGCATCGGCACAGCGTGGACGAGGGGAAGTAGTCGGTCGAGGCGCAGGCGCGCATCGGATTTTCGTTGCTGGTCGTGGCCGTGCAGGCGGCGTGCTTATCGGCGCAAAGCTGATCGCAGCTTCGATAGGTCGCGGCCGGGTGCGGCGGAAAGCGTGGCCCGGCGGGGCCGTTAGTGGGGGCGTCGAGCGGCTGGATCGAAAAGCACGTCAGCCCGCCCGCGCG
>DATJTL010000445.1:0-5342 GCA_035503415.1 Xanthobacteraceae bacterium
GATGCTGTAGCAGGTATGGAAGCGAACGCGGTCTTGTGGAATTCCCGCGAGCGCCGCGTTGAGCGCCTCGACCCGCAGCTCGGCCCATTTGCGGCAGTCGGCGATGCCGAGATCGGGGCGCGTGATGTAGTAGGTGACGAGGAACGGATCGTCGATCTGCAAGAGAAAGCCCGCATCAACGATGGCGCGATATTCGTCGCGCATGGCTTCCGCGATGGCGAACACGTAGGCCTCTTGTGTCGGATAATATTCGTTGGGCGTCGTCGCCTCGATGTTCGACGGCGCGATCGCCGGCACGAAGGCTTCGGCGGCGCTCGCCTTTGCCAGCGTGGATTTGAGCATCGCGAGGTCAGCCATGAGCGGCTCGCGGCCCTTGTACTTGATCGGGCCGGTGCACACCGTGAGCGCGCGGCGCCGGCGCGCGCTGACCTGCTGGGCCAGCGCCGATTCATAATAGTCAGGGAAGGCAATGGTCTCGCGCGACGTCGCAAACGGGCTCGGCCGCGATCCTTCACGGCTGGTCAGGCCATCGAGGCGCGACGCCGCATAGGTGATGAAGCTCGGCTTGCCCATCTCGCCGTCGCTGACGACGTCGAGCCCGGCATCGACCTGTTGGCGCACGCAGTCGTCAACGGCCCGCTGCACGCGGGCCGCATAGGCGGCTTGATCCACCGGGTTGCCGTCCATCCGCGCCAGCATCATGTCGAACAGATCATCCGGCCGCGGCAGGCTGCCGACGTGAGTGGTCAGAATCCGATCGGTGCTTGATTTCATCTTGGTCTCGATTTTGCCTGGATGCCGCGCCTGCGCAGGTGCCGTTAAGGTCACGCCGTCTTCTGAATCGTCAGTCCCAACTCCGCGATCATGCGGTCGCGCATGATGAATTTCTGAATCTTGCCGGTCACCGTCATCGGGAATTCGTCGACGAATTTGACATAGCGCGGCACCTTGTAGTGGGCGATCTTATCGCGGCAGAAGGCTTTGATTTCCTCCTCATGCGCGTCCATCCCAGGCCGCAACCTGACCCACGCACAGATCTCTTCGCCGTAGCGGTCGTCGGGCACGCCGATCACCTGTACGTCCTGGATCTTCGGATGCCGGTATAGGAATTCCTCGATCTCGCGCGGGTAAACGTTCTCGCCGCCGCGGATCACCATGTCCTTGATGCGGCCGACGATGTTGCAATAGCCCTCCTCGTCGATGGTGGCGAGGTCGCCGGTGTGCATCCAGCGGGCTGCGTCGATCGCCTCGTGCGTGCGCTCCTCGTCGCCCCAGTAGCCGAGCATGACGGAATAGCCGCGGGTGAGTAGCTCGCCGGGCATGCCGGGCGGCACGATGCGGCCCTGCGTGTCGACGATCTTGACTTCCAGATGCGGCTGGATGCGCCCGACCGTCGAGACGCGCCGCTCGAGCGGATCGTCGGTCGAGCTCTGGAAGCTGACCGGGCTCGTCTCTGTCATGCCGTAAGCGATGGTGATTTCGTTTAGATGCATCTTGTCGACAGCGCGCTTCATCACCTCGATCGGGCACGGCGAGCCGGCCATGATGCCGGTGCGCAGCGACGTGAGATCGAAACGGGCAAACTCGGGATGATCGAGCTGTGCGATGAACATGGTCGGCACGCCGTGCAGTGCCGTACAGCGTTCCTCGGCGACGGTTTGCAGCGTGGTCAGCGGATCGAAGCCCTCGCCGGGAAACACCATGCAGGCGCCATGGGTGAGCGCGGCGAGGTTGCCCAGCACCATGCCGAAGCAATGGTAGAGCGGCACCGGGATGCACAGGCGATCCTGCGGGGTAAGCCGCATCGCCTCGCCGATGAAAAATCCGTTGTTGAGGATGTTGTGGTGCGACAGCGTCGCGCCTTTGGGAAACCCGGTGGTGCCGGAGGTGAACTGGATGTTGATCGGCTCATCGAATTGCAGGAGCGGCGAAAGCTCGCCGATGCGCCTTGCTTCGGCGTCCCCGCCGCGCGCGAGAATGTCGGTAAAGCGAAAGCAACCGGCATGGCTCGCCTCGCCGAGCACCACGACTGCGCGCAGCGCCGGCAGCCGCGCCGATTCGAGCCGGCCGGGCGCCGCACGGGCGAGCTCCGGTGCAAGCTCGCTCAGCGTGCCTACATAGTCCGAGGTCTTGAAGCGCTCGGCGAGAATGAGCGCCTTGCAGCCCACCTTGTTGAGTGCGTATTCGAGTTCGGCGACCCGATAGGCCGGATTGATATTCACCAGAATGAGGCCGGCTTTCGCGGTAGCGAACTGGGTGAGCACCCACTCGGCGTTGTTGGGCGACCAGATGCCGATGCGATCGCCGGGCTCAAGCCCGAGCGTCAGCAATCCGGCGGCAAGCCGATCGGCGGCATCCTTCAATTCGCCGTAGCTCATGCGCACCGTCTGGTGACGCACGATAAGCGCCGGCCGCTCCGCCCATCTGGCGCAGGCGGCGTCGAAGAACTGGCCGATCGTGTCGCCTAGAAGCGGCTTTTCGCTCGCCCCGTGGACGTAGCTCCGCGTCAGCGCCGCCATGATCGCTTCCTCCGTGTTTGCCGCATCTTAGTGCAACACGACAGAAGCGAAAACACGGAAGCAGACCGGGCAAGACCAGCGACTTGCGATCGCCGCCGCGCTACCCCGCGGTGACGTCGACGACCTCACTGCCGTCCAGCAGCCGACGGGCCGTGACCTTATCCAGATCGCCTTCCCACGCGGCGATCACCACGGTGGCAACGCAGTTACCGATCAGGTTGCCGAGGGCACGCGCCATTCCGATGAACCAGTCTACCGAGAGCACCAGAACAAGACCGATAGCCGGTATGGTCGGGACCGCCTGCAGGGTCGCTGCAAGGATGACGATTGCCGAGCCCGGCACACCATGCGCCCCCTTTGATGTCACCAGCGACACGGCGAGCACCAGCAACAGATCGCCGAGCGAGAGCGGCGTGTTGGTAGCCTGGGCGATGAACACGACGGCGAGCGTCAGGTAGATCGAAAAAGCATCCAGGTTGAACGAGTAGCCGGTCGGCACCACCAATCCAACGACCGAATTCTTGACGCCCATGCGCTCGAGCTTGCGCATGATCTGCGGCAGCACCGCATCGGACGACGCGGTGGCCAGCACGATGGTCAGTTCTTCGCGCATGTAGGCGAGAAATCTGAAAATGCTCAGTCCCGCCAGCCGCATCACCAAGCCGAGCACGACGATCACAAATATCGCCAGCGCGCCGTAGTACAGCGCGACGAGCGACACCAGTTGCTTGAGCGAACCGACGCCATACTTGCCGACCGTGTAGGCGACCGCGCCGAGCACGCCCAATGGAGCGGTTCGCACGATCAGCCCCATGGCGCGGAACAAGACGGCGGCGACCGCCTCGATCAGCGAGGCAACCTTCTCGCCCTTTTCGCCGCCGACCAGCGCCAATGCGACGCCGAAAAGGACAGCGAAGAACAGCACCTGGAGGACGTCGTTGCGCGCCAGCGCATCGAACGATGTGGTCGGAATCACATTGAGAATAAAGCCGCCGATGCCTCCGCCCTGGAGATGGCGCGCGTTATTGGCGTAGGTCGTAAGCGCGTTCGGATCAAGCGTCGAGGTATTTATGTTCATCCCGTGACCCGGCCCGAACAGGAACGCCAGCAGGATGCCCAAGATCAGCGCGACCGTCGTCATCGCCTCGAAATAGACCAACGCCTTGACGCCTACTCGTCCAACCTTCTTGAGATCACCGGCACCGGCGATGCCGTGCACCACAACACAGAACACAATCGGCGCGACGATCATCGAGATCAGCTTGAGAAAAGCGTCACTCAGGATTTTGAGGCTGACGGCGAAATCCGGCGTCGCTACTCCCACTGCAATGCCGAGCAACAGGGCAATGAGAACCTGAACAAACAGCGATTTGAAGATCGCCCCGCGACCCGATCGCGGCGGAGCGGCGCTCGGAGCCGATATTGTGGCGGTAGACATAGGCACCTCCAGCCAATGATCGGCCTATCAGGGGCAATGAACGTGCCAATACGTTGAGCGTCCAGCCCGTTCGAGGGCTGGACCCTATCAAGCTGTATTCGCGGGGGAACTCCTGCCGAGCTAACAGCCCCTGCCCGTCCCTATCGCACGTTGGGGAGGCCGATCGATGTGCACCCCGGACCACGAATTCGCGCCTCATGGTCCGCCTGGGGACGCGATCACCCACGCGCGCTCGGGGAGTGCCTAGTTCGGCAGGCGGCGCAGGACGTTCTCTTCGAGGCCGTCTGCGCCTAATCCCGCTTCAATTTCCCCTGCCTTTCAGCCGCCGCACCAGATAATCGAAATTGACCTTGAACTGTTCGGGCTGACTTATGTCGTGCTTGAGCTTCTCGATGTCATCGCGGGAGAATTCCGGCGCCGGATCGCCGGCGGCCTCGGCGATCATCTGCACCATCGCGGCGTTCTCCAACATGATCAGGCCAATGACGGCCTCGGCGATATCCTTGCCGGTCATGACGACGCCGTGATTTTTCAACAGCACCGCGCGGTGCTGACCCAGCGACTTGGCGACGCCGGCACCCATCGCGTGAGTGCGGATGAGGTTGATGGTGTCCGTATAGACACCGAGGTTCTCGTAGAACAAGGCCGACGGCTGGCTGTAGCATTTGATCGGCCGCCCGGTGGCGGACAACGCGATCGAATAAGTCGGATGGGTGTGAATCACGCAATTGACGTCGGCACGCGCCTTGAAGATTTCCGAGTGGATATAGACCTCGCTGTGGCGGCGGGCCGTGCCGGCGACCACGTTGCCCTCCAGATCGATGGTAAGGATGTTTTGCAAGGTGATCTCGTCGAGACCCATGCTGTGCGGCTTCATGAAGAACAGTTCCGGATCGTCGGGCAGCCGCATCGAGATGTGGCCGCGGGTGAAATCGTCCTGCCCCTGCATGACCAGCACCTTGCCGGCGGCAATCAATTGCTGCTTGATCTCTCGATGCGTCTTGTCGGTCTTTTTGGTCTTTTTCGCCATTTCGTTTCCTGCAATTTCAAGTTTTGCGCCACCATGGGCGAGCCGACGCATGATGCTGCCTGTCGCGCTCCGCTGCAATAGAATCGCTGCGTAAAGCGTGCTAGCCGTGGAGTATGGCTAGCTTCATCGAACAGCACGGATTGTGGTCCGACGACGAGCGGCTTCTAGCCGACGAAATCAGGCGGCGGCTGGAAGCGGACAAGCTTCGCTTTGTACGGCTCGCCTGGGGCGACAGCCATGGCTATTCGCGCGCCAAGACGCTGACGGTCCCCGCCTTTATTTCGGCTTTGACCAGCGGCTTCAACATCGGCGTCGCCACCACAACGCTCGACTCCGCGGGCGCGCGCGTATTCGC
>DATJTL010000446.1:0-5567 GCA_035503415.1 Xanthobacteraceae bacterium
CCGCCACCGGGCGGAGATCAAGGCCATCTCCGGCGTCTACCGGCGGGAGGTCGGCATGACGGACGCCGTCGAGCGGGTACTAAAACGCGTCGCCGAATTCGAGGACAACGAGGGCCGCCGGCCGCGCATTCTGGTCGCCAAAATCGGCCAGGACGGCCACGACCGCGGTCAGAAGGTGATCGCGTCCGCCTTCGCCGATCTCGGCTTCGACGTCGATATCGGCCCGCTGTTTGCAACGCCGGTCGAGGCAGCGCGCCAGGCGGTGGAGAACGACGTGCACATTCTCGGCATCTCTTCGCTCGCCGCCGCGCACCTGACGCTGGTGCCGCAGCTCAAGGCCGAGCTCGACCGCCTCGGCCGCCCCGACATCATCATCGTGGTCGGCGGCGTGGTGCCGCCGCAGGATTATGAAGCCCTCAAATCAGCCGGCGCCGAAGCGATCTTCCCGCCCGGCACTGTGATCGCCGAGGCCGCCGAGTCGCTCCTCGACACCCTCAACAAGCGGCTCGGCCACACGCAGGCGGCGGCGGAGTAACGTTACCCCGCCACGCTCCCCCACGTCTTCGCCAATTGCTCCGCGCCGCGCAAAGCGATGGCGAAGATCGTGTAGGTCGGGTTCGAAGCGCCTTCGGTCGGGAAGATGCACGGCCCCGCCATCCACAGATTGGCGACTTCGTGGGTCTGGCCGTAGCTGTTGGTGACCGAGTCCGAGGAGTCCTTGCCCATGATGGTGCCGCCGTGCAGATGCGCGGTCGGCACCACAGGCCCTTTGCCCGGCCAGCACTCCTTCGCATCGGTCGCCTTGGCGATTTTCATGCCCTGATCGAAGTTGGCATTCCACAGCGCAATCGCATCATCATCGAAGCTGTGCACGAGGCGAGCCATCGGCAGGCCGTACTCGTCCTTGTCGCTGACGAGCTCGATACGGTTTTCGATATTCGGCAGATCTTCGCCAAAGATCGTCAAGTGGGTGAGCCCGCGCGCCGCCTTCTTCATGAAGGCCGCGAATTCCGCGCCGAACAGATCGCCGCGCGCCATCGCATAATCGTTGGTCTTGTGCGAGGTGCCGGCCCCGATAAACGAGGAGCCGAACGCCCCCGGATTGCTGGTCTTGGCGTAGCGGTCATACGACATGAACTGCGCGCCGACAGTGCCCAGATGCGGGGTGATGTCCTCGTCGAACAGCGCCCATGTGCCGGCGATGTGGTGGGTCATCATGAACTTGCCGACCAGCTTGTTGGAATTGGCAAGCCCGTTCGGGTGCTTGTCGGTCGCCGAGTTGAGCAGAATGCGCGGATTCTGCGCCGACCAGGCCGCGAGCACGACGACGCTCGCCTCCTGCACCTGTCGCTGTTTCTGCGCGTCGTAATATTCGACGCCGATGACGCGGGTGCCTTCCTGATTGGTCAGTACGCGGGTCACGTTGCTCAAGCCGCGCACCTCGGCGCCGGCCTTGCGCGCCTCGCCGAGATACGTGACGATTGGGTTCGCAAGCGCGCCGATCGGACAGCCGACGTGGCACCAGCCGTCATAGATGCAAGCCGCGCGGCCCTTGAACGTGGTCGAGTTCATGCCGTTCGCCATCGGGATCAAATGGATGCCGTTGGCCTCGGCGCCCTTGAGCCAGACTTGGCCGGCCGGAAAGACCTTCATCGGCGGCATCGGATAAGGCTTTCCCGGCGGCCGCCATTTTTCTTCCGCCTTGGCGTCCCCGGAGACGCCGATGTCTTGCGCCACCTGATCGTAGTACGGCGCCACGTCCTCGTATGAGATCGGCCAATCGTGCCCGCGATTGTGCTCGCTCTTCATCTTGAAGTCGGTCGGCAGGTAACGCGGGAATTGCGCGAAATAATGCAGCGCCGCGCCACCGACCGCATAGGCGCCCTGATTGGCATAGGCGAACGGGTTCTTGCCGCCGAGCAGTATCGGGCCGCCGGCCGGCTTAAGGCGCCGCCCCCAAATATCAGAACTGATCAGATCGGTGAGTTTCCATTCCGGCCCATTGTCGAGCACGACCACCTTCTTGCCGGCCTTGGCGAGGACGGACGCATAGACCGAGCCCGAGGCGCCGGAGCCGACCACGACGACATCGACTTTTTCGTTAACCATCGAAGCCTCCCCTCACCACTTCTGCGTCGGCGCGATGTGCGGCATGTAGGGAATGCCGAGCATGGCATAGCCCTCCATGGTGGCGTAGACGACATCGACGGCGTCGCTGCGCAGCACCGTAAACACGAACGGCCCCGGCGGACCCTGCCAGCCGTCGATCTTGTTGACGCGCATGAGGCCGATGAAGTCGTGCTGTTCTTGCGGCGACAGATCGGCAAACTTTTTGCCCTTGGTCTTGTTGCTGGCGGCGTCGATTGAGCCGAGCGCGGCGCGATAGAAATTGGCAAACGGCGGCCGCACATTGAGGATGCGCGCCTGCAGCAACGCTTCTTCGGGCGGAATCGATATCTGCTGATCGACGAAGTTGGTGATGCCGGCCTCTTTGGCGCCGGGAACCAGCGTCTCGCCGACGGCATCGAGCGCGGCAGCCTGATCGGCGGTGAGCGTGCGCAGCGGCACGCCTTCGGCGCGCGCCTGCCGCGGCGTCAGCATCACTTGGGCGCCGCCGATGGTGAAGGCGAGCGCGCCAAGCCCGGCGCCTTGCACAAAGGCGCGCCGTTCGATGGCGGTCATGTCATTTCCTCCCTGCGTCGCGATGCCGCCGGTTGTCCGGTCGGCCATAAGCAACGGTCGGCGAAATTCAACGCCCGATCGGACGATGAATCAAGCGAAGGGAATCAAGCGGCGCGAAGCGAGCGCTGGGCGCCGCGCATTGCGAAATCGGGGCGCGAATCGAATTCACGACGAGGTGGCGGTTTTGATCCGCGTCAATACCGGTTTGATCAGCGTCAATACATGTCTCTGCGTACTGTGTTGTCGTGCTTTCGCTGCCAGCGGGGCGACCGAACAGGTTGAAGTCTGGAGTGGATGGAGAATGACGAAATTGCCGCACGATGCTTTGGTGTTTGTCGGTGACGGTTGCAAAGCGCTGTTGCTGCGTAACGCCGGCGACGAAAAGTACCTCGATCTGCGCGCCGAGCAGATTTTTGGCGAGAAAGCAGCGCCCACACACGAGCAGGGAACCGACCGGCCGGGCGTTGCTGTTTCGCGCGCTCAATCACAGCGCCGAGTGAGCGTCGAGCAGACCGACTGGCATCGGCTGGAGGAGGAACGATTCGCCGAGCGCGTGGCAAAGGCGCTGGAAGACGTGGTGCGCCGGCGCCAAGTGCCGGCAATCCTTATCGCCGCCCCGCCGAAGACGCTGGCCGATCTGCGCCGCGCCTTCCACGCCGACGTCAAGGCCAAGATCGTGGCCGAGGTCGGCAAGGACTTGACCAACCACCCGATCGGCGAGATCGCGACTCATCTTTAGTCATCAGTCATCACCGGTGCTGGATGACCGCCATTATCTGTTGGCACCGTTGAGTCTCTCCATCGATTCAAGTGCTTAACCGGGGACCATCGGCGCCGGCGTGCCAGAAACGCCGATTTTTCCGAACCATTTCATCAAGAATCAGCCGGAAATCCCCGCCATTGCGTGACAGAAGCGTGACCGCGCGTTTGGCCGGCCGGATTGCAGCCTCATCAGGGAACGGTACCGAGCTGTGCGGAAAACGCCGGTCGGGACCGCCGAAGACTCAATTGTCCGGTGCAAAGAATCCCCGAACGCGCCTTCCGTCTTGGGGATTCTCTACGAATCTCCGATACTTGAGGGGCGGCGGCGATTCGTCCCCGTAATCCCCACATTTAGCGTTTGATTCAGATTCTCATACTAAGTCTTGACGTGCGCGGCGACCTTGGCCTAGCTTTTGCGGGTTCGGCGCGCGGGTACGAGTAAAGGCCCGCCGGGCTCTCCACAAAGGGTTTGCGGCAAGCTGCGCGTCGCCTGCGGCGCGAGCGCGGGGTTTTGTTGCCCTTCGGGGAGTGGCTCGGACGGGGCCGTGACGAGGGTCCGGCCAGGTGACGGCGGGACGCGGCGGGTGGCGGACAGAGCGGGAGTACACATGGCGCGGGCAAGGTTCGCCTTGCCGCGTCGCGGGAGAACTGTCGGCGTCCTATATTAAGCGGAAGGTTCCGCAGGGCCGTCGACGTGAGAAAATGAACTGAAAGGGGCCAGAAATGCGGATCGAGCGGCGCTACACCAAACCGGGACAATCGCCTTACGCGGACATCGCCTTTCGTCTGACCACGAGCGAAATCCGCAACCCTGACGGCTCGATCGTCTTCCATGCCGACGGCGTCGAAGTGCCCGAGCAATGGTCGCAAGTCGCCTCCGACGTGCTGGCGCAGAAATATTTCCGCAAAGCCGGCGTGCCGGCACGCCGAAAGAAGATCGAAGAGGAGACCGTTCCCTCCTGGCTGTGGCGCAGCGCGGCTGACGAGGCAGCGCTTGCCGAACTGCCGGAGAACGAGCGCTACGTCGGCGAAATCTCCTGCAAGCAGGTGTTCGACCGGCTCGCCGGCACCTGGACCTATTGGGGCTGGAAGGGCGGCTACTTCTCGTCGGAAGAAGACGCGCAGGCGTTCTTCGACGAGCACCGCTACATGCTGGCGATGCAGATGGTGGCGCCGAACTCGCCGCAATGGTTCAACACCGGGCTGCACTGGGCCTACGGCATCGATGGGCCGAGCCAGGGCCATTTCTACGTCGATTACCGGACCGCCGAGCTGACGCAGTCGGAGACCGCCTACGAGCATCCGCAGCCGCACGCCTGCTTCATCCAGTCGATCGCCGACGACCTCGTCAACGAGGGCGGCATCATGGATCTGTGGGTGCGCGAGGCGCGCCTGTTCAAATATGGCTCCGGCACCGGCTCGAACTTTTCCAAGCTGCGCGGTGACGGTGAAAGATTATCCGGCGGCGGCAAGTCCTCCGGCCTGATGAGCTTTCTGAAGATCGGCGACCGCGCCGCCGGCGCGATCAAGTCGGGCGGCACCACGCGCCGCGCCGCCAAGATGGTGATTCTCGATGCCGACCATCCCGACATCGAGCAGTTCATCGACTGGAAGGTGCTCGAGGAGCAGAAAGTCGCGAGCCTCGTCACCGGCTCGAAGATCAACCAGAAGCACCTGCGCGCGATTCTCAAAGCCTGCGTCAATTGCGAGGGCTCGGGCGACGATTGCTTCGACCCGGAGAAGAATCCGGTGCTCCGCCGCGAGATCAAGGCGGCGCGGCGCAATCACGTGCCCGACAATTACATCCGCCGCGTCATCCAGTTCGCCAAGCAGGGCTACAACGACATCAACTTCCCGATCTATGACACCGATTGGGATTCGGAGGCCTACCTCACCGTCTCCGGGCAGAATTCCAACAATACCGTGCGGGTGACGGATGAGTTTCTCAAAGCGGTCGAAGCCGATCGCGACTGGGATCTGTTCTGGCGTACCAAGCCCGGAAAAATCTCCAGGACGGTGAAGGCGCGCGACCTGTGGGAGAAGATCGCCTACGCGGCCTGGGCCAGCGCCGATCCCGGCCTGCAATTCCACACCACCATCAACGACTGGCACACCTGCGCGGC
>DATJTL010000447.1:0-3874 GCA_035503415.1 Xanthobacteraceae bacterium
AGCGCAAATGGCAGATCGCCTGGGCGGCGATCGGCATCGCCGTCTTCGGGCTTTTGTTCGCCTGGCAGACGAGCGCCGCTGGCGTCATCATCTGCGGCCTGCTGATCACGCTGTGCAACAACTGGATGTCGTTCTCGTTCCACGCCTATCAGGCGGAGCTTTATCCCACCCGCATCCGCGCCCAAGCCGTTGGCTTCGTCTATTCCTGGAGCCGCTTCTCGGCGATCTTCTCGGGCTTCTTGATCGCCTTCTTCCTAAGCCATTACGGCACGATCGGGGTGTTCAGCTTCATCGCCGGCGCCATGGTGGTGGTGTTTGTTGTCATCGGCGGTTTCGGACCGGCGGTCACCAAGCGGCGGCTGGAGGCGATCGCGGCTTAACGAGCGCTATCGCAAATTATCCAATAACCGGCGCGCATAGAGCGTCTTGCCGGCCTTGGCCGCTAGTTCCTTGAGCTGTTCGGCGTCGACCCAGCCGTTATGGAAGGCGATTTCGTCCGGCGCGCAGACGAGCTGACCCTGCCGGCGCTGCAGCACGCGCACGAACTCGGCGGCTTCCAGCAGCGAATCGTGGGTGCCGGCGTCGAACCAGGCGAAGCCGCGGCCAAGCCGCTCGACCTTGAGCCGGCGCTGCCTCATGTAGAGCACATTGAGGTCGGTGATTTCATATTCGCCGCGCGCCGAAGGCTTCAGCTCCTTGACCAGATCGACGACCTCTTCGTCGTAGAAATAGACGCCGATCGCCGCCCAGTTCGATTTCGGTTGTTGCGGCTTCTCCTCGACCGAGAGCACCTCATCGTCGGCGCCGAATTCGATCACGCCATAACGCTGCGGATCGTCGACCCAGTAGGAGAAGATGGTGGCGCCCTGCGCGCGTGCGCCGGCGCGGCGCAGCGCGTCGGGCAGGCCATGACCGTAGAGGATGTTGTCGCCGAGAATGAGGCACGACGGATGTCCGCGCACGAAATCGGCGCCGATGACGAAAGCCTGCGCCAGCCCGTTGGGGACCGCCTGTTCGGCATACTCGAATCTGACACCCCACTGCTTGCCGGTGCCAAGCAGATGCTTGAACGCAGCGCTCGCCTCGGGCGTGGTGATGATCAGAATGTCGCGGATGTCCGCCAGCATGAGCGCAGAGAGCGGGTAGTAGATCATCGGCTTGTCGTAGACCGGCAGCAGCTGCTTCGAGGTGACCATGGTCAGCGGATGCAGCCGCGTGCCGGCACCGCCGGCGAGTATGATGCCCTTACGCGACATGGCTCTCCGCCGGTTGCGCGGCGCCGACCAGTGTCCGCGTCGTCGCATCGACGCCCTCGGTCCAGTGCCGCGCAGTGTAGCCGAAATTTCTCTCGAACAGCCGGCTATCGAGCTGCGAATTAACCGGCCGCCGCGCCGGCGTCGCATAATCGGCGGTGCCGATCGCGATCACGCGCGGATTGCGGGTGGTGACCGGCGCTGCCGCGGCCACGATGCGGCTGGCAAAGCCATGCCAGGTGGTGAGGCCGCCGGCGGTGAAATGATAAGTGCCGGCAAGGCTGCGATCACTCAGCAACAACGGAGCAAGGTAGAGAATGGCTTGCGCGATCTCGCGCGCCGAAGTCGGACTGCCGTGCTGATCGGCGACGATGCGCAATTCGTCGCGCGTTTGCGCGAGCCGAAGCACGGTCTTGAGAAAATTGTGGCCGAACTCGCTGTAGACCCATGCGGTGCGCAGGATGACATGGTGTTTATGCGCACGTCGCACCGCCTCCTCGCCCGCCGCTTTGGTCTTGCCATAAACGCTGAGCGGACAGACCGGATCGCCTTCCAGATAGGCGCCGTCCTTCGTGCCGTCGAATACATAGTCGGTAGAGACGTGCACCAGCGGGACGCCGGCGCTGGCGCAAGCCGCGGCCAACGTCGCCGGCCCGATCTCGTTGCCGAGCCGAGCCTCGTCAATCTGGCTCTCCGCGAGATCGACCTTCGTATAGGCGGCGGCATTGACCACCAGATCGGGCTTACAGCGGGCCATTACGTCGGCAACCGCCGCCGCATCGGCAATATCAGCCTCCGTGCGCGCGAGCGCGCGCAAACGGATCGCCTGCGCCGCGGCTGCGCGGCTGAACTCCTGGCCGAGCTGGCCCTTGCCGCCGAAGACGAGGATCACGCGGGCACTCCCAGACGTTCGCCAGCGTAAACGTTATCACGGATCGTCTGCCACCACGGACGGTTGCTCAGATACCAGGCGACCGTCTTGCGCAGACCGCTCTCGAAACTCTCGTGCGGCTCCCAGCCAAGCTCAGTGCAGATGCGGGTCGGATCGATGGCGTAGCGCAGATCGTGGCCGGGCCGGTCGGTGACGAAGGCAATGAGGGATTCCCGGCTGCCGATGGTCTTGCTCGGGGCGAGTTCGTCGAGCAGCGCGCAGATCGCTTTGACGACGTTGAGATTGGTTCGCTCGCTGCGGCCGCCAATGCAGTATGTTTCGCCGGGCCGCCCGCCGCGCACGACAGCGAGCAGCGCGCGTGCATGATCTTCGACGAAAAGCCAGTCGCGCACGTTGCTGCCGGTGCCGTAAACCGGGAGCTTCTTGCCTTCGAGGCCGTTGATGATGGTCAGTGGGACGAGTTTTTCGGGAAAGTGATAGGGCCCGTAATTGTTCGAGCAATTGGTGATCAGCACCGGCAGACCGTAGGTGTGATGCCAGGCGCGCACCAGATGATCGGACGCCGCCTTCGAGGCCGAGTAGGGCGAGCGCGGATCGTAGGCGCTCGTCTCGCTGAAGCAGCTCTTGGCGTCGAGCGAGCCGAACACCTCGTCGGTCGAAATATGATGGAAACGAAAATCGTCTTGCGCGCTTTTCGGCAAGCCGCGCCAATAGGCGAGCGCCGCCTCCAACAGCGTGTAGGTACCAATGATGTTGGTTTGCATGAACGCCGCCGCGCCGTCGATGGAGCGGTCGACGTGGCTTTCGGCGGCAAGGTGCATGACCACGTCCGGCCGAAAGCTTGAGAACAGCTCGGTTATGCGCGCGGCGTCGGCGATGTCGGCGCGGACGAAGGAATAGCGCGGATTGCTTGCGATCGGCTCAAGAGAAGCCAGATTGCCCGCGTAGGTGAGCTTATCGACTACGCAGACGCGGTACTCCATCTCGCGGACAAGATGTCTCACGACGGCCGACCCGATGAAGCCGGCGCCCCCGGTAATGAGATATCGCTTCGTCATCCCCTTCCATCATAGCGGAATGGGGAGTTGAAGTCAGCAAAGCGTGGCAATTTGCGGTCCTTGTCCGAAAGCACCGCCTCGGCAGCCGATACTGGCCAGCCGATGCTGAGCGTCGGGTCGTCCCAGGCCAAACCCCGCTCGCATTCCGGAGCATAGTAATCGTCGACTTTGTAAGCGACTTCGGTGTCTGCTTCGAGCGTGCAATAGCCGTGCGCGAAGCCGCGCGGAACGAAAATCTGCTCGCCGCCCTGCGCCGTCAGCGTCGCCGCCACCCAGCGCCCGTAGGTGGGCGAACCGGAACGCAGATCGACCGCAACGTCGTAGACGCTGCCGCGCAGGACGCGCACGAGCTTGGCCTGCACTTTCGGCGGCGCCTGAAAGTGCAGGGCGCGTACCGTGCCGCGCTTGAGTGAGAGCGCCTGGTTGTCCTGCACGAATTCGACCGCGAGCCCGGCGGCGCTTGCCGAACGGGCATTGTAAGTCTCGACGAAATAGCCGCGCGCGTCGTGAAAATAGCGCGGCTTGAGCAGCAACACGCCGGGAATGCTCGCAGTCTTTACATCCATGACGCTCAGTTGCTTTGCTTTTTCAATCTATCGTTGGGGGAGGGTGGCATGGGGCGAAAAGCTTATCGCACCAAAGTGCCTCAGTGCGAAACCCCTGATACGGGG
>DATJTL010000448.1:0-6187 GCA_035503415.1 Xanthobacteraceae bacterium
AAAAACCTAACCCCCATGCATCTTACCCCGCGTGAAAAAGACAAGTTGTTGATCGCCATGGCGGCGATGGTGGCGCGCCGCAGACTCGATCGCGGCGTCAAGCTCAATCATCCCGAGGCGATCGCGCTGATCTCCGACTTCATTCTCGAAGGCGCGCGCGATGGGAAGAGCGTCGCGGAACTCATGGAGAAGGGCGCGCACGTCATTACCCGTGCGCAGGTGATGGATGGCATCGCAGAGATGATTCCCGAAATTCAGGTCGAGGCGACTTTCCCCGACGGTACGAAACTGGTCACCGTGCATGAGCCGATACGATGAATTGTCATTCCGGGGCCGAGCGAAGCGAGGAGCCCGGAATCCATATCCACGAACGCAGGGATTATGGATTCCGGGCTCGCCGCTGCGCGGCGCCCCGGAATGACGCAAGAGGAGCGACCACGCGTCATGATCCCCGGCGAATACTTCATCCAGAGCGGCGAGATCGAGCTGAACAAGGGCCGCAAGAGCGTCACGTTGACGGTCGCCAACAGCGGCGATCGGCCGATCCAGGTCGGCTCGCATTATCATTTCTTCGAGACCAATCCGGCGCTGAAATTCGACCGCAAGAAAGCGCGCGGCATGCGGCTCGATATTCCCTCCGGCACCGCCGTGCGCTTCGAGCCGGGCCAGACGCGCGAAGTCAAGCTCGTCGCGCTGGCCGGTGCGCGAGCGGTCTACGGCTTCCGCCAGGAGGTCATGGGCAAGCTCTAAAGAATCATGACGGGCGAGCTGCGCAGGCTCGCCCGTCACGTTCTCAGCGCTGCTACCCGCTGCTGGGAACCAGGACCAAATCCACCGCCGGTGCGACGCTGGTAGCAGGCTCCGCACCAAAGGTAACCCAGTCTTGGCGACCGCGCTCATCCGGCAGAACCAGAAGCGAGCGATCTGAAAATGATGATAACGCGCGGATCGCGAGTCACAAGTTAAAGTGTGCGTTCGCAAGTTCGCGTTGCGTTTGGGGATAACTTCGGGGACTTGCAGCAGGACTTGCAACAGAACTTGCAACAGGACTTGCAACAAGGCTCCCGAACAAACACGGGGAACGTCATGCCCTCGACCATAAGCCGCTCCGTCTACGCCGACATGTTTGGTCCGACCAAGGGCGACCGCGTGCGGCTCGCCGATACCGACCTTATCATCGAGGTGGAGAAGGATTTCTGCAGCTACGGCGAAGAGGTCAAATTCGGCGGCGGCAAGGTGATCCGCGACGGCATGGGGCAATCGCAGGCCACCAACAAACAGGGCGCGGTCGACACCGTCATCACCAATGCGCTTATTCTCGACCATTGGGGCATCGTGAAAGCCGACGTCGGCATCAAGGACGGTAAGATCTTCGCCATCGGCAAGGCTGGCAATCCGGACATTCAGCCCGGCGTCACCATCGTCATCGGTCCGGGCACCGAAGTCATCGCCGGCGAAGGAAAGATTCTCACCGCCGGCGGCTTCGACACCCACATTCATTTCATCTGCCCGCAGCAGGTCGAGGAAGCGCTGATGTCGGGCGTCACCTCGATGCTGGGCGGTGGCACCGGGCCGGCGCACGGCACCTTCGCCACCACCTGCACGCCCGGCCCGTTCCACATCGCCCGCATGATTCAGGCGGCCGACGCGTTTCCGGTCAATCTCGGCTTTGCCGGCAAGGGCAACGCGTCGCGGCCGGCGGCGCTGGTGGAAATGGTCAAGGCCGGCGCTTGTGCGCTCAAGCTGCACGAAGACTGGGGCACGACGCCGGCGGCGATCGATTGCTGCCTCTCGGTCGCCGATGATTACGACGTGCAGGTGATGATCCACACCGACACGCTCAACGAGTCCGGTTTCGTCGAGGACACGATCAAGGCGTTCAAGGGCCGCACCATTCACGCCTTCCACACCGAAGGCGCCGGCGGCGGACACGCACCGGACATCATCAAGGTGGCCGGATTGAAAAACGTGCTGCCGTCGTCGACCAACCCGACGCGGCCTTACACCAGGAACACCATCGACGAGCATCTCGACATGCTGATGGTATGCCACCATCTCGATCCATCGATCGCCGAGGACTTGGCGTTCGCCGAGAGCCGGATCCGCAAGGAGACGATCGCGGCCGAGGATATCCTGCACGACCTCGGCGCGCTGTCGATGATGTCGTCCGACAGCCAGGCGATGGGCCGCATCGGCGAGGTGATCATCCGCACCTGGCAGACCGCGGACAAGATGAAGAAGCAGCGCGGCCGGCTGAAGGACGAGAAGGGCGACAACGACAACGTCCGGGTCAAACGCTACGTGGCGAAATACACGATCAATCCCGCCATCGCGCACGGCGTGTCGAAGCTCATCGGTTCGGTGGAGAAGGGCAAGCTTGCCGATCTCGTGCTCTGGTCGCCGGCGTTTTTCGGCGTCAAACCCGACTGCATCATCAAGGGCGGTTCGATCGTCGCCGCGCCGATGGGCGATCCCAACGCCTCGATCCCGACACCGCAGCCGGTGCATTACCGTCCGATGTTCGCCGCCTACGGGCGAGCCCGCACTGCATCGTGTGTCGTGTTCACATCGGAAGCCGCAATTGACGCCGGCCTGCGCAAGAAGCTGGGCATCGCCAAGGAACTTGTTGCGGTGCAAAATACGCGGGGGAAGATTTCCAAGAAAAGCATGATTCACAACAATGCGACGCCGCATATCGATGTCGATCCGGAGACGTACGAAGTGCGCGCCGACGGGGAACTGCTGACTTGCGCGCCGGCCGAGGTCCTGCCGATGGCGCAACGCTACTTCCTGTTTTGAATCAAATTTATTCCGCATGTGCCGACAGCCATGCAGCAATCGCGCGCAATGAGGACGAAGATCCCACGGGGTCTTTGTAAAAATCGGGCGAATTCCCTCTTCGCCCATGACAGCGGCATGACACTGCGCGCCGGAGCATGACATGGCTCGCAGGGTCCTTGACGCTCGGCGCGCGAACCACCAAGCTTAGTGCATGGCGGCGGATGAGTTGACCGCGGCGGTCACGGTGAGGGACTGCCGCATCCGGTTGATGCGCGGCGGCGCCGGTGAGCCGCTTCTTTATCTGCACGGCGCAAGCGGCGCGAGCTGGCTGCCGTTCCTGCAGACATTGACGAAGCGTTTCGACGTGATCGCGCCCGAGCATCCCGGTTTCGGCGAGTCGGACACGCCGGATTGGCTCGATAACATCCACGATCTCGCTTATTTCTATCTCGATCTCATCGAGCAGCTCAAACTCAAGAACGTCCACCTTGTCGGCAACTCGCTTGGTGGCTGGATCGCCGCCGAGATCGCGGTGCGTTCGACGAAGCACCTGGCGTCGCTGACGCTTGCCGGATCGGCCGGCCTCCATGTTCCGGGCGTTGCGCAGATCGATTCGTTTATGGTCAGCGACGAACAGCGGCTGCACCATTTCTTCCATGATCCGAAAAAAGCCAAGGAGATGGTCGCGCGCGTGCTCGATTCGGCGATGGAGGACATTGCGCTGAAAAATCGTGCAACCGTCGCCAAGTTGTCCTGGCAGCCGCGCAGCCACGATCCGCATCTCGCCAAATGGCTGCACCGCATCGACGTGCCGACCCTGCTGCTCTGGGGCGACACCGACCGCATTTTCCCGAAGGAACACGCACTCGCCTACCAGCGTTCGATTCCGAACGCCGAGCTGGTGATTGTTCCCGATTGCGGCCACGTTCCGCAAATAGAACAGCCCGACGCCTTCGTCGCCGCGTTCGAATCCTTTGTCGACGGCCGGCGGCCGGCGCGCAAAACGGCGTGAGGAGTCAGCATGAAGTTTTTCAACTTTCATCTGATGCCCTACGCGCAGGCCGATCTCGATGCGATCGCGCAGCATGGCGCGGCTTGGGTGACGTTCTCCAACAGTCATTACGATCCGGAAAAAGGCGCCGAGCTCTATCACGACTATCTCGATCAGATGGAGTTTGCCGATCAACTCGGCTTCGATGGCGTCTGCCTCAACGAACACCATCAGACCGCCTACGGCCTGATGCCGATTCCGGCCGTGATCGCCGGCGCCCTCTCCCGCAGCGTCAAGCGCGCCAAGATCGCGGTGCTCGGCCGCGCGCTGCCGCTCAGCAACAATCCGCTCGTGGTCGCCGAAGAATATGCGATGCTCGACAACATCACGCGCGGCCGGCTGATCGCGGGCTTCGTGCGTGGCATTGGCGCCGAGTATCACGCCTGCGGCGTCAATCCGGCGCACTCGCATGAGCGCTTTCACGAGGCGCACGATCTGATCGTGCGGGCCTGGACCGAGCCGGGGCCGTTCGCCCATGCGGGCAAGCATTATCAGTTCCGTTACGTCAATCCGTGGCCGCGGCCGTATCAGACGCCGCACCCGCCGATCTGGATTCCCTCGCAGGGCTCGGCCTCGACCATCCGCTGGGCGGCGGAGCGGCGCTACACCTACTGCCAGACGCTCTCGCCCATCGCCGCAGTGGCGCGCTTCTTCCAGCTCTACCGCGAAGAGGCGGACAAGGCGGGCTACCAGGCCACGGCCGATCAGCTCGCCTGGTCGAACACCATCTATGTCGGGGAGACTGACAGGAAGGCGCTGCGCGAGGCGAAGCCGCATCTGGAGGCACTGGTCAACTCGTTCCTCAAGATGCCGACCGAGATGCTGCTGCCGCCGGGCTATACCGACACAGCATCGATGAAGCGCGTGCGCGCGGTGAAAGTCACCGGCAAGAAGCAATCGATCGAGGAACTGATCGCGTCGGGCGTCGTCATCGTTGGCGGGCCGGAGACGGTGCGCCAGAAGCTCGCCGAGTATCAGGACCTCGCCGGGTTCAACACTTCGCTGACCAAGACGCAATTCGGTACGCTGCCCAACGAAATGGCGCGCGCCAACATGACGGCGATCGCCGAGGAGATTCTGCCGGCATTGCGCGAGCGGGCGCCGTGGCGGGCACCCCAGCAGGCCGCGGAGTAGTTCCTTCCTGCCCCGGGCAAACGACAGCGCTACCGGATGCGGCGCAAATGCCGCAAGGCGCGGCGCCGCACCGCACGTGAGATAACCCTCCCCCCGATTCGCGGGGGCGGATAGAACAGCACCATGACATTCAAAGATTTGATGGGCGCGCTGGCGGTCGTCATCGCGATCGTCGCCTACGCGATCTATGCCTGGAAGACGCTGCGCGGCAAAACGCGGCCGCACCCGCTGTCGTGGCTCATCTTCGGCATCCTCACCGGCACCGGCTATCTGGTGCAGCTCGATCAAGCGGCGGGGCCGGGAAGCTGGGTGATGGGCGTGACCACTATCGTCTGTTTGCTCCTGTGCGTGACGAGTTTCCTCAAGGGCGAGCGGGACTTCCCATGGTACGAATGGGCGTTCCTTGCCGCCGCGGCGATCGTGTTCGGCTTTTATCTGTGGTCGCGCAGCCCCGAACTTCTGGCGGCGACGACGAGCGGGCCCGTGCGCGAGGGCATGATCGCAAACGGCCCGGCGATCTCCGCCCTGCTGGCGTCGTTCGTCAACGTGCTCGGCTTCGGCCCGACGGTGACGAAAGCCTGGTCGCGGCCGCACTCCGACAGCGTCACCACCTTCGTGCTCAACAGTCTCAAATTCGTCCCCTCGTTCTTCGCCATGGACAGTCTGTCGATTGCCACCTGCGCGCTGCCGGCGACGCTCGTCATCGCTAATGCGGCGGTGGCTCTTGTGATCTATGGGCGGCGGCGCACGTCAGTCGGCCTGACCGCGGCTGCGGGCGGCGTTGACGCGACGTAGTTTCGCCGGCGGCGCCTTGCGTTCACGGTGCTTGTCGATCGCCGCCTGCACGGCCGCGCGCGATTGTGCGCCGGCGGTTGCGTATTTGGTGTGCGCGTCGTCATAGCTCCACTGGCGGAGCGCATTGGCGTCGCGCTGGAAGTGCGGATGAACGTAGCGCGCCATGAGTTCGTAGCTTTTTTGCGTCGCCGCCCAGTCCGCCCAGTTGTGCGCCAGAAGCAATACGCCGCCAAAGCCGCCGTTCGAGCCCTTCCACAGCCGCTCAAAATGGCGGATGCAATCGTCCGGCGTGCCGATGCAGGCAACGCCCGACGACACCAGATAATCGGCCGGGTCGCCGGCAATGTCGGGGGGCACGATCGGGAAAGTGCCGACTTCACTGAAATAACGTTTGAAGTCCTCAAGGCCGAATTTCACGTCGGCGCG
>DATJTL010000449.1:0-11339 GCA_035503415.1 Xanthobacteraceae bacterium
CGACGGTTGCCACAGGCAAGGCCAACATGGTCGACGTTGTCACCGCCGTTGCCGAGTCGGAAACCGCCATCGCCACGCTGGTTTCGGTGCGCGACAAGGTGATTTCGGCCTACGAGGAGATTTTGAAGATGCCGATCTGAGTGCGCTGGCGATCGCGGCTGCTAAGCAAACGACCACATAATCGATGCAGGGGAGCGTGAACGATGATGACTGGGCCAGAAGTGCTGGACGTGGCGCGGGATGCCATTACGACGCTGCTCATCGTCTCGGCGCCGTTGATGCTGGTCGGACTGGTCGTCGGTGTTGTCATTTCGCTGTTGCAGGCGCTGACCCAAATCCAGGAAACCACCCTTGTCTTCGTCCCCAAGATTCTGGCCATCTTCCTCGCGTTGTTGATCGCGCTGCCGTTTATGGCCGACGTGCTGCACTCGAATTTCCTGCGCATCACCCAGCACATTATCAATGGCTGAGCGGGCTCATGGCTAAGCCATATCCATGTCCGCCGGATTACCGAATGCCCGGAAATGAACGGGGAAAGATCTAGGCCGTGACCATCGACCTGTCGTTTCTGTCCACGCTCGGGGCCGCTTTTTTGCTGGTGTTCGCGCGCGTCGGCACGATGCTGATGCTGCTGCCTGGACTTGGTGAGCAGAACATCTCCTCGCGCATCCGCCTGACCATGGCGCTCCTGCTCGCCGCCCTTCTGCTGCCGCTGCATCGGGCCGCCTATCACATCGATCCGGGGGCGCTCGGACCGGCCATCGTCATGCTGATCGAGGAGATACTGGTCGGTGCTGTCCTCGGACTCACCGCGCGGTTGACCATTTCGGCGCTTGATGTCGCCGGCTCGGTGATCGCGCAGCAACTCGGCCTCGGCTTCGTCACCTCCATCGACCCGGCCCAGGGAGAGCAGGGCGCGTTGGTCGGCAATTTCCTCAGCATGCTCGGCCTGACGCTGATCTTCGCCACCAACATGCACTACCTGGTCATTGCGGCGCTCAACGACAGTTACAACGTGTTCGCGCCAGGCGAGGTGCCGGCGGTCGGCGACGTGGCGGCGCTGGTTACCAAAACTGTCGCCGGCGCCTTCCGCATCGGCATTCAGCTGTCCGCACCGTTCCTGGCCTTCGGCCTCTTGTTCAATATCGGGCTCGGCGTGCTGTCGCGGCTGATGCCGCAGATGCAGGTCTTCTTCGTGGCGCTGCCGTTGTCGATCCTGATCGGGCTTGTGGTCCTGCTGCTCGGGCTGGGCGCCATGATGGGATTTTTTCTCGACTACGTCGCCGGCGTGCTGCACGCGCTTGCGCCGCACGCCTGAGGCCGCGCGATGGCCGAGGATCGCGACGAGGGCGAACAAACAGAAGACCCGACCCCGAAACGGCTCGAAGAGGCGATCAACCGGGGCGACGTCGTCAAGAGCTCCGAAGTCAACACCTGGTTCACGATCGCCGGCGGCGCGCTGACGCTCATGGTGTTTGCAAGACCCGCTGCAGCAAGCCTGGAGACCACGTTACGCGGGCTCCTCGAACATGCGGCGGAAATTCCGACCGACGGCATGGGGCTCGCCAGCCTGATGCGCGTGCTGGCTGGCCAAGTGCTCGCCGCGCTCGGCATTCCGCTTCTCATGCTCTCGCTCGCGGCGCTTGCCGGCAGCCTCATCCAGCACCGGATCGTGCTGTCCGCCGAAACCATCAAACCGCAATTGTCGAGAATCTCGCCGGCATCGGGACTCTCTCGGCTGTTCTCCCGCCAGGCACTTGCCAATTTCGTCAAAGGGCTGGCCAAGCTCATGCTGATCGGCGCGGTGATCGGCGCGCTGTTGTGGCCGCAGCGTGGGCGATTGACCTCGCTGGCGGCGACAGATCCGGTGATGATCCTGCCGTTCACCCGGGCGCTCGCCATGCAGATGCTCGGCAGCGTGGTGGCGATCCTCGCCGTCGTCGCCGCCGCCGACTATTTGTTCCAGTACCGGCAATGGTACGACCGGCAAAAAATGTCGGTGCGCGAGATGAAGGAGGAGTTTCGCCAAACCGACGGCGATCCCGCGGTGAAGGGCAAGTTGCGGCAATTGCGGAATTCCCGCATGCGCAAGCGCATCATGGCGGCGGTGCCCAAAGCCTCCGTTGTCATCACCAACCCGACGCATTTCGCCGTCGCCCTCAAATATGAGCGCGGCATGAACGCGCCGATCTGCGTCGCCAAGGGTGTCGACCTGTTGGCCCGTCGCATTCGCGAAATCGCACAGGCGCACGACATTCCGGTGATCGAGAACCCGCCGCTCGCCCGCGCGCTGCACGGAACCGTCGAGATCGACCAGGAAATCCCGCCCGAGCATTATCGCGCGGTGGCCGAAATCATCGGTTACCTGATGCGGCTGCGCCGGCTGGCGGCGAAGGCAAACTAGATTCCGTCGAATGAGAATCGCTCGTGAAAAGCCGGAGCAGGTCGTGCCAAATCGAACGGTTTTGTTCGGTGATTCGAATTGAACGGGAAGTCATCTAGGAGGGGGGCATCGGCTGTGCGATGCTTCCCAAGGCTCTTGTCGGTGAGTCTCTCCAGTGAGTCTTGGCAAGGGATTTGGCAAGGAACTTGGCAAGGAACTTGGCAAGGGATTTGCTAAGCCTCTTGCGCGCGCCGGTCGCAAGAGGCACCAAAGCGAATCATGACGAAGAGGCCAGCATGACGAACGGCTTCGGCGAGCAGGCTTTGAGCGGCATTGCGGGGCGGCCGGCGATCGACCGCAGCGCCGGTGCGGCGCGCAGCGGCAGCATCCCCTTGGTGCTGCTGGTCGCGCTCCTGCTGATCGGCGGCGCCAGCGGCATCGTGGTCCTCGGTCGCGGCCAGTCCGAGCCGTACATTCTCGTCTTTTTGGGTGTGCTCGCCACCATCGGCGTCTTTGGGCTGTTCGCGCTCGCCAGCGGAATTCTGCGGCTGTCCAGCGCACAGACCGACAATTCGCTGATCAAGGCGGTCGTCGACGATGCCTTCGACGGCGTCATCGTCACCGACAGCGACGGGCAGGTGATCTACGCCAATAGCGCGTATCTCGATCTCATCGGGGCGACTGACGCGCGCGATGCCCGGCCGGTCGAGCGCGTGTTCATGGGCGACGCTGACGCCTCGGAGGCGATCTACCGGCTGCTCAAGGCTGCGCGCGAAGGCGAGCGGACGCAGCAGGAGGTGCGCATCGCAGCCGCCCAGGGGCGCCCGGCGCGCTGGCTGCGGATGAAAGTCCGTCCGCTCGGTGCCGGTAAGCGCCACGCCGGCCTCACCGTCTGGTCGCTGGCCGACGTGACGCGAGACCGCGAGCGGCAGGAGAATGTCTTTCTCGAGTTGCAGCGCGCCATCGACTACCTCGACCACGCGCCGGCAGGCTTTTTCTCCGCAGATGCCAACGGCAACATTGTCTATCTCAACGCCACGCTCGCCAATTGGCTCGGCCAGGACCTTGCCCAGGTCGGTTCGGGAGGGCTCAAGCTCGCCGATCTGGTGTCGGGCGACGGCGCCGCATTGCTGACGACGCTGCGTGCGGCCCCCGGCGAGGTGAAGACGGAGGTGGTCGATCTCGATCTGAAAACCCGCTCCGGCCGCACGCTGCCGGTTCGTCTGTTCCACAAGCTCGCATTCGGCGCGGACGGATCGCCCGGCCCCTCGCTGACGCTTGCGCTCAATCGCGCGCGCGACGACGGGACCGAGCCGCAGCGCGCCGCCGAAGTGCGCTTCATGCGTTTTTTTCATCATACGCCGATGGCGATCGCCACCATCGATCGCGACGGCGGTATCGTGCGCACCAATGCGCTGTTCGCCCGGCTGTTTCAGGGCCTCACCGCCGGCGGCGGAAAGGGCCGCTCGATCCGCGCCATCGTCTCCGAGCGCGACTGGTCGGCGCTGGAAACCGCGGTCGGCCAGGCGGCGCAGGGCAGGGGAGACATCGCTCCGGTCGACGCCGGGCTCGCCGGCGAGGTTGAGCGCTTCGGCCGCTTCTATGTCACCGCGGTCGGCGAGCAGGAACGCGACCAGGAAGCGGCCATCGTTTACGCGCTCGAAACCACCGAACAGCGGGCGCTTGAGGCCAAGCTTGTCCAGCAGCAGAAGATGGAGTCGATCGGCCAGCTTGCCGCCGGTCTTGCCCACGACTTCAACAACATGCTCAATGCCATTCTGTTGGCGACCGATTTCTTGCTCAACGCGCACAAGCCGACCGACCCGTCATTCCAAGACATCATGGAAATCCGGCAAAGCGCCAACCGGGCGGCGAGCCTGGTACGGCATCTGCTGGCCTTCTCGCGCAAGCAGACGCTGCGCCCGCAGGTGCTCGATCTCGGCGAGGTACTGAGCGACCTTTCCGTGGTGCTGCGCCGGCTGATCGGCGAGAAGATCGATCTGCGCGTCGTGCACGGCCGCGATCTGTGGCCGGTGAAGGCGGACCTTCTGCAGTTTGAGCAGGTGGTCACCAATCTGGCGGTCAATGCGCGCGATGCCATGCCGGACGGCGGCCGCCTGCAGCTGCGAAGCTCCAATATCACTGCGCAGGAATGCGAGCGCTATCACACCAAGGGCATGCCGGTCGCCGATTACGTGCTGATCGAGGTCGCCGACACCGGCATGGGCATACCGGAAGCGATCCGCGACAAGGTTTTCGTGCCGTTCTTCACCACCAAGGACGTAGGCAAGGGCACCGGACTTGGCCTGTCGACGGTCTACGGCATCGTCAAGCAGACCGGCGGTTTCGTCTATTTTGACAGTATCGATGGCAAGGGCACGACCTTCCGCATTTTCCTGCCGCGCCATGTGGCGAGCGCGCGCGAGGCGGCGGCGCCGGTGATCGCGATCGAAGCACCGGCGATCACCGGGGCGCTGGATGCGGCCGAACGCGTGCGGCGCGCGGCGAGCGCCGATCTAACCGGCGAAGGTACGATCCTGCTCGTCGAGGACGAAGAGGGACTGCGCGCGCTCAACGCCCGCGGGCTCGCTTCGCGCGGCTATACGGTGCTGCAGGCCGGCAACGGCGTCGAGGCGATCGACGTGCTGGAAAAATCCGACGGCAAGATCGACCTCGTTGTTTCCGACGTCGTCATGCCGGAGATGGATGGGCCGACGCTGTTGCGCGAATTGCGTGCGCGAAACCCCTCGCTTAAATTCATTTTCGTCTCCGGCTATGCCGAGGATGCCTTCCAGAAGCATCTTCCCGCCGATGGCCAGCAATTCGACTTCCTGCCGAAGCCGTTTACGCTTAAGCAACTCGTCGCCAAGGTGAAGGAGACCATGGCGGCATAAGAAAGCGACGGCGTGCGACATGTGGGCGCGCGCGGCGCTTTGCGACAGGTTTCCGCGCTGTTTCCTCGCGTACTCAATGTTATCAATGTGTGGTGGCAAAGCGGGCGACGGCGGGGGCACCGCTTCAGTGCGGTGAGGGCGGCGGCAATGAGAGCCAACAAAAGAAAGCCGCGAAGAGAGCCATGAGGAGGCGACATACCAGCCGTGACATTCGTTCGTTGGGTTCAGATGTTCGCAAAACTGGTCGCGTTGACGGCCGCTATCCTGATGGGAGCGGACGAGGCCGAACTGAGCCTCGCCGACGGCTGGGGGTTTGTGGCCAGTAGCGGCGGTGCATTCACCTCGCTGGTTACTGCGGCGGCGGCCGAGGAATCGGTCACGCACCACGGAGCGATTGTCTCGACGACGTCACAGTCCGGCTCGCAGACCTATCCGGGCGGCTCGCTCACTGGTTTGTTCAGAAGCGGCGGGTTGCTTGGCGGATTTGCCGCAGGCTTTCTCGGCTCGGGCCTGCTTGGCATGCTGTTTGGTCTCGGATTGTTCGGCGAGCTTGACGGCCCTGCGTCTTATTTTGGATTGCTGTGTCAGCTTGCGCTTGTCGTCGCGCTCTGCTGGCTGATCTGGACGCGCTGGCAGAGTGGCGACGTTGCCGAGGCCGGAGCGCGGTCGTCACGGCAATTGGCCGATCCCTATTTGCGCTCGCGGGGTGATCTGCATTTCGATGCCGACCTGTCCGCAGACGCCGATACCGAATTCGAGACCAAGGAGAGGGAGTCCTGCAGTTCGGGCGGCACCGGGACCGGCAAGCACGACTGACCTTGCACCCGGCTGATTTGCCGGATTATGCGCCGGACCATGCCTCAACTCGCTTGAAGCGGAACGCGCGCTAGTCGCAAGCGTGCGGCGGTGGCGGCGATCCCCAATGGGTGAAGTCCGGCACGTCACATTTGCTGCAGGCGCCAAGCGCGCAGGCAAAGCCGAGTAAGATGAGAAGCCGCAACAGCCGCAATGCGTACGCGGCCATCGGTGGGGAACTCGGCACTAAATATCGCATTACGCTTCTCACCAACCTTACGCATGGTAGCGCGCCGCGCGCGCGGCGGCTATCGATCCCGCGCGCCTTCAAGGCCACTTTGCAGGCCACTCAACATCCATTCGATTCCGGCCAAATGCAGGCCGATGCCCCACCCCGCTCATTGCCAGCGTATCGGGCTATAATTTCGTTTATCTTACCGCGATGCGGTCGCGCCCAGCGTCCCCGGCAAGGGCGAGCGGGCAGGATCGGCCGCAATACGGAGGATACGTACATGGATATTCGCGCTTCTGGTTCCGCGCCATCGCGGCGCGGGCCGGCGGAGAGTTTCACTGGCACGGTCTGGCAGGATCCGATCATAGAGGCCCCGGCGCCGGCGCGGGTGCGCTCCGGCCTGGTGCGCTTTGAGCCCGGCGCTCGTACCCATTGGCACACCCACCCGCTCGGCCAGACGCTCTTTGTCGTCTCAGGCGTGGGCCGCGTGCAGGCCTGGGGTGGTGAGCCGCGCGTCATTCGCGCCGGCGACGTCGTGTGGATTCCGCCGGGCGAGAAGCATTGGCACGGCGCCGGACCCAACACGGTCATGGAGCATGTCGCCATGCAGGAGGCGCTCGACGGCAAGCACGTGGAATGGTTGGAGCCTGTCAGCGACGCCCAATACAAAACGGCGGGTTGACGATGCGCTACGAGCTCTATTACTGGCCGACGATCCAGGGCCGCGGCGAGTTCGTCCGCCTGGCCTTGGAGGAAGCCGGCGCCGACTATGTCGACGTGGCGCGTCGCGGCAAGAGCGGCATGGCGGCGATGACGAAGTTGCTCGAGAGCGAGCGCCTCGCGCACCCGCCCTATGCGCCGCCGTTCCTCAAGGCCGGCAAGGACATCATCGGGCAGACCGCGCTGATATTGTTTTATCTCGGACCGCGGCTCTCGCTCGCGCCGCGCGACGAGGCGGGACGGCTGTGGGCGCATCAGCTGCAGCTGACGATCACCGACCTCGTCGTGCACATTCACGACACCCACCATCCGGTCTCCGGCTGGCTCTACTATGAGGAGCAGAAGCCGGCGGCCAAGCGCCGCACCGCCGATTTCTGGCGCTACCGCGTGCCGAAATTTCTCGGCTATTTCGAGCGCGTGCTCAAGCACAACGGCGGCAAGTTCATGGTCGGCCGGCAGCTCAGTTACGTCGATCTCTCGCTGTTCCAGATTGTCGAAGGTTTGCGTTACGCCTTCCCAAGAAGGATGAAGCGCTTCGAAAGAAAGATACCGCTGCTGGTCGCGCTGCGCGACCGCGTGGCCGAGCGTCCACGGATCAAGGCCTATCTGGCCTCGGAACGGCGCATTCCGTTCAGCCAGTGGGGCATTTATCGATACTTTAAAGAACTGGACGCCTGAGCGCGGCTACTTCTGCGCGCTCGACTTTTCGTAAGCGACTGGCCGTCCAACGAATCGAATGTCTGGCGGCGGCGCTTACTGCTTTTGCGCGATGCGGCGCAGCCGGTCGACGATGCGCTGCGGCAATTGATAGACGTGGGCGATCTGCGCCTGCATCGCCTCGCCCGATGTCGGCTTGTTGATGATCAGGTGCGCTCTGGCGGCTTCGGCGAGAAAATCCGGATCGTTAAACGTCGCCAGCAATCCGGCGCGGAGCGCGGCAGCGCGCTCCGCCGGTAGGCCGGGCGGCGCCACAAACGGCCGGCCGGCGGCGAGCGGCGCGTAGGCCGCTTCGAATAGCTTCTTGTCGTCATCGCTTGCGACCAGGTCGGGCCCGTAAGGCACGTCCGGCAGCTCAGCTTCCTTTTCCGGACCGTATTGCACCAGGACGCGGATTTTCTTTTCCTTGATCCAATCTGGTTTGGTCGAGGTCAGCGATGACCAGAAGGTGCTGCTGTAAGAGTCGAGTTCGCCGCGCTCCATGGCGAGAAAAGCTTCGTTCTGACCGGGATAACCGGGAATAATCTTCAGCCTGAGCCCCAATAGTTCGTTCAATAGCCGGGCATAAAAACTCGGCGTCGAATTGGCACCCGAGGCGCCGGCCGTTATCGGGATGCGCCTGGCGTCCTCGATCGTCTTCACCGGCGAGGTGTGCCAGACGATCAGGAGCCCGGTCTCGACCGAAGGGGTGCCGAGCCACGTGAGCGTGGTTGCGTCGTAATCGGCTTGCTTGGTGCCCAATAACGGCTCGAACGGAGTGTTGTTCTGCACCTGGCCGACGGTAAGGCCGTCGCGCGGCGCGACATTGGCAAGGTAATTCATCGCCAAAATGCCGCCAGCGCCAGGCATGTTGCGCACGATGACCGACGGATTGCCGGGAATGTGCCTGCCGAGATATTTGGCGACTGCGCGCGAGAGCGTGTCATAGCCGCCGCCCGCCGACGAACTGACCACCATCGAGATCGATTGGCCGCGGTAGAAGTCAGCGACGGACTGGGCGTGCGCTGTCGGCATCGCGCCGGCGAGCGCGAGGCAAAGCGAAATGCAGCGGGCGAGCATGAGTGTCCGTCATCCCCCTTCTACGGCGGATCCGCGCTCAGGGCGCGAGCGCATTCGCTCCGGCCTGCGCGACCTGCTCGTCCTCGTGCGACTGCACGCCGGACACACCGACGGCGCCGACGCATTCGTGCTGGTGGATGAGCGGCACGGCGCCCTGGATGAGAATGCCGGCGGGGAAATTAACGAACGCCGGCCTCTCCTTGACCCGGTCCTCGAAGAATTTGCTGGGCCGGCCGGTCATTGCCGAGGTGCGCGCTTTGCCTATCGACACTTCTCCCGAGATCGTGGGCGCCCCGTCCATTTTTTGAAACCCAAGAAGAAAGCCGCCCTCGTCGACGATCGAGATCGCCACCGCCCAATTATTCTTGGCCGCTTCGGCCTCGCAGGCCGCCAGTATTTTCTTCACGTCCGCCAGTGTCAGGCTCGGCTTGGTGCGCATTCGGTCCTCCGCTGCGAGGACGACATACTAGCGCGCCGCGCCGGCGGCGGGAGAGCGAAATGCGAAAAACGTCAGCGCAGCGAGAAGCGGATGGGGACCGTCAAATCGAGCCGCGCCTCGGTCATGCTCGCCGGGAAGGCCGGCATCGGCTGCGCGCGCTCGACCATGGCGAGCACCTCGTCGTCGAGGTCGGTATAGCCCGAGCCGCGCACGATGTGCCGCGATACGACGTGGCCGTTGCGGTCGATGCTGAACGCGAGCAGAACCACGCCCTGTTCGCTTTTGGTGCGTGCGCGGGGTGGATAGCTCTTGAATTCCTGCAGGCGCTTGAGCAGGAGCGATTCCCATGACGGATCGATCCGCGGGGCGCTCGCCACTTCGTGCACCGTCGTGCGCGGGGCCGGATTGGTCTCCACGGCCTGTGGCGGCGGCTTCTCCACCGGTAGCTCGGCGTCGGGCGTGGTCTGCTTGGGGGGGATTGGCTTGTCGACTTTCTGCTCTGCTACCTGATCGATCTGGGGTGCGGTCAGCTCGATCGATATGACCGGCGTCTCGTCGCCGATTTCCTCGCTCGGCGGGTGCCAGGCGAAGAGATAGAAGCCGACGACGGCCGCGTGTATGCAAAGCACGATCGCTGCCGCGAAGATCCAGCGCGCGAGATCGCGCGGATGCTCGTCCTCGAACCAGGGCAGCGCGCGGGCGATCATTGGGTATCCCGCGTTTCCAGGCCGACCAGCGCGACTTTCAGATAACCCGCCGAGCGCAGCGCGTTAAGCACCAGCATAACGTCGCCATAGGCCACGCCGCGGTCGGCGCGCAGGAAAATACGCTGCTCCTTGTTCGACCCGGTCGCGGCGTCGAGCGCGGCGGGCAGCGCCGCGGCGGCGACAGGATCGTCGCCGATGGCCAGCGTGTGGTCGGCCTTGATCGTCAGATAGACCGGCTTCTTGGGCTGTTGCTGCGGCTGTGCATTCGACGACGGCAGGTCGACCGGCACATCGACCGTGGCAAGCGGCGCCGCCACCATGAAAATGATGAGCAGTACCAGCATCACGTCGATGAACGGCGTGACGTTGATGTCGTGCACTTCGCCGAGTTCATCGGCGTCGTGATCGAGGCGAATTGCCATCGCGTTCTCTCAGTCTACTCCGCGGCCTGAGCCAGCGGCAGCTTGGCGCGGTCGATGTCGCGGCTGACCAGGCGGATAACCTGGGCGGAGGCGTCGCCAAGCAGCGCGCGATAATGCGCGGTCTGCCGCGTCAGCACGTTGTAGATCACGACCGCCGGAATCGCGGCGACCAGTCCCATCGCGGTCGCCAGCAGCGCTTGCGCGATGCCGGGTGCGACCACCGCGAGATTGGTGGTGTGAGCGTTGGAGATGCCGATGAAGCTGTTCATGATGCCCCACACCGTGCCGAACAGTCCGACGAAGACGGCGGTCGAACCGATCGTGGCGAGCACGCCGGTGCCGCGCGAGATTTTGCGGCTGTTCCCCATTTCCAGCCGTTCGAGCTGCAGCGCGACGCGCTCCTTTAATCCGTCGCCGCCGATGCCGTCGGACAGGCGGATCTCCTGAGCGACGGACTGCATCATCTGGGCGACCGGATTTTCGTCATCTTCGCGCAGCCGCTGGCGCGCCTGGGCCAGCGTTGGCGCATCGGCGAGAACGCGAAGCGCCTGCCGCACCTCGATGCGCGCCCTGCGCAATTCCAGCGTCTTGGCGAGGAAGACAGTCCAGGTGACGAGCGAGGCGAAGGCCAATCCGATCATGACCGCCTGCACCACCCGATCGGCCTCGTTGAACATTCGCTCAAGCGAGAGATTCTCGGGTTTCATGTCGCCACCGATCGCCGGCTCGCCAGCAGGGGCGGCCATTGCGGGAGGGGCAGGGGCGGCGACGGCGGGGTTGGCGGTGCCGGCCGCGGTAGACTGCGGACTAGGCGTCGCGATTCCGGGAGCCACGGCAGTGGCCGGCGGCGCGACAGGTGTTGCCGCTGCCGGAGCCGGCGTGGCCGTCGTCGCTGCGGCAGGCGCCAAAGGCTGCGTGGCCGTGGGAGCCGCAGGAGTGGCGGCGTCTTGCGCGCGAACGCTCGGCGAAAG
>DATJTL010000450.1:0-3817 GCA_035503415.1 Xanthobacteraceae bacterium
GTGGAACGCCTGCAATTCGCGCGCCGCGACTGCGCGCAGCGTTTGCAGCGTGTTCTTCAGGAAAAAGATTTCGTCAGCGGTCAGTCCGCGGCCAGCGTAGAAGGGCGGGCGCAGGATGTCTTCGACGTCGTGCGCGGCCGAGCCGGTGGCAGTAAAGCCCACGGTGGGGCCGACACCGACGATGCCGTGCACACAGCGGTAGGCTTCCGAGATTGCCGCGACCGCATCCGCCTGCGCCGCCCCGCCGCCGAGCTTCAAGAGCGACGCGCAGGTATGGTCTATCTTGGCCGCCAGCGTCGACATGAAACGCTGGCGAACTTGAGCCGCCTTCTGGGCAGAAAGATATTCTGTCATTGAATTGCCCCATCTCAACAACTCTAAGTCAAACACAGGGCAAGTAAACAATTTATCCGGATAATTATTACTCTACATTGCTTACGTACTTGTACTAATCTGACATATACTTCATGATTTAGATGAATATGCGGGTTATTACGCAATAACACGCATCATGACGCAGTAAAGGCACGCCAACGGTCGACCGTGGCGCCGCCTCGTCGAAGCGGCGGGTGGCCGGCCGTGATTGTGGGGAGGCCCAGCGAGGGCTTTTGGCGAGGTTTGGTCCAGTCTTCGCCGAAAGTTGGCCCGGACTTGGAAAGCAGGTCGAGATGCCCTAGATGATGTCGCTTCGGACGATCATCCGGACGCTGCACTGCATGGTTGAGCCACGTCGGCCGCTTGCCGCAGGCCCCGGAGATTGATCGGCGCCAACGCTGGCGGCGCTCAAGCGTTGGGGAATGGTGTAACGGTAGCACTGCAGACTCTGACTCTGCCTGTCTAGGTTCGAATCCTAGTTCCCCAGCCAATCTTGCCGACCGCCGGTCATATATGCCCATCACATACATAGAGATGCTGCCGGCGGCGATAAGATCCGCGCGCCAGCGCTTGCCGAAAGGGCATTCGAATGACGGCCGGTCATCGAGAGCGAATGGCGTCGTATGTCCGTAGACGCCGCAGAGCCGCGCACCGCGAAGATTGATCTACACGGCTATCATCCATCCGCCTTCATCGGGGCGCCGATGGCTGCGATCATAGAGCAGGCCTGGGAGATGGGAGCAGACCGAGTCCGGTTTGTGCATGGACACGCTCGCGGCCGCGGCATTTCGCCGGGATTTTTCAATACCAAAACCGGCTATTTCGGCCTGCGGATCAGACGCGAGTTGCGGCACAATCGGTCGCTGCGCCGCTGGATCAAATACACTACCCTCCAGTGCAGCGGCTGGGGCGTAACGACAGTCAAACTCAAAGCCAACCCCAATCCGACGCGGCGCGAACTCGATCTTTCGGTACTGCCGGACCGCACCTATACACGATGATGCCGAGCGCCGGCGATCGACAATGTCGCGTATCGCATACCGCATCACTTCCGCGCGGCTTCGGACCGTCAAGCGCCCGTCGTGCCGCCCGGCTGATAGCCGGTGCGTGCGATCATTGTCTCAGCGAGAATACGCGCACAGCGAAGGTGTTCGGGGTTGGTGGGGTCGAGCCGATCCTCGGTGGCGGTCATCAGGAGACCGCCGTCGGGAGTCCCCTCGACTCGGAATTCCGACGGCAGGTTGAGGCCGACTCCGAGTGGCGCAGAAAGATACGCAAACCAAGGAATATGAAAGACCGAATAGGGAAATAGAGGAGTTGGTTGGATTGACGCGCTGAAAATCCCAATAGCGTCCAACGGTTCTAAGCTCAGTCTTATCAGCCGACGCACCCCATCTACTGCAACGGAACCACTAGATCGTAATTCGTCGTACTGCGCCCGCTCGCAACTGCCAAGTTCCTGCTCCCGCCACACTTCCGCTTGCTTCGGTCCGCATTGGCAGCGCGGCTTCCGGCCACTGTTCAAACATCCGCCTGAGGGCGGAGACTAAGAGCGACAGCATGTTCCTGCTCGAAACAATCGATCGCGTCTGCGGCGAGTTCGCGCTCGCGCTGCAGCATTCGCAATGGCAGATTTACGCGACCATCGCGCTCGTCGTGGTGCTGAGCGTCTTGCTGTTCCCGCCCAGAAACGACCCAGACCAGATCTAAGGGCGCCGCTGCCGCGCTGGAACCGCGGCCGTGCTCAAAAGTTTACCGCACGACACCTGATAGGGAGTGCGCAGATGTTGAGCCTGGTCGTTACGCTTTTGATTATCGCGCTGATCGCCGCGGTTCTCGGCTTTGGCGGTATCGCCGGCGCCGCGGTGGGCATTGCCAAGATCGTATTCTTTGTCGCCCTGGTGCTGTTTTTGATCTCGCTTTTGGCGGGAGGCATGCGCGGCGGCTTTGGACGTCGCCTGTAGGCCCGCCAAGCTAATCAGCAAGTCTAACCGGCGAGCGGCGCGGGTATCGGAGCCGCTTCGCCAAGCGCGGAGGGGTGGCGCGTCCCCTCCCCGCTTCCTTCCACCAGCGCGAAGGGCGCCGACGCGACGCGGTTGCGGCCTTCTGCCTTGGCGCGATAAAGGGCGCGGTCGGCATTTGCCAACAGCACGGAGAGATCGCGGCTCGTCTCGCTCGCCATAGCGATGCCGACGCTTACGGTGATGGAGTTTTTCAAGCCGGCAAAGCGCGTCGCCGCGCATTTGCCGCGCAACCGCTCGGCAAGCTGCATCGCCGCCGCCATCGGTGTGTCGACCAGCAGGCAGACGAACTCCTCGCCGCCGAGCCGCGCGCACAGATCGCCGGGCCGCATCGATCGGGCGATGAGTTTTGAAAAGACCTGCAGCACGCGATCGCCGGCCTCGTGCCCCTCGGTGTCGTTGACTTCCTTGAAGCGGTCGAGATCGAACAGAAGCAGCGCCGTGGGACGGCGCTCGACGGCGGTCCGCTCAATTAGCCGCGCGCCGGATTCGAAGAAGCCGCGCCGGTTGGCGATCCCGGTCAGCGAATCGGTGAGCGCCGCCTTTCTTTGCTGAAGCTCGGCGCGCTCTTTGGCCATGCTCACCCGCAGGAAGGCGAGGCAGTAGGTCACGAACAGAGCCTCGAACGCCATGACGAAGACGCCGGCGTGGTGTGGCCCATTGGTCAACGGCGGAACCGTCAGCATGCCGGCCAGCACGACGCGAGCCAGCAAAAAGCCTGCATGCACGACAAGCAGCGCCAGCGTCGGCCAGCGCGAGATCAGTTCGCGATCCCGCGCCTGCCAGACTTCGCGCGCCGCGAGCATAACGTAGACTGCGAAGATGGCGGACACCAGCGCGACGCGTGCGCGAACCGAACCGTCGAAGGCTGGAAGCTGACAAGCGGCAATCCAGATCGCCGCGCCGGCGAAAATCCGGGCAAAGCTAAGGGCCCGGCCTTCGAAGCTGCGCGCAGCGCCCCACAACACGCCGTAGCCGCAGCAGAGCAGCGCATTGGCAAAACAGGTCGACCACGCCTGCGGATTGAGCCCGACCATGGCCAGCGTCCCCGCTCCGGCCGAGCCGAGCAGATAAGCCAGCCCCCACAATGCCAAGGCCGGCTCGCTGCGATTTTGCAGCCAAGCGAACAGCAGCAGTAACCCGCCGGTTACCGTAATGAAGACGGTGACCGCGCACAGCGTGGGCAGATCGACCGTAAAGGTGGAATTGACGAAGCTCGGCACCGCTTAATCCCAAACGCGCCAAGAAGGGGTCTGATGCTTCTATCAGCGCAATCCTCGCAGTATGTTTGTGAGATTTCGTAAAATTCGAATTACCTCGGCACTTCGGTAGGCAGCAACCGTCGGTGCCCCCTTCTCTTTAGGGAAGATGCGACAGCAGGCGGTCAATGGCCCATTTTGCGCCCGCTTCGACGAACCAGC
>DATJTL010000451.1:0-3494 GCA_035503415.1 Xanthobacteraceae bacterium
GCCTGGACCGGCCTCGGGAGGTTCACTGCAGGACGGGGGCAGCGCGCGCGACAATCGCCCTCGCGTCGACGCCGGAAGGCAGCAGGCCGAAGGCGCCGCCGCGGTCCTCGCCAAGCCGCGCGGCGCAGAACGCGTCGGCAAGCGCGGGCGGCGCATGCCGCACCAGCAGCGCGCCTTGCAGCCCAAGCACCAGATCGCGCGCCAGTACGCGCGCCTGCGCGTCGCCGGCCAAACTCGGCTTGGCCAAGCGCGCCGACAACGCCGCGGCAAACGCGGCCAGCCGCCGGTCGGCCGTGGTGGCCTCGGCGATCTCGCCGAGCAGCAACTCGACGGCCTGCGGTTCGCGGCCGAGTGCGCGCAGCACGTCCAGACACATGACGTTGCCCGAGCCTTCCCAGATCGAGTTGACCGGCGTCTCGCGGTAAATCCGCGGCATGATGCATTCTTCGACGTAGCCGTTGCCGCCCAGCACCTCCATGGCTTCGAGCGCCAGGAACGGCGCGCGCTTGCAGATCCAAAACTTCGTCGCCGGCGTCACCACGCGGCGGAAGACTTGCGCGGCTTCGCCGGTCTCGTCATACGCGCGCGCCAGCCGGAAGGTAAGCGCGGCCGCAGCCTCGGCTTCGAGCGCCAGATCGGCCAGCACGCCGGTCATCAGTGGCTGGTCGACGAGCTTCTTCTGAAACGCGGTGCGATAGTTGGCGTGATGAATCGCCTGCGCTACCGCCTGCCGCATCAGGCCGGACGAGCCGATGGCACAGTCGAGCCGCGTATAGGTGCTCATCTCGATAATGGTCGCAATGCCGCGCCCTTCCTCGCCGATCAGTTCGGCCTCGGCATCGAAGAACTCGACCTCGCTCGAAGCGTTGGAGCGATTGCCGAGCTTGTCCTTGAGCCGGTTGATGCGGATCGCGTTGCGCTCGCCGCCGGCGGTAAAGCGCGGCAGCAGGAAGCAGCTCAAGCCGCGCTCTGCCTGCGCCAGCACCAAAAAGGCATCGCACATCGGCGCCGACATGAACCACTTGTGGCCGCTGATGCGGAATAAGCAGCGACCGCCACCACCGGAAAGCGCTACCGCGCGGGTGACGTTGGTGCGCAAATCCGAACCACCCTGGTTCTCGGTCATTCCCATACCGAGCAGGTTCGCCGTTTTCTGCGCGGCCGGCAGAAAGCGCGGATCGTATTGCGTGGCGAAGATGCGCGGCAGCCACTCGCGCGCCACGTCGGCGTTGTGCCGCAGCGTCGGCACGCAGCCGTAGGTCATGGCAATCGGGCAATACACGCCGCTTTCGATCTGCGTGAGCATGTAGGTTCCGGCAGCGCGCGCGACATGGGCGCCGCTACGCGGCATCGCCCACGGCGCGCTGTGCAGCCCGGCGCCGACCGCGATGCTCATCAGGGCGTGCCATGCCGGATGGAAATCGACCTCGTCGAGACGGTGGCCGAACCGGTCGTAAGCGCGCAGCCGTGGCGGATTCTCGTTCGCCGCAAAGCCGAGCGCCACAGTCTCTGAAGCGCCGAGTTTGGCCCCGAGATCGCTGAGCTGCGGGGCCGCCCAGCCGGCGCATTCGCGGCTCACCGCCTCGCGCAGCGCGGTATCGCTCGAAAAGAGATTATAGGGATCGAGCGGAGGCGGTTGGTTGGTGACCTCAAACATCACCTAATCCTCCACCGGCGGCGCAGGTGCCTGCCAGCGGTAAGCCGCCGCCCGCAACGATGCAATCAGCAATCAGCCGTGCTTGGCGAGCGGCACGACGTTGTGGAGCGACTGAGCGCCTGTTTCAAGAAAACGCCGGATATTGCGCGCTGCTTGCCTGATACGCTGTTCGTTTTCCACGAGCGCAATGCGTACGTGACCTTCGCCGTGCTCGCCGAAACCGGCGCCAGGAGCGACCGCGACACCGGCCTTCTCGACCAGGAGCGTGGAAAACTCGACGCTGCCCAGCGGCCGGAACGGTTCGGGGATCGGCGCCCAGGCGAACATCGAGGCACCCGGCGGCGGCACCTGCCAGCCGGCGCGGCCGAACGACTCGACCAGTGCATCGCGCCGGCGCCGATAGATGGCGCGCATCTCATGGATGCAATCGTCGGGACCGTTGAGCGCCGCCGTTGCCGCCACCTGCATGGGCGTGAACGCACCGTAATCCAGGTACGATTTCACCCGCGCCAAAGCCGCGATGATGCGCTCGTTGCCGACCGCAAAACCGATGCGCCAGCCGGGCATCGAATAGGTTTTCGACATCGAGGTAAATTCGACCGCGATATCCATCGCACCCGGAATCTGCAGCAGCGACGGCGGCGGATCGTCGAAATAAACTTCCGCGTAGGCGAGATCCGACAGCACCATCAAGCTGTGGCGCTTAGCGAAGGCGACGAGGTCGCGGTAAAAGTCGAGATCGGCGACGCAGGCGGTCGGGTTCGACGGATAGCAGACGACGACGGCGATCGGCTTGGGGATCGAGTGCAGCACCGCGCGCTCGAGCGCAATGAAGAAGGCTGCGTTCGCCTCGACCGGCACCGCGCGGATGGTGCCGCCGGCCATCAGGAAGCCGAAGGCGTGAATCGGATAGGTCGGATTGGGAACGATGATGACGTCGCCCGGCGCCGTGATCGCCTGCGCCACGTTGGCGAAGCCCTCTTTCGAGCCGAGCGTGGTGACGACCTGGGTATCCGGATTGAGTTTCACGCCGAAGCGGCGCCCATAATAGGCGGCCTGCGCGCGGCGCAATCCGGCGATGCCCTTGGAGGCGGAATAGCGGTCGGTGCGTGCCTTGCCGACGGTCTCTTTGAGTTTCTCCACGACGTGAGCGGGCGCGGGCAGATCGGGATTGCCCATGCCGAGATCGATGATGTCGGCGCCGCCGTTGCGTGCCGCCGCCTTAGCGCGGTTGACGACCTCGAAAACATAGGGCGGCAGGCGGCGAATGCGGTAGAAGTCTTCCATGGTCGTCCCGGCGTGTGGTCTTCGAGTAAGGAGTGATTTTCAACCTTTTATCATGGCTTGGCTGGGGCGCCAGCATTTGACGTTGTGCCTGTCGTGGCTTGGGCGTCGCAATCCGGCGGCGGCGCGCCGGAGCCCTCCTCGGAAATCGCTTCCTGACACAGGCGCCTGCGCTCGGAAACAAGAGTGTCCATCGCCTGCTTGACCTGATCCGGATTAAGCGTGGTGTCGTTGCGCGGCGGTGGGTCGGCGAGCACCGAGGGAAACGGATTAAGCGCGGGAGACGACGAGCAGCCGCTTACCAACGCACACGCCGCCGCAATGGCCGAGGCCGCGAGTACCCGCCCCGTTACACTCAAACCGAACTTCATTCAGACTTGTCCCCAGCGACCCCTCAGCCAAGCTTTCGCTCGGCGCAGCTTGCAGCCGCCCCCTGCACTCCGTCGCGAAATCGCAGATCGATCCGGTGCTTATCCAGCACAATGCGAAAAGCACTAAAAATCAACAATATCGGGTTAATAAGGCAAAACAAGGACTTACCGGGAGACACCGG
>DATJTL010000452.1:0-2615 GCA_035503415.1 Xanthobacteraceae bacterium
TCCGTCTTATTCCGTCGCCGCCGCGAGCAGGCGCGGGCTGACGAAGTGTTCCAGGCGGCCGGCATGGACGTGAAGCCGCGACCAGTCGTTGAACGGCAAGTCGATGACCACCAGCCCCGAAGTCGGCAGCTTGTCGGCCACACGCTCGCGCGCCTCGACGTCGCCTGTGGCGATCAGTTGCACGGCAAGCTCGTGAATCCCCGGATTATGTCCGACAACGAGCAGCGACGGGGCATCGTGCGTCTCGGCGATCAATGCCATCAGGCGTTCGGGATCGGCGTTATATATCCGCTCCTCGCGCACCACCTTCGGCGGCTTGGCGAAACAGGCCGCCAGCAGGTCCCAGGTTTGTTTCGCCCGCGTCGCCGGCGAAACCAGCGCGAGGGCGGGGACGAGACCGTGCCGGGCCATATAGGCTCCGATCACCGGAGCGTCGGCGCGACCGCGTTCGGTGAGCTTGCGGCCGCGGTCCGGCTCGCCCGGCACAGGGCGTTCGGTCTTGGCATGGCGGAGCAGCATCAGTCGGCGCATTGCGGCAATTTCGCTTTAGGTCGGGTTCGAGTCTAGAGCAGGTTCAGCATAGTCAGAATTGCCCGCGCATAGCGGCTTCGCTCGTCAGATCGTGATTTTTTCGCAAAGGTGCAACCGTTGCGATCGGCGGCAGACCGCATCGAATGTTTGTGTTCGGTGGTTTGAATTGAGCGGGTAGCATGAACGGCGTAAAACCCGTGCGACAAGATGACGATGAACGAAACCGAAACCGCAGCCTACGGCCAAAGCTGGTACGCAGCCACCAAAGTGCCGGCGCCGGCGCGCCCGCCGCTTAGCGGCGACCTCGACGTCGATGTCTGCGTCATTGGCGGCGGGCTCGCCGGCCTCACCGTCGCGCGCGAAATCGCGCGCAGCGGCTGGTCGGTCGTGCTGCTGGAAGCCCGCCGGCTCGCGGCGAGCGCCTCGGGCCGCAATACCGGGTTCGTGCTTCCGGGCTTCGCTGCCGACCCCGACAAGATCGTCGCCCGCGTCGGCTTCGATCGCGCCAAGGACCTCTGGGCGCTGTCGCAAGCCGGCCTCGACTACGTGCGCGACACCGTCGCCGCCGAGCACGCTGCCGGCATCGATGCGCAGAGCGGCTGGCTCTATGTCTCCAAAACCGACAACGGCGACGAGGTCTCGCGCTATGCCGCGCAACTCGGCGAATTGGGGGCCGAGGTCGAGTATTGGCCGACCGAGCGCGTACGCGCGTTCCTGCGCAGCGAGCGTTACTTCCATGCGGTTCATTACCTGCGCGCCTTCACCATTCACCCGCTCAATTACGCGCTGGCGCTGGCGGCGGCCGCCGAACGCGACGGCGCGCGCATTTTCGAAGACACGCCGGCGCTCTCGATCGATCCGGCGGGCGTGCGCAAGCGCATCGTCACCCCGCATGCGCGATTGCGCGCCGACCAGGTCGTGCTCGCCGGCAACGTGCAGATCAAAGGGCTGATGCCGCGGCTGGCGGCGACGCTCATTCCGATCACCACTTACGTGATCACCACGGCGCCGCTCGGCTCGCGGCTCGCCGAGGCCGTCGGCTATCGCGGCGCGGTCAGCGACACCGATCTGTCCGACAATCATTATCGCATTGTCGGCGGCGACCGGCTGATGCTGTCGGGCCGCTCCACGGTGTGGGCGCGCAATGTGCGGCGCTACGTGCGCGCGCTCACCGGCGACATCGCCAAAACCTATCCGCAGCTCGGCGAGGTCGAGGTCGCCTACGCTTGGGCGGGCACGCTCGGCAACACCGTGCACCGCATGCCGCAAATCGGCGAACTCGGTCCCGGTGTCTGGCTCGCCAGCGGCTTTGGCGGCCACGGGCTCAACACCACAGCCATGGCCGGCAACCTTATCGCCCGCGCCGTGGTCGAGGGCGATCACACCTGGCGGCAATTCACGCCGTTCGAACTGGTGTGGGCGGGAGGATGGGCGGGGCGCGCGGCAGTGCAGATCTGGTCCTGGATGAAGAAGCGGCGCGCCGCGGCCGCCGAGCGCCGCTCGCACGATCGCGAGGTCGTGGCGCGCAAGGCGGGGGCGCTTGAGGCGGCGCGAGCGGAACAATCCATCGTGCCGCCGGATTCCGTTGGCGACGCGCCGCCGCCGCCGCAAGCGACCAACCCCGAGGCTGACAGCCCGCGCGAGCGCGCCGGCGGCTGAGCAGATTTTTCCAATCAATTCGAACCAGCCGAGCCAACGCGTGGTGCGTGAGCCAGTCATCCCGGCTGAACTATTTGTTTGCAACTCGGTCACGGCGGGGACCTCTCTGCATCGCGCGGCTTACCTTCCCCTCTCTCCACCGCGCGGGGCGAGGGGACACCGTGAGCCCTGCACCACATGCGACAGTCCTGCTCCTCGGGGAGGGGGCGGAAGACATAGATTCCCGTTCTCGCGGCGCGTTTTTGATTCGCGCCCGAGTTTTGATTGAACAGCAATGTAGGGTGGGTTAGGCGCCAACGGGTCCGCGCGAAGCGCGGCCCGATGACAGGCTCCGCGCCGTAACCCACCATCTGCCTATTCCGGTGGGTTTCGCTCCGCTCAACCCACCCTACGAACAACAAAAGAAAGAAAGGAGATGGAACGCC
>DATJTL010000453.1:0-5511 GCA_035503415.1 Xanthobacteraceae bacterium
CCGCCGCGCCGCAACCGGCGCCGGCTCTCGATCCGAACCGTTTTCGCCTGCTCAAGCGGCCGTTAGAAGACCAAGCCGCCAGCGGCGGGCTCGACCGGCCGCTGAGCGAACCGCCACGCCGATAGCGTGAGCGGCACAAGCCGAAGAACGTCGCGCACGGCACCGGCTGGTTCTTGCTACGCAAGTACGGCTGTCGATGATGGCATCGCGGCGCAGGCTGCGCTAAGGGTGCGGAATAACCGCGCCTGATTGTGCCTCCTGCATGCCGCCGCCCGCTCGCGACATTGTTGTTGTTCATTCCTCGGACCTGCACGTCGACCACGACTACACGGCGCGACTGCACGGCGGCGACGGCACCGCCGGACTTGCCTGTGTACTCGAGGCCGCGCACGGCGCGGCGGCCGACGTCGTCATCCTTGCCGGCGATACATTCGACAGCCATCGCGTGCCGCGGGACCTGATCGAGCGCGCCGCAGCTCTCATGGCGCGCGCGCGGCTGCCGATCGTGGTCCTTCCCGGCAACCACGATCCAGCGGTGAGCGAGGCGGTCTATCGCGACAGCGCGCTGATGGCGGTGACGAATCTGCACGTCATCGGCATCGCCCATGAGGAGGCGGTGCTGTTTGATGCGCTCTCGCTTGAGATCTGGGGCCGCGCCCATCGCGACTATGCTGACATGATCCCGTTCGATCCGGCGCGCCCGCGCCCGGCGCGCAGGACGCGCTGGCAGATCGCTGTCGCGCACGGCCATTACCAGCCGAGGCCGGACCGCAGCAGTGGCCCGCGGCCGGCTTGGCTTATCGGCGATGACGAGATCGCCGCGACGGGTGCCGATTACGTGGCGCTCGGTCACTGGAATAAAGCAGCGCGCGTCGGCAGTGGATCTGTACCGGCCTATTATTCCGGTTCGCCCGAATATGCCGGCACGATCAACCTTGTGCGCTTAAGCGAGGCGCAGGGCGTAACTGTGACGCGTGTGCCGCTCGACATCGCGCGTGAGGGCGTGGATTGAAGGGAGCCGCCCGCGCTACAGTAAAAACGGCCGCGCCGTAGACGCGGCCGTTTTCAATTCTTTGTGGTGGAGCGTCAGTTATTGCTTGGCTGGCGCTGTCGGAGTGAGTCCGCCTGAGGGATTCGTGGATGACGGCGTGAACGCGCGGCTAGCCGGACCGTTCGGCTCAGGCGCCGGCCGGTTCAGTGTCGGCGTGTTGTTGCTCGCCAAATTCGGGCCGGCATTATTGTTCGGCGTGCGATTGATGCCAATGGCCAACGCGACCAGAATGACTACGAGCACCACGCCTGCGATCCAAGTCCATGCACCGCCTTGGCGCGCGTTCAAATCGTGAGGGCTGTCGCGCCGTAGCGGATCATTTGCATTGCGATGTTCAGACATGATGGCCTCCGTTGCTTTCAACGGGATGGACAACCGGTGGCCAGTGACTGCCGTTCCTGGGTTCCTGGCGAGTGGCGGTATACCACCCAAGATGGAAGCACATGCCACAGCACCTGCCGCAACACATGCCTCGAAAAGTTCCAGCAGGGCAGGGCGTTGATCGATCAGCCCGAAATTGCGTTGTTGGGGATGTGATACGCCAACAGGGAGGAACGAAGATATGAACCTAAGAAAAGTTCTCGCTGCAGCGCACCGCAATTTCGCTCGGGTGATTCTGATCGTTATTTTCGCGCTGAGCGGGATATGGATTGCCGCTGTCCGCGCCCAATCTCTGGCGGGGTCCTGGACCTTGAAGGCGCCGCTGCCGGCTGAGCGTGGAGAGGTGGCGGCTGTCGCGCTTGACGGCAGACTGCACGCGCTTGGCGGTTCGCTGAACGGCAAGGCCGGCCCTTATCACGATGAGTATAATCCAGTCACTGGCACGTGGCGTGCGCGTGCGCCGCTGCCGGAAGGTCGCGATCATCTTGCCGTCGCGGTGGCGGACGGAAAAATCTTTGCCTTCGGCGGGTTCACCTCTGCGGTACACCGGGGCGCCGGCACGGATGCATTCGAATACGATCCGGCAACTGATACTTGGCGCACATTGCCGCCGATGAAGGGCCCGCGCGGTTCGGCAGGGGCGGCAACGGTCGACGGCAAAATTCATGTGATCGGCGGGCGCGGGCTCGACAAGATTGTGGTGGCGACCCACGAGGTGTTCGATCCAAAAACCAATACCTGGAGCGAAGCCGCACCGCTGCCGACGGCGCGTGACCACATGGTCGTCATTGCCGTTGACGGCAAAATTCACGTCATCGGCGGGCGCTTCAAAGGCCCGCTTGAACGCACCGGGCTGCATGACGTTTACGATCCGGCCACCGGCAATTGGACTTCCGCGGCGCCAATGCCGACGCCCCGCAGCGGTATCGCCGGCGCCTACTATCACGGGCTGATCCTGGTGCTGGGCGGCGAACTGCCGCTGGACCACACGTTTCCGGAGAACGAAGGCTATGATCCGCGGACCAATACCTGGACGACGCTGGCGCCCATGCCGCACGGCCGACACGGATTTGGCGGCGCCGCGATCGGCGACAACGCCTATTTCGTCGGCGGCAATCTCGGCCCTGGCGGCCGCGACACTACCGATCAACTTGTCATGTTTCATCTGCCCTGAACTCGCACACCCGCAGTGACATTTGCGCCGAAGCGTTTATTGTGCGGCGCACGCGCTCGTAGCTCAGCTGGATAGAGCACCAGACTTCGAATCTGGGGGTCGGGAGTTCGAATCTCTCCGAGCGCGCCAGCTCCCACTCACCCTACGAGTCCTAGTGAGTCTTATTCCGTGGATCGTCCATGGCGTCCTTGTACTCGAGGCCCAGCGGACCAATGGCTGTTACCTGAGTGACGTACTCGCCGGACTTTGCCCAGTGAAAGTGCCACGTTTCGCCCGGCAGAATGATGATGCTGCCGGGCGGATAGGCTTTGACCTTGTCGCCGTCGAACTTTTCCCCCAGGCCGATGTAGAAGACACCGGACATAACCGTGTAGAGACGATCCTCGGGATGTTTGTGCGGCATGATCTTCCCACCCGAGGGCACCTTCACCCTGATGAGGTAAGGCCCGGCCCGAGTGGGGTCGCCAACAAGTACTGCCAGCTTGGCCGACGGCGGAAAGGCCGGGAATGGCTTCCAGTCGATCTCCTCCGGAAGAATCGATCTGAAATAGGCTTCGCCCGGCTGGTGTTCTCGAACCATCGGGGCCTCCTATCCGCTACCGCTGCAACTTATCGAGCGTAATCGGCAGCTCGCGCACACGTTTTCCAGTGGCGTGGTAGACGGCATTGGCGATCGCGGCCGCAACGCCAACAATTCCGATCTCGCCGACCCCTTTGACGCCAAGCGGATTGCTGTCGTCTTGCTCGTCAACAAAGATGACCTTGATGTCGTGGATGTCTGCGTTCGCTGGGACGTGATATTCAGCGATGTTGGCATTCATGACGCGACCGAACCTGTGATCGATCAGCGTTTCCTCGTGCAGCGCCATGCCGATACCCCAAACGACGCTGCCCAGGATCTGACTGCTCGCCGTCTTGGTGTTCAGGATGCGACCTGCCGCGACCGCGCTGACGACGCGCGTGACGCGGATCACACCCAGTTGCTCGTCAATTTTCACTTCAGCAAAGACCGCAGAATGCGTGTTATGCGCGTGGGCGGCGTCCTCGGTCGGGTTGGTGGTTTTTTCCTGCTCGATACGGTCCACCGCGCCGCGCCGCATGGCATCTACGATTGGCACCGAGCGCGACGAATCACTCTTGCTCACAAGCTTGCCGTCAACCAATGCGACATCACCCGGTTCCGTTGCGGCGAGCGGCGAATCCGGCATCTGCTTGGCCAACCGCAGCAGTTCGTCACGGATAGCCGCGGCCGTCGTGGCTATCCCGTTCGATACTGACGCCGCAATCCATGATCCGCCTTCGACCGGCGATTGGGGCAGACTGGAGTCGCCGAGGTTGATGCTGATCTGATCGATCGGAAGCCCAAGCATGTCGGCCGCGACCTGCGCCATGATCGTGCGGGTACCGGTACCAATGTCGGAGGTTGCGCAGGCGACTTCCGCATGACCGTTGGCGCTCAGCGCGATACGTACGGTGATCGGCGCTTGGAATGCATCCCAGACGCCTGTTGCCATGCCCCCACCGACCAATTCGCCGTCTTCCCGCATCGAACGCGGCTCTGGATTGCGCTTGTCCCAGCCGAATGCCTGTGCGCCTTGTCGATAACATTCGCGCAGCGCCTTGCTGCTGAAGGGAAGTCCGTTTTTCTGATCGCGCTCTGAATAACATCGCAGACGGAGCTCGAGTGGATCAAGTTTGAGCGCGACGGCAAGCTCGTCCATCGCGCATTCGAGCGCATAGACTCCGGTGGCTGCGCTGGGGCAGCGCATATCGCAGGACGTCGGCAGGTCGAGCTTTGCGAGCTTATGCGCGTATTTAGCGTTGGCGGATGTATAGAGCAGGGCCGACCAACCGGTTTCTTGCCGGTAAAAGTCCTCATATTGGGACGTCTCAGTAATCGCGTCATGCGTGATGCTATCGAGCGTTCCCTTGGTCGTTGCGCCCAGCGCGATGCGCTGAATCATCGCTGGGCGATGGCCGAGCGCGTACATCTGCGGGCGAGTCAGCACGACACGCACCGACCGCCGTAGCGCGCGCGCCGCCAGCACCGCCAGCACCGCCTCAAATTGCGGACGTAATCCCGCGCCAAATCCGCCGCCCATGAACGTCGATATCACCTGCACATCTTCCGGGTTCATGCCGAATACGCTGCAGAGATAGCGTTGTACGTTCTGTACGCCTTGCGTCTTGTCATAGACCGTGAGCTTGCCGTTACCTTCGTAGATCGCCGTGGCGGCGAAAAGCTCCATCGGATTGTGATGCTCGATCGGCGTGGAATATTCGGCCTCGTGATGCACGGCCGCGGCGGCGAGCGCTTGCTCTGGCGCGCCGCGCGGCTGCGGCGGCGTGAACAAGGCCTCGAATGGGTTTGTCGGAGGTTTGACCGGGATGGCCGCGTCGCGCTGGCGGTTCACGTCGGTGACGTGCCCTTCCATCTCGTAATCTACTCCGACCAGTGATGCCGCGAAGCGCGCGATCTCCGAGGTTTCGGCCACGACAAGCGCAATCGGCTGTGCGCTGAACATGATTTTGTTGTCGTAGAGCGGCCGGAAGGGCGATCCCAACGGCGCTACATCATCCTTGTAGGCTTTGTCGTCGTTTGCCATCGGCGGATGATTCTCGTGCGTGAGCACGTCGATTACGCCCTTGACGCGCATCGCTGCGCTTTGGTCGATACGCGCGATGCGACCTTTCGCGATCGTCGAGGCGACAATGCTGCCGTAAGCGAGGCCAGGCGCGTTGAATTCGGCGGCATATTTTGCTGCGCCAGTGACCTTCGCAACGCCATCGAGGCGGGATGTCGCGGTGCCGATGTAAGATGTCATGGCTGTCCTCAGGCGATCTTTTTGGATGACTGCGACTGCGGCGTGCCTCGCGCGGCTTGTGCGAGCGCGCGCGCGATGCA
>DATJTL010000454.1:0-3121 GCA_035503415.1 Xanthobacteraceae bacterium
CGGCTCGGTGCTGATCGAACGCGGCACGCCCGGTTTTTCGATCGGCAAGCCGTCGGCCTTCATGAGCGGTGAAGAATGGTGCGAGCTGCATTTCTCCGACTGCCGCATTCCGGCGGAGAACGTGCTGCTCGGGCCCGGTGGCTTCAAAAAGCAGATGGCGGGATTCAACGTCGAGCGGCTCGGCAACACGGCGCGTTCGCTCGCCTACGGCCGCTATGCGTTCAACGCCGCCCGGGCCTATGCGGCGAGCCGCGAGCAGTTCGGCCGGCCGCTGTGCGAGTTTCAAGGCTTGCAATGGAAATTCGCCGACATGGCGGTCAAGCTCGAAAGCGCGCAGCTTCTGCTCTACCGCGCCGCGGCGAGCGCCGATAACGGCCTGCCGTCGGCCTACGAGACCGCGCTCGCCAAGGTCGCCTGCAATCAGGCCGGCTTCGAGGTCGCGAACGAGGCGGTGCAGATCATGGGCGCGCTCGGCTACAGCCAGGAGACTTTGGTCGAATATTGCATGCGGCGCACCCGCGGCTGGATGATCGCTGGCGGTTCGATCGAAATGCTCAAGAACCGCATCGCCGAACACGTGTTTGAGCGCCGCTTCGATCAGCGCAAACGACAGGCGGCGGAATGAGTCGTCATTGGGCCGTTGCGGTCTGCGGCTTCGTCTGCTCGACAGAAACTGTCCGAGTCGATACTGAAACATGGAAGTGATCGAGTGAGCGCGAGAGACGATCAGGCGGCACAGACCAAACATGCTGGTTGAGTTGTTGACGCCATTAAACCGCGATCCCCTTGCTTGCATTGAGCGAATAGAAACCATGACCGGCTATGCGGCTCGCATTATGATCGCCGGAAAATTGTTGGACGCGCGAGTGGCTCTGGAGCAACACCCGGCTTTGATTCGCACGTTCAACGCGGTATTCACACCTGCGCCGTAGCGTGGCACCGGCGGATATGCCGGCAACCCTGGCCGATCGAGGGGGCGCCACATCGAATGATTTTGTTCAGTGGCTCGAATTGAGCGGGAAGCGATTAATCATCCCGTTTTCGCGTAAACGAGGAGAGCAGCCAAGCCACCGAAGCCGCGCCAAGCGCTAGCGCGGCCGCGTCGGTGACGCGGCTCGCTTCCACCACCGTTACGAGTGCGAGAGCGGCCAGGCAGATATTGACTGCAAACACGCGCGCGACGATTTCGGTGACCGAAAAGCCGCGGTCGGTGGCGCGTTGATAATAGTGCGTGCGGTGCGCCTGCCAGACGCGTTCGCCGTTTGACAAGCGGCGAATGAGCGTGAGCGTCGCGTCGGCGAGATAATAGAGTGGTAGCAGCAGAGCCGCCGTGAGATGACCGGAACCGGCGAGCAGTACCAGTAGCCAGCCGACCAGCAGGCCGATCGGCAGGCTGCCGACGTCGCCAAGAAAAAGCTCGGCGGTGGGCCGGTTGAAATAGGCAAATCCGAGCATCGCGCCGCCGAGCGCCAGCGCAGCGGCAACCCCGTCGCGCGATAGTGCGCCGACAGCGCCCAAGACCACCAGCGCGCCGGTGATCGGGACGATTTCGGCGACCGTCATCCAATCGATGCCATCCATGAAATTGACCAGATTGACGAACCATAGGCCGCAGAGAAACAGCAGGACGCGCTCGAGCCACCACGGCAACAGCGGTACGACGCGCAAATTGTCCGGCAGCGCATAGAGCAGCGCGGCGACAGCGAGCGCCTGCAGAACGAGCCGCGGAGGGACTGCGAGCGGACGGATGTCGTCGGCGGCGCCGATACAGGCCATCACGATGACGGCGGCGAAGGCGGTCAGCAGCGGCGCGGTGAGCGCTGCGTCAAGCGCGTACAGGCCGAACAGCGTCGCCGCCACTGTCGCGGCGATCACCGCGATGCCGCCGCCCTGCGGCGTCGGTGTGCGGTGCGAGGAGCGGGCGTTCGGTCTGGCGAGCGCGTAGCGCTTGAGAACAGGATGCAGCAGCACGATCAAGCCGGCGCAAATGAGCGCGGACAAAACCGCAACCGCCGCACCACGGATAAGCCAGACCGCCGCTGCTGCGCTCATCTGTTCATCGCAAGCTTTGCGTCCCCGAAGCCGAAGTTTTAACCGATCGCCCGGCGGGCGTCGCCAGCCAATTCGCGCAAGGCCGACGATTCGCCGTAGACTCAATGGCTTATACCGGCCACCACAGCGCTAAATTGCGGCACGGAATAAGCGCGTTGCGAGTTTGCGTTTTTTTATCGGGCGAGCCGGTCTATATGGTAGCGCCATGAGGGGATTTTTCGGCAATCCGCGGCTCGTCCTGATCGTCGTCCATGATCTCGTCATGACGGCGGCCGCCATGCTGGCCGCGTTTTATTTCCGCTTCGAGGACATAGGGCTTGCCGAGCGCTTCCATTGGCTCCTGATCATTCTGCCCGGCTATGTGGTCTATGCCGGAGCGGTCTATTGGTTTTTCAACCTCTACGTCGCCAAGTGGCGGTTCGCCTCGCTGCCGGATCTGTGGAACATTTGCCGCGCGGTGACGGTGCTGGCGCTCTCGCTGCTCGTGCTCGATTATGTACTGGTCGCGCCGAATTTTTACGGCACGTTCTTCTTCGGCAAGATCACCATCGCACTCTACTGGGTGCTGCAGATGTTCTTTCTCGGCGGGCCGCGCATTGCCTACCGGTTGTTCCGGCATGCGCGCACCCAGCAGCAGCACGCCAAGAGTGCGGACGCAGTTCCCACGCTGATCGCCGGCCGCGCCGCAGATGCGGAAGTTCTGCTGCGCGCCATAGAGAGCGGCGCGGTGAACAGGATCAGGCCGGTTGGCATCCTGTCGCCCTCGCACGCCGATCAGGGCCAGGCCCTGCGCGGCGTGCCAGTGCGCGGATATCTGACCGATCTGGAAGGGGTCGTTGCCGCGCTGGCGGCGCACGAGATTCGCGTCGCCCGCTTGGTGCTGACGCCCACAGCGCTGGCGCCGGACGTCCATCCGGAAACGATGCTGATGCTGGCGCGCCGTCTCGGTCTCGCCACCAGCCGGCTGCCGTCGCTCGATGCTGGCGAGGATGCGCTGCGCCTGGCGCCGGTCGCCGTCGAGGATTTGCTGCTTCGCCCAAGCGTGAAGATCGATTACCGGCGGCTGGAG
>DATJTL010000455.1:0-6947 GCA_035503415.1 Xanthobacteraceae bacterium
GCCGGGCCCCACCACCATATCGACCGGCGCGATCGTTTCGGTGCCGAGCGCCATCGCTGCGACCGCCTGCACGCCGCCGAGCACGAAGATCTCGTCGGCGCCGCCGAAATGCATCGCCGCCACGATTGCGGGATGCGGCCCGCCCTTATAGGGCGGCGCGCAGGCGATGATCTTGTTCACGCCGGCGACTCGCGCCGTGACGATCGACATGTGCGCGGACGCCACCATCGGATAGCGGCCGCCGGGCACGTAGCAGCCGATCGAATTGACCGGAATGTGCCGGTGGCCGAGCACCACGCCGGGCAGCGTCTCGACTTCGAGGTCGCGCAGCGTCTCTTTCTGCTTTTGCGCAAAATTGCGCACCTGCGCCTGGGCGAATTTTATGTCCTCGAGATCGCGCTTTTTCACCTGCGCAATGGCCCGCTCGATCTCGGCGGGCGTCAGCTTGAACGAGGCCGGCGACCAATTGTCGAACTTCTGCGACAGCTCGCGCACAGCAGCGTCCTTGCGCGCGTCGATGTCGGCGAGGATCTGCTCGACCGTCTCGCGCACCTTGGCGTCGGCCGCCTTGATCGCGCTCGCGTCCATTCCGCGCTTGAGATGCTTGGGCACGCACTCCTCCTCGTCATGGCCCGGCTCGACCCGGCCATCCATGCTGAAATCACGCTTGTTGAAGCGCTGTATGGACCCCGGGGTCAAGCCCGGGTGAGATGCAGGAACAGGCGGGGCGGGATCCCTGATCGGCGCTTTGCGGCCGTCCGGGATGACCGCTTCGCGGTCATTTGATCGCCTGCGGATTGAGCGGCGAGCCGGTGGCTCCAGTGATGATGAGCGGCGGGCCGCAAAAGAAGAATTCGTAGATGCCGTCGTCGGCGCAATCCTCGGCCAGTTCCTTGAGATAGAAGATCTCGCCCATGCACAAGCCCATGGCCGGAATCACCACCCAGTGCCACGGCTGGTTCGCTTCGGTGGTTTCGTTCGGCCGCACTTCGACGCCCCAGGTATCGGTGCAGATCGCGGCGACTTCCTTTTCCTGGCACCAATAGCAGTTCTCGAACTTGACGCCGGGCGCGTCGCCGCCGGCATAGCCGCCCCATGTCTTCTCCTGCATGCAGCGCTCCATCTGCCCGGTGCGCACGAGCACGAAGTCGCCGCGGCCGATGTGAACGTTGTGCTCCTTGGCGCATCGATCGAGTTCGTCGTTGGAGATGCTTTCGCCGTCGGCCATCCAGGGCACGCCGCGAAAGCGCGCGATGTCGAGCAGCACGCCGCGGCCGACCATCTTGTTCTTCGAGTGCTCGATGCCGAGCACCGAGAGCCCCCGCGAGTCGATCAGCTTGGCGTCGTGGCCGTTATAGGCCTTGTCTTCGTAGAAGACGTGGCCGAGCGCGTCCCAGTGCGTGGCGCCTTGCACACAGCAGATGAGCGTGTCGTCGGCATAACGGATCTTATTCCAGTCCTGCTGGCCGGCGACCGCGTCGGTGCCGGTCGCCAGCATCTGGTGAATCGGATTGAAGCGGCCGCCGAACAGACCGTTCTGCGGCCCATCGCGGTCGAGCGGGATGCCAAGCGCGAAAACCTTGCCGGTGCGGATCAGGCTCGCGGCCTTGACGATATCCTCCGGCCGCACGTGGTTGAGCGTGCCTACCTGGTCGTCCTTGCCCCAACGGCCCCAGTTGCTGAGCTTCTTGCTCGCCTCGGCGATCGCCTGCCGGCCGACCTTAATGTCCATCGTCGCCTCCTTTCGCCGGCGGTTGATTCCGCCGGACGTTCCACGGCGGCGATATTGACGCGGCTCGCCCGGTTCGTCCATGCGGTCGACTGGCCGGGACAACGGCAAACTCAGCGATTGCGCCCGTGCTAAAAACCGGTTGGAATAAGGGCCGATATAGCCTGTTCATGCAATGGGAGCGGCGCCGCAACAGCGCCGCACGAGGGGAGGAAGACATGAAGCGCGAGAAATTGCTCCTGGCATTTGCAATGGCCGTGACTGTCGGGATCGGCACGTCACAGTTGCATGCGGCTTCGATCATCGACGAATGGGCAAGCGTGAAAGCTGCGCCGCCGCCGCCGGTAAAGGAGGTTACGGTCGATCCGAAGACCACGGCGCTGGTGATGGCCGACTTCGTCCAGCCGATCTGCAGCCGCTATCCGCGCTGCATGGCGTCCCTCCCGGTCGCCAAGAAAGTGCTTGATGCAGCGCGCGCGGCAAAGGTTCTGGTCGTCTACACCAGCATTCCCAAGGTCCCGATTTCGGCTGTCGTTGCTGATGTGGCTCCCAATGGCGATGCGCCGTTCGTGCAGTCGTTCACCGACAAGTTTCTCACCACCGATCTGGAAAAGATTCTTAAGGACCACGGTATCACGACCCTGCTCATGACCGGCGTGTCGTCGAATGGAGCCATCATCGAAACGTCGAGCGAGGCAGCGCTGCGCGGCTTCAACGTCGACGTCGTCCTTGACGCGACCAGCGCAGCGACCACCTACGCCGAGCAATTCGTCGCCTGGCAACTGGTCAACGGTCCGGTCATCGCCTCACACATCACGCTGACTACGTCCGATAAGCTGAAATTTTGAGGGCGGGCATTCGACTGAAGGAGCCAGACAATGAAATCTACAAGGCCACTGATGGCGGCAATCGCATTGACGGCGGCGCTCAGCGCCGCCGGCATCCTCTCGGCGCGCGCCGCGAACGTGATCGATGACTGGGCGAACATCCAGGCGGCGCCGCCGCCCACGCTGCAACCGGTCACTGTCGATGCCAAGACGACGGCGCTCCTGATGCTCGATTTTCTGCATTCGAATTGCAATTCCGAACATGGCAAGCGCTGCATCGCCTCGCTTCCGATCGCCAAGAAGCTGCTCGACGAAGCGCGCGCCAACCACCTGCTGGTGGTCTATTCGGCCTACGGCAAAAACACCGAAAAGGACATTTGGGATCAGGTCGCGCCGACTGGCGGCGAGCCGTTCGTCGTCAGCTTCCTCGACAAATTCATCGGCACCGACCTGAACAAGATCCTCAAGGACAAAGGCATCAAGACCGTCATCGTGGTCGGAAGCGCGGCAAACGGAGCAGCGTTCGGCACCGCCAGCGGCGCCGCGCAGCGCGGTTACAGCGTCATCGTCCCGGTCGATGGAATATCGTCCGACAATCTCTTTGCCGAACAATCGGCGGTATGGAATATGGCCAATGCGCCCGTCATCTCCAGCAAGATCACGCTGACGACGGTCGACATGATGAAATTCTGAACACTGGTTTGTCACACCGACGGAGGACATGATGAGGCAAAGCTGGCTTGTCTGCGGCATCGGCATCTTGGCGGCGGCGCTCTTAAGCGGAGCGACACCACCCGCGGCGCGTGCTGCGAATGTCATCGATGACTGGGCGAACATCAAGGCGGCGCCGCCGCCCGCGCTGCAATCGGTCACCGTCGATCCGAAGACGACGGCGCTGTTGATGCTCGATTTCACTCACCCGATTTGCAACGAAAAGACCAAGCCGCGCTGCGTCGCTTCCCTGCCGGCGATGAAGAAGTTATTGGCCGAGGCGCGAGACAACCACGTGATGGTGGTCTTCAGCACCGCGGGCAATCAGACGCCTAAGGACATTTGGGCCGATATTGCGCCCGCGCCCGGCGAGCCGGTGGTGAATTCGCACGCCAACAAGTTCCAGAACACCGACCTGGAAAAAATCCTGAAAGACAAGGGAATCAAGACGGTCATCGTCACCGGCGTGAACGCCAATGGCGCGGTGCTCTACACAGCGAGCGAGGCGGCATTCCTCGGATTTAAGGTGATCGATCCGATCAACGGATCGTCGGCCGAGAACGAGTATATCGAGCAGTACGTCGTGTATAATTTCGCGCACGCGCCGCTCATCTCCAGCATGGTCACGCTGACCACGTCTGACATGATCAAGTTCTAAAGCGGACGAACGGCTCAGCCGGATTCCCGCAGCGCGGGCCGGCTGAACCGATGCTCGCGGGCTTCGCTCCGCTCGACCCTCGGGACGAGCGGCGCTTCCACCAGTTCGCCCGCGGCCAGTAGGACCGCGGCGTCGTTCGGGCCCGCCGCAGCCACCCGGTCTCGCCCGGCGCCCTTGGCCGCGTAGAGCGCGTGATCCGCCGTCTCGACGAGCACGGTCGCTCCCGGGCTCAAGGCGTTGGCCTCGACGCCCTCGCGCGAGAACGCGGCCGCTACGTCGGGAAACTCGCCAATGCTGGCGACGCCGATACTGACGGTGACATGCGGCGCGGCCACGGATTGCTCGTGAGGAATTTCGCGCTCGCGCACGGCGGCGCAGATAAAATCGGCAAGCGTGCGCGCGCCTGCAATGTCGGTCTGCGGCAGCAGGACGGCGAATTCCTCGCCGCCGTAGCGGGCGGCCAGTTCGCCGGCGCGACGCGCGCGGCTCGCCACCACCCGTGCCACCGTGCGCAGGCATTGATCGCCGGCGACATGACCGTATGCGTCGTTGTAGCGCTTGAAGCAATCGACATCGATCATCAAGAGCGAGAGCGCCGTACCGTGGCGGAGCATCCGCCGCCATTCCTGATCCAGAGCCTCGTCGAAGGCGCGGCGATTGGCGATGCCGGTCAGCGCATCGACCCTGCTCAGCCGCGCCAGCTCGGCCGCCTTCTCGCGTTCGCTGTAGTGGAGCCTGATCAGCTCCAGATAAAGCGTGCTGTTGCGGCCCAGCAGGACAACGAGCACGAGGCTTGCCGCCGCGAGCCCGTAAAGCCGGCCGGCGTAAAAACCGAGATCGAAGCGGCCGGCGTTGAACATGGCGCTGAGCGCGATGTCGAACAGCCACGCGCACAGCACCACGATCAGCCAGAGATCGAGGATCGACAGCGGCCGGCGCTGCCACAAAACGCCGACCGCAAGCAGATTTAACGTCCAAACGCTCGACACCACGACGATCGTGATCGCCGTGTAGTGGTTGCCGCGCATGATCGCCGGCAGAAGGCTCTGACCAGCGGTCGCAAGGAGCGTCAAGCCGAAGACAGCAGCGCAAACGGCGGCCGCGCTCGTCAGCATCGCAACGCCGGGCCGCGGCTGTGTCTGCGTCTGCTCCGACGCCAAACGCGCATAGATGATGACGATGAGCGGAAAGCCGCCATGCCAAAATATGTAGAGCCAGGCCGTCGTCTGCGGCCCGGCGCCGAGCAGGCCCGTCGGCGAAACCAGCCCGGGAAAGGTCAGCGCGTGGGCCATTGAGATCAGCGCGGTGAACAGATATCCGCCGGCGAGCACGGTGAGGGCGCGGCCGCGTGAGAATTGGCTTTGGCCGAGCAGGAACGCCACCGTGACGAGATCATTGATCACCAGCGCCGATTGATACATCGGAATAAACGCCGGGTATGGCGTCAGCGGCACCTTCGCGAACGGCACCAGCGTCAGAAAAATAAGCGTGGAGACTGCGATTACGGTCGCCGCAATGCGGGTTTCGCCGGACCCGGCGGGCGCATCCGACAAAACAACCGCGCGGTCGTCAACAACGTGATCCGCCATTCGGTCTCCTCCCATCCGGTGAAGCGGCCTGAAACTTGGCCCTGATACTTGGCCGTGAAACTTGGCCCTGAAACTTGGCCACGCCGGGAACGCCCGTCCCCACCGCCAACAACACGCGCTGGCGCGCAGTTTCGCGCAGCAGGGAATTCGCACGGCATATGCTTGACGGGCGCCTGCAGCTTTCGCTGCAATTGAGAGAAAATCGCCGAGTTTTCGAGTGTCAGGTCTGCGCGATCGTGCTTAGCTGCACGCCAGCAATAGGAAGGGAGCGATAGTGGGATGAAGCTTTTGAGTTTCTCTGCCGGCGGCAAGGAGTATTTCGGCGCATTAAGCGGCGACGGTGTCGTCACGCTCAACGACAAAGTTGGCCAGCCCGACCTTCGCGCGGCACTCGCCGCTGGCGCCGTGGATGCAATGCAAAAGGCGGCGCGCGAGGCAAAGCCGGATCGCGGGCTTGCCGACATCAAGTTCCTGCCGGTCATTCCGCAGCCAAACAAAATTTTGTGCGCCGGCGTCAACTACCGCGCGCATGCCGCCGAAGTGGCGCGCGAACTGCCCAAACAGCCGAGCATGTTCGTCCGCTTCACCGATACGCTCGTCGGCCACGACGGCGCGATGATCAGGCCCAAAGTCTCAGACAATTTCGATTACGAGGGCGAGCTCGCGCTCGTCATCGGCAAGGCCGGCCGCCACGTCAAAGTTGAGCAGGCGCTAGACTACGTCGCCGGCTACACGATCTTCGTCGACGGCTCGGTGCGCGACTATCAGAAATTCTCCGTCACCTCGGGCAAGAACTTTCCGGGCACCGGCCCGCTCGGCCCGTGGCTCGTCACCACCGACGAAATTCCCGATCCGAGCAACCTCACGCTGACGACGCGGCTCAACGGCGCGCAGGTCCAGCACTCCGGCACCGACAAGCTGATCTACTCGATCCCGCAGATCATCGCGTTCTGCTCCGATTTCACCGCGCTCTCGCCGGGCGACGTCATCGCCACGGGCACGCCGGAAGGCGTCGGCCATGGCCGCAAGCCGCCGCTATGGATGAAGCCCGGCGATGTGCTCGAAGTCGACATCACCAGCATCGGTATTTTGCGCGCCCACATCGCCGACGAATAGGGTCAACTCATTTCGCGCGAGGCCGAACCCTTCACTGAACCGCAATGCCCGCCTGCTTGACCACCTTCGACCATTTGGCGATTTCGGACTTCAAGAACGGTTCGATGTCGGCAAGTGGCATGTTCATAATCTCTCCGGCGTTTGCAGCAATGCGCGCGCGCACGGCGGGTGCCGCAAGCGCCTTTTCCAGCTCCGCATGAAGCTTGTCGACGATGGGCTGCGGCGTCTTCTTCGGCGCCCACAGACCGAACCACGTGTAGTACGTGTAGCCCGGAACCCCCGCCTCCTCGACCGTTGGCACGTCCGGGAGCAGCGGC
>DATJTL010000456.1:0-2585 GCA_035503415.1 Xanthobacteraceae bacterium
GCGCAACGCCGCCTCCGCCCTGGCGCGCGCGCCGCCAATCTCGGAGAGGAAACTCTCATCGATGTCGAGCTTTTCCGGCAGCCGTGCCAGCAGGCCTTCGAGCGCCAGCCGCACGTCGGCGGCAATGAACATGTCGACCGGATAGTTGCGACCGGCCTGCCCCGGATCGGCGTCGATCTGAACAAGGCGTGGCAATTTCATCTTGTTGTTCTGCGTTTCGTTGCCGCGCAGCCGCGAACCAACCACGATCATCAGGTCGGCCTTGGCGTAAACCTCCTGCGCCTCGCGCGTCATATTGTAGGCGCCGAGGCTGCGCGGATCGGCTTCGGGCACGACGGCACGGCCGTTGGTGCTGGTAACGGCACCAAAGCCGCGCCGGACCAAAGCCGTCGCAGCCTCCGCGGCACCGCGAGCGCCACCACCGAGCCATAGCATCGGCCGCTTCGCTTGGCGCACAAGCGCGGCAAGCGCGTCGAGTTGGGCCGGATCTGGCACCTGTCTGGAGATTTGCAGACCGGCAACCCTGCGCTGCGCCACCTGAACGCGCTGCACGTCGATCGGAATTTCGAGGGTGACCGGTCCCGACGGAGCGGTGAGCGCCTCACGCGCGGCGTCCAAGAGCGTATCGACAGCGGCGGCCGGCTCCCAGATGCGCAGGTAATGTTTGCTGACCGCCTTCAGCATGTCGGGCTGGCGCGGCACGTCATGGATGGCAGCGCGGTCGCGGTCGACGAATTCACGGTCGACCTGGGTGGTGATGTGCAGCACCGGCGAGCCGGCCGTGAGCGCCTCGACCTGCGAGCCCGCGGCATTGCCGGCCGCGGTGCCCGTGCTGGTAATGACGACGCCGAGCGAGCGCGACACGCGGGCGAACGCGTCGGCCATGTTCATGGCGCCAGCCTCGCCGCGCGCCGGTACGAAGCGAATGCGACCGTGCCGCGCGATGGCGTCGAGGATCGGCATGTTGTGGATCGAGATCACGCCGAACGCGGTGGTCACGCCGAGGTCCGCCAGCGCCCGCGCAATGGCGTCGCCAACCGGTTCGGTCACTACGGCGGGAGGCGCCGCGGCGCTGCGCTGTTCGGCAACGACTGATAATTGCACCTGTAAGCCCTCGTTAGATGTGTCGTGAGACGCCGCCGGAAATCTCCAGGCTGGCGCCGGTGATGTAGCTTGCGGCCGGAGAACCGAGAAACACGATGGCGCGCGCGGCTTCGTCGGGAACGCCGAGACGTCCGAGTGGAATGCCCTTGTTGTGTGCCACCGTAGCCATCCAGTCTTCGCGGCTCTGCATTTTATCAGCACGCGCCTCGAAGCGGCGCTGCCACTGACCGGACTCGACCAGCCCGAGCAGAACCGAATTGACGCGAATGTGCGGAGCGAACTCGACGGCGAGCGACTTCACGAGATTTTGCACACCGGCGCGCGCCGCCGAGGTACAGACCATGTGCGGCTCCGGCTGCAGCGCCAGGAGCGAATTCACCACGACGATCGCCGGCGCGTTGCTTTTCGCCAGCAGCTGCCGAAACGCCTCGATCGGCAGAATCTGGCTGAAAAACTTCAGTTCGAGTTCGTCACGCCATTGCTGCAGGGTGGTATCGGCAAACGTCGACACGCGGGCTTGGCCGGCATTGTTGACCAGAAGATCGAGCCGGCCGCCGCTCCAATTCGCAACCGCTACGGCAAAATCGTCGACCGCCGCCTTGTTGAGTACGTCGCACTGCACGGCGAGCACGGCGTCCGGTCTGATCGCGGCGAGTTCGCTGTAGGCGCTCGACAGCCGTTTTGCGTCGCGGCCGCAGAACGCCACCCGCGCGCCTTCGCGCAGCAGAATCTTCGCGGTCGCGAGCCCGATGCCGGAACTGCCGCCGGTGACGACCGCGACACTATCGGCGAGTCCGAGGTCCATGTCGCTTGCTCTTCACTTGGCGGCGCGCGATGCGACGCGCGCAGTGGCATTGTCCTGATGACCGCCGCGCCATGCAGAATGTGTTCCGTGCCAGCCGAGCCGCTGCGAAATTTCGTACGCGGCCGCGCCCACGGCAGCGGCGATCTGATGGCGGCGGCCGGCGCCGGCAAAGTCGACGGACTGGCCGCTGACGTTGAGGGCCGCGACCGGCGTATCGGTAGCGTCGAAGATGGCGGCGGCGGTCGAGCTGATGCCGGCCTCATAATTGCCGTCGCTCCAGGCGAGCCCAGCGGCGCGGTCAGCGTCGAGCTGGGCATGCAATTGCGCCAGCGTCACCGCGGTGTGCGCCGTTATCGGCCGCAGCAGCGCGCCGGCATAGAGGCGATCGACCCGCTCGGGCGGCAAATGGGCAAGAATGATACGGCCCATGTTGGCGGCATACGCCGGCAGGCGGCTGCCGATGCGGATGTTGCTGGCGAAGGCGTGGTTGGGCACGCGGCGGACCAAATAAACCACTTCGAGGCCGTCAAGCACGCCGAGATGCGCCGACAAGTCGAGGCTCTCGGCAAGCCGGCTGAGCACCGGTACCGCAATCTGCACCAGATCCTCGGAGAAGAATGCCTGCGCTGTCAGCCCGATCAGGCCGACGCCGATGCGCCAGCCCGCGCCTTCGGGC
>DATJTL010000457.1:0-7927 GCA_035503415.1 Xanthobacteraceae bacterium
CGATGGTTGCCGGCGGTCCTCTAATTCTAATGTGCGCAGGAGAGGCCTGCGAACGCGGATGCGAACGTTTGAGTCGGAGCGCAGGCGCGATGCGGTGAGGGATTCTCGCAGCCGCGACAACACGCCGCCGCTCCTTTTGCAAACCGGCTACTTTTGCAAACCGGCTACTTTTGCAAGCTGGCTACTTTTGCAAGATGCGGGGAGGGTGAAGAAGAAGAGTTGAGCTCCGTGCCGGCGAGCCGGAGGAGGGCGCCGATCCGAGGTCGGCGTAGATCGGCTCTCCGGGCGTCGGATCGGCCGTGTCGTCGCGTTGCGGCGACGGCAAGCACAGCGACAGCCGGCAATGCAGACCACCCGGCGCAAACTCAATGTCAACGACGCCGTCGAACTGGCGCAAGCCCATGCGCAGCAGCACCGTGCCGAAGCCCTCGCGCCGCACGGCTGCCGGCTGCGGACCGCCGCTTTCGCGCCATTCGAACGCGACCCGCTCGTTGCTCTTGATCCAGGAGAGCGCGACCTGGCCGCGCGGCGCGGAGAGCGCGCCGTATTTCGCGGCATTGGTGGTCAGCTCGTGAAAAATCAGCGCCAGCATGGTCGCGATTTCGGCGGCGCATTCAAAATCCTCGCCATCGAGGATGAAGCGCGCCGGATCATAAGGCCCGAACTCGCCGGCGAGGATCTGTTTGATCGACGCGCCGCGCCATTGGGATTTGACCAGCAGATCGTTGGTCGCGGCGAGCGCGGCGAGACGGTCATTCAACTTGGTGCGCAGGTCGGGCTGGTCGCCGAGCGTCTGAGCGATCAGGGACTGCACGATCGTAAGCGTATTCTTGATGCGGTGCGCCAGCTCGCGATTGAGCAGTTGCCGCTGGTCCTGTTCTTCGCGCAGCCGCCACAGCAGGTCGCGGTAGCTCTTGGCCGCCCAGATGATCACCCATGACGACGTCGCAAACAAAAAATAACTGACCAATTGCTCGCGGTCGAACGCGTGGGATGCCCAGTCGGACGGGACGAAAAACCACAGCGCGGTGACGGCTCCGCATATGGCGGCGAAGCCGCCGGCCGGGGCGCCGCCGACAAGCGCGGCCACCAGCGTCGCCGAATAATACGGTGCGAATACCGCGCTCGCGGAGCTGACCTCGCCGAACGCGATTCTCACAAGGGTCGCGATAGCAACGCAGGTCAACGCGAACGCCAGCGATCCGAGCGAGCCTGGGCGTAAGCCCCAGCGCCAAAGCTCGCGCCACCACGCAAGGGTCAATATGGGCATTTCGGCTCCGGTAATGGCGGCTCCGTCAAATGGCGATTCCTCAAAATGACAATTCCTCAAATGGATTCGGCGGTGCTCTAAGCCCTGCGGCCACAGAACAACGACGGAAGCGATTCCCGGCAGGCGGGATGCCACGTGATCGTTTATCGCGGCGAATTATGGGATATGAGGCCGCCCCGTTGCTTCACATTCGCGCGACCGCGCACGGCTGGCGGGCGTACGGCCGCCCCGTGAGCGATTGGAACCTCGGAGCCGCGAACCAAATTGCGGCAGCGCGCATTATGAGTTAAGCCGCCCTCACGTACCGGGCGCGGGCGGAAATTTTGGCGGCCGCATGCGACCTCGTGGCGCGCCGGTGACCCAGGCAAGTTTGCAGGGCGCGTCTCAAATTATGGCTTACGTGAATTTCGCTGCGATCGTCGATTATTGCATCCGCCGTGCGTGGCTCGTGTTGCTGGCGAGCGCGATCATTCTCGCCGGGTCGTCGCTCTACGTCGCGCGGCATTTTGCCGTCAATACCGACGTCAGCACTTTGGTGTCGTCCAAGCTGCCGTGGCACCAGCGCGAATTGGCCTATGAGGCGGAGTTTCCGGCGCAGGTCACCTCCATCCTTGCCGTGATCAGCGCGCCGACGCCGGAGTTCGCCGGCGCCGCCGCCGCCAAGTTGACCGACCATCTGGCGCCGCAAACGAATCACTTTCATTCCGTTTTTAACGTCGACGGCGGCAAGTTTTTCGCCCGCAACGGGCTACTCTTTCTGCCGCAGGAAGAACTCGCCGCCCGTATGCACAAATTGACGCAGGCGGTGCCGCTGATCAGGACGCTTGCCGCTGATCCGTCGTTGCGTGGTCTCGCGCAGACGCTCAACATGGCTTTGCAGGGCGTGGCCGTGGGCCGCATCGGCCTCAACGAGATGGCGCGACCGCTCAATATGGTCGCCGACACCGTCGAGAAGGTGCTTGCGGGAAAACAGGCCGCATTCTCCTGGCAGGTCCTCCTCAACGGCACGCCGGCCACGTTTCAGGAGCTGAACTCCCTCATCGAGATCTGGCCGGTACTCGACTACGGCGCGCTCGAGCCCGGTCACGCGGCGGCACAAGCCGTCCGCGACGCCGCCTCCGGAGCGAAGCTCGATACGGACTACAACGCGTCGGTTCGTTTGACCGGCCCGACGCCGCTTGCCGATGCGCAGTTCGCGTCGCTGCAGGAGGGATTGTGGCTCAACAGCATCGTCACAGCCGCAATCATTCTCATCGTGCTCTGGCTGGCGCTCGGCTCGTTACGCATTGTGCTTGCCGTGTGCGTGACCATTTTCGTCGGTCTGGTCGCGACCGCTGCGCTTGGGCTCCTTCTGGTCGGCGCGCTCAACCCCATCTCGGTGGCGTTTGCCATGCTGTTCGTCGGACTGGGCGCCGACTTCGCGATCCAGTTCAGCGTCCGCTATCGCGCGCAACGCCACGTCCTCAAGGAGCTCGCGCCGTCTTTGGTCGACGGGGCGCGTTTCGTCGGGCCGCCGCTGACGCTGGCGGCGCTGGCGGCGGCGGCCGGATTTCTTTCCTTCGGGCCGACCAGCTATCGTGGCGTGGCCGAATTGGGCTTGATCGCGGGTGTCGGCATGATCGTGGCCTACATCGGCGCCATGACGCTGCTGCCCGTCCTGCTGTCGCTGTTCAAACCGCCGGCCGAGCCGCGCCAGATGGGTTATGCGGCGATGGCGGGCGTCGACCGCTTCATGCACCGGCATCGCAGGGCGATTATCGTTGCCACGACCGTGGTTGTGCTCGCCGCGCTGCCGTCACTGGCCTGGCTGCGCTTCAACTTCGATCCGAACAGCCTGCAAGTTCCCAATACGCAAGCGGTGACGACGCTGCGCCAGTTGAGCGAAGATCCGCAATTCACCTTCCTCAGCGCCGACGTGCTGACGTCGCCGGCGGACGCTGCGGCGGTCGCCAAGCGGGTGTCGGGCGTACCCGAAGTGGCCTCGACGCGCAGCCTCGACAGCTTCATTCCCGCAGATCAGCCGGCAAAATTGAAAGTCATCGCCGCCGCGGCCGCCGCGCTCGATCCGGTGCTGCAGGCCAAGCCGGCGGCAAAGCCGTCCGACGCCGAGAACGTCGCGGCCCTCAAGGCCTCGGTGAGCGCGCTGCAGAATGTCGCCGGCGAAGCCACCGGGCCGGGCGCCACAGCCGCCAAAAGGCTTGCCAAGGCCCTCGACGCGCTCGCCGGCGCGGACGCGCAGGCGCGCCAGCGAGCGCAGACGGTGTTTGTCGCGCCGCTGCAGATCGATCTTCAGCAGATCGCGGCGTCGCTGCATCCGCAGACCGTGACGCGAGCCGACCTGCCGGCAAATCTGGTGCGGCAGTGGACCGCGCCGAACGGCCTCGTTCGCACCGAGATCCTGCCGAAGGGCGATGCGAATGACAGCGCGACAATGCGCAGTTTCGCGAGCGCGGTGCTTGAGGTCGAACCGAACGCAACCGGTGCGGCGATCGAGACCTACCAATGGGGAAATACCGTCACCTCGGCGTTCATTGAGGCGGGAGCGCTGGCGATCTGCTCGATTGCCATTTTGCTCTTGGTGGTGCTGCGGCGGGTCAGGGACATGCTGCTGACTTTGATTCCGCTGCTGGTGGCAGGCGCGGCGACGCTGGAAATCTGCGCGTTGACCGGTTTTGCGCTCAACTACGCCAACATCATCGCGTTGCCGGCTTTGTTGGGCGTCGGCGTCGCTTTCAAAATCTATTACGTGATGGCCTGGCGGCGCGGCGAATACAATTTCCTCCAGTCGAGCCTGACGCGCGCGGTGTTCTTCAGTGCGCTGATGACGGCAACTGCCTTCGGCAGCCTCTGGTTCTCGGCGCATCCCGGCATTTCCAGCATGGGCAAGCTCTTGGCGCTGTCGCTCGCTTGCACGCTCGCTTCCGCCGCCTTGTTCCAGCCCGCGCTGATGGGCCCGCCCCGCGGCGTCATGGCGGACGGCTCCGATGCCGATAAGACCGATTTGGATAAATTGAAACCGACCTCGTGATCTAATTGTAAGCCATTCGGCGCGCGGTCCGCGGGCTTGCGCCCGCAATCGCAAGCGCGGCCCTTTCACCCTTCAGCCAACAAATCGTTGGATCGGCGCCGCCTAACGCGGGCGCGCCGCCATCGCAAGGCTCCGTTAACGATATCAGGGCGTGCGGCTCTGCAATCGTAACAACGAAAAATCAATGCCCTCGCGGTATTGGGCGGGGGTAACCGCAACCTGCGTTCCGCCAAGAGAGTACAGCCCATGTTTGGCGGCCTCATGCGTTCCTTCGCTCGCGATCGCGGCGGCAACACTGCGCTCACTTTCGCGGTGGCGCTCATTCCCATCATGTTCCTCACCGGACTGGGACTGGATTTTTCCTCGGCGACCGAGAAACGCCTGCAGCTCAACGCCGCCGCCGATGCGGCCGCTTTGTCCATGGTCACGCCGGCAGCGATGAACGAGACCTGTGCGCAGGCGCAAACCACCGCCCAGAACATCTTCGCCGCCCAGGCCGCACAGATACCCAATCTGAACTACTCCACTCCGACCATCAGCGGCTGCGTGAACAATTCCAGCACGCGCACCATCAGCGTGACCTATACGGCCTCGTCGGTGAATGCGTTCCCCAACGTCTTGGCGCTATTGACCAAGGCGACCGAAGCGACCTGGACGATCAACGGGTCGTCGACCGCGACCGCGACCTGGGCGCCCAACATCAATTTCTATCTGATGCTCGACAATTCGCCGTCCATGGACATCGCAGCGACCACCGCCGGCATCAATACGATGGTCGCCAATACCGCGGCGCAGGGCGGCTGCGCGCTCGCGTGCCACGAAACCAATCCGACGTCGGCGGATGTCGAGGGAAATCCGCACGGCGAAGACAACTACACGCTGGCGCAGAACCTCGGCGTGGTCACGCGTATCGAGAACATGGCGAGCGCGACGTCCTCGTTGATGAGCAGCGCATCGGCGATGATGACAAGCAACAATGCATCCTGTCCGAATGGTCCAGGCTGCTACGAAATGGCGATTTTTACCTTCAACGTGCAGGGCACCACCAACAACCAATGCAGCAGCACGTCGATCCAGACGATCTACGCGCCGAGCTGCGAGCCGTCATCGAACCTGAGCGCCGCGCAAACCGCGGCCGCCACCATCAATGTTCTTGAGGTCTGCTCGAATAATTATTTGACCTGCAGCAACGACAACAACGACACCGACACCGACTTCGAGACTGCGATGACGACGATCAACAATATCATGCCGACGCCGGGCAGCGGCACGTCGGGCAGTACGCCGCAGGAGGTGCTTTTTCTGGTGACCGACGGCGTCGACGACGAGGTGAATTCCTCGTCCTGCTCCCAGTCGCTCGACGGTACGCGCTGCCAGCAGCCGTTCAACACGGCGATGTGCACGACCATCAAGAATCGCGGCATTCGGATCGCCGTGCTCTACACCGAATACCTGCCGCTGCCGACCAATGCCTGGTACAACGATTGGATTGCGCCCTTCCAGAGCTCGATCGCCACGAACATGCAAAGCTGCGCGTCGTCGGGATTGTTTTTCCAGGTCACCACGGACGGCGATATCACCGCCGCCATGCAGGCGCTGTTTCAGCAGGCGGTCAGCTCGGCACGCCTGTCGCAGTAAATCGAGCTGTCGGGACGACGATCGATCCACTATGAAACGATTGCGCTCCAAGGCGCGAGCGGCTCAGTCGGTGCCGCTGCAGCCGCTATAGTTGGAGCCGGTCGCGGTACAGGCCACCGAACTTGTCATACGGGGGAAGAAATAGGTGTCCTCGTACATGTTGATCGTGCCGGTTATCACGTAGCCCATCGATGGCGTGTACGGGTATGTCACTTCGCCCCATAGGAACGACGTGCCCGACGGCAGCGATCGCAGCGCGGTTGGCAGCGTGAGCGTCGCGCCGGCGCTGCGCGGAGTGCCGTTCGATGCGCTCCAGGTGACCGTGGCCGAACCGCTCGAATTGGTGGTCGTCAGTTCCGAGATGGTCACGGTCATGTTGGCTGCCGAATAGGGCGTCACCACCGTCGATGCCGCGCCCAGAATTTCGCTCATCGTCGACGAGTCGATGGTGATGTATTGCGAGGCAAGATCGGCGACGGTGCGCGCCGCGAGCGTCGCCTTGAATTGGACCGCCAGTCCGTCGCCCAGCTCGGCGCCGCCGAGATAGAGCGTGAGCATGAACGGCAGGATGAGCGCGAATTCGACGGCGGAGACGCCGCCGCGATCACTTGCGAAGCGGCGCAGAGAAAGACGAAATCCTGCATGCCTCTCGACCGTCGTCATCAGTATGGTTCGCTCTTGAATACGGCGGTGGAGATGAGCAGACGATCGCCGTTGGACAGGTTCGACAGGTTGAAGGCGAGCGGGCCGAGAATGATCGGCCACTGGTACATGACCTGGACGACAACGATGCTGCCGGCACTGCCCGGCGAATAATTCCACGTGTTGCTGACCGAGCCGTTGGCATTGTAGGTCAAGGTCGGCGAGGTGGTGCTGGCCGAGGCGAAATCGCTGTAATTCTCCACGTTGATCATCAGATTGTTGCAATTGAAGAGCGCGGTCACCAGCGCGGCGGTATTGGTGCTGGTGCAGAGATAAGTCCGGAAGCCGGCCTGGGTCACGTTCGCTTGCTGGGCCTGCCCGGTCAGGATGTAGCGGCTCGCTTCCTCGGTGACCTCGTCGAGCACGCGTTCGGCAAAGAACACCAGTGCCGTTTCAAACAATGCGACGAGCAGCGCCAGGAACGGCGCCGCGATCAGCGCAAACTCGATCGCAGTGGCACCTTTCTGGCACAGCGCGAAATGCTTGGAGGACCGGAACCGGTTGGCGATCCGGGCCAGTCTTTTCCTGAAAGCCAAGACCATAGCGCACACGCTCCAACCGAGCGCTTCTAGGGCGAATTCGCTAGTAATCCCTTACCGGGTAGGCCCGCGCGGAGTTAACGGAGGGTGGCAAATCTGCGCGCCAGAAACTCGCCGCCGTGGCGCAAACCCTCAGCGTCGATGCCGTGGCCGATGCCGGCCGACACGTGCCACTCGACCGACAGCCCAAGCGCGGAGAGCCCTTGCGCGGCCTGGAACAGCGCCTGCGGCGGAATAAGGTCGTCGCGGTCGCCGTGGACCAGCAGGACCGGAGGACGCGATTTGATCTCGGCGGCGAAGGCCTCGATGTCGCCTTGCGGCGGCAGCACCAGCAGTCCGGAATAGCCGACAATCGCCGCCGGGGCGGCGGCTCGGCGCAGCCCGACATGCAGCGCCATCATCGTGCCCTGGCTGAAGCCGACCAGCGCCAGCGCCGATGGCGGCAACCCGTGGCGACCAAGCTCGTCGTCGAGAAATTGTTGCAGGAGCGGCGCCGCCTTGTTGACGCCCACCCAGCGTTCGTTCGGATCGCGGAACGTCAGCGCGAACCATTGCCGGCCGACTGGCGCCTGGCCGCACGGCTCCGGCGCATGCGGCGACACGAAGGCGGCCTGCGGCAGGTATTGCTGCCAGGCGCGGCCGATGTCGATCAGGTCGTTGCCGTCGGCGCCGTAGCCGTGCAGAAACACGACGAGCTGTTGCGCAGGTCCCGAGCGCGGCGCCAGCCGCGGGCCGTCGAGCTCAGCGGCC
>DATJTL010000458.1:0-11308 GCA_035503415.1 Xanthobacteraceae bacterium
CGCGGAAACGCCCTGCCAAAAGCGCACCGGATGGCGTTCGTAAAACGTTTGCGCCCGGTAGCCCGTTGTCGGCGCGCGCGCCGGTCCGTTCTCCATCTCGACGGCGAATTCGATCATGTCGCGGAAGCGCTCGGTGGGATCAAGCGCGATGGCGCGCGCCAGCACCGCCTGCAGCCAGGCCGGTAAGTCCGGCCGCAGCGTCGATAGCGGCGTCGGCCGGCCGCGTTGGGAACGCGTCGTCGCATCGGGATTGCCGTAGGGATATTCGCCGGTAAAGGCGCGAAACATCGTGACGCCGAGCGCGTAGATGTCGGTCGCTTCGTTGCCCGGCTCGCCGGCGAACATTTCCGGCGCCATGTAGGCGGCGGTGCCGGGAATATCGGTCGGCGGAAAATCCTCCATTCCGGGGACGCGCACCACGCCGAGATCGATCAGTTTGAGCGATCCTTCGCTTTCGAGCATGATGTTGTCGGGCTTGATGTCACGGTGGATGATGCCGGCGTGGTGCAAGGCGGCCGCCCCGCGCGCGAGCTTGATCGCGATATTGCGGCCTTCCTCAAGGCCCAATAGCGGCCGTCGCGCCAGGCGGGTTTCCAGAAGCTCGCCCTGGTAGAGCGGCATCACCGTGTAAAGACAGGTCTGCCGTCCCGGCGGCAGCTCGACGGTGCGGCCGACCCATGGACTGTGTACGCGCGCGCCCACCCACGCTTCGCGCACAAAGGCGGCGCGGTAGGTGTCCACGGCAGCGACTTGGGGCTTGGGGAATTTCAACGCCACCTCGCCGCCCTCGACCTCATCGATAGCGCCGAACAAGCGGGTATAGCGGCCATCGGAGATCAATACTTTGAGCACAAAGCCGTCGATGGTCTCGCCGTCGATCGGCACCGGAATGAGTGGCAGCTGCATGATGGCGGCGCCGATGTCGGCGGATTCGGCGCTGGGCAAATCGACGACGTCAACCACAAGTGCACTGCAATTGTCCGTGCTGCCAGCTTCCAGCGCGGCTGAGACGAGCGCACGGGCGGAAACCTCGGATGCGGAGCGTTCGCGCAAAACCTCGGCGATCGCCTCGGCCGGCAGAAACGCGTGCACGCCGTCGGTGCACAGCAGGAAGCGGTCGTGGCGCGCTAACGGCTGACTGGAATAATCGAGCGGCACCTCGGTCTCAACGCCGAGCGCGCGCACCAGCGTGTTCGACCGGACGCCGCCGGCTGTAGCCTCGCGCACGTGATCGATGGTCAGAACCGCGAGACGATCGTCACGCAGCCGGTAGGCGCGGGTATCGCCGACATGCAGCACATGTGCAACGCGGCCGCGCAGCACCAGACCCGTAAAAGTGCAGCCCATGCCGGCGAGCTTGGCGTCGCGCTGGCCTTGCGAATAAATCCAGCCGTTGAGCGAGTTGAGGATGCGCGCGCCGGCGCGCCGCACCTCCATTGTTTCCGGCATGTCGCAGAAGCCGTCGAGAAAACCGCGTACCGCCATCTCGGCGGCAACCCGCCCCCCTTTTGCCCCGCCGATGCCGTCAGCGATCGCCGCCACGATGTCGCGGCGTGGCTGCGGCAATTCCGAACCAAAAACGGCGCCGGCGAAATCCTCATTGCGTTCGCGCGGTCCGGCTTCCGAAGCAAACCCAACGGTCGCCTTTACGCCGGGCAAGCGCTCGGCCATCAAAACGACCCCGATTTTCGCAGCGCGGCTACGCCAACTTCAATGATCCAGCTTGCATTGGTCATGGAGGAAATTGCCGCCGGTAGCCGAAGCAATGGTTACCGTGAGCTGTCCGGATTTGCGATCGAGCACGTAGTACCAGCCATTGGTCGCATCACGCCATGAAATCGTAGCGTCGTCGATCTTTGCCAGATTGGAATCCACAGTGCGTTGATCGTAGTCGACTTTAATCATCCAGCTGACGCCGCTGTAAGGGTTCGTACAAGTCATCGAGATTGGGCTGTGCTGGGGCTGGGCATCGGCCACACCGGCCGCAACAATGCTGAGTGCCCAAGCACAAATTGCTGGAACCAGGCGCGCCGAAAGCAAAGCATATGCTGGTATTTTGCCCATCTTATAGGCACCTGCAGAGTTTTTCATCATGGCCTACCGCTCTACCCCATTTTTAGTAGGTAAATCCATCTAGTCCCTGTTGGATTAACTGGCATAACTTTTGCGAACGCTCAATTGCTCCTCTGTGCGCCAATGGCCCACAGGAAGCATCCGCGCGCCCGCGTGCCGTTTTGCGCACAGGGGCATTTTTGGGGGAAGGCACATGGTACCTATGGATCTCGTAGCGTCGCCAAAGTGGTTAGACACTGGCGACAATGCTTGGCAGCTGGCGGCGGCAACGTTCGTTGGCCTGCAGAGCATCCCCGGACTGACGGTCCTATACGGCGGCATCGTCAAGAAAAAGTGGGCGATCAACTCCGCTTTCATGTCGATGTATGCCTTTGCATCGGTTCTGGTCGTCTGGGTTCTCTTCGACTACAACATGGCATTCGGGCCGCAATGGTTTCCGTTCCTCGGCAAACCGATGCTCGCGCTCTCGGCAGACTTCTCGCTCGGCCAAGCCTCTATTCCGGCCGCCGCATCGGGCATGCCGGCGCTGGCCTTCCCGATGGCGACGCTGATGTTCTTCCAGTTCGTGTTCGCCGCGATCACCGTCATCATCTTGGCGGGATCAGTGCTCGGCCGCATGAACTTCACAGCCTGGATGATCTTCTGTCCGGTGTGGATGACGCTGGTCTACACCGTCGGCGCCTTCAGTCTCTGGGGCGGCGGCTGGCTTGCCGGCATGGGCGTAGCGGACTTCTCGGGTGGCTACGTGATCCATCTGGCCGCCGGCGTATCTGGATTTACTGCTGCAGCCGTGATCGGTCCTCGACTTCAAGCCGACCGCGATCATTTCCCACCTAACAGCTTGCTGACCACGCTGGTCGGGGCCGGAATTCTCTGGCTGGGTTGGAACGGCTTCAACGGCGGCGACCCGTACTTCGCCAATGCCGACGCCGGCGCGGCGGTGATGAACACCAACACGGCCACGGCAGTCGGTTTGCTGGTTTGGACGCTGATGGACAAAATGGCTTACGGCAAGCCGTCGGTGCTCGGCGCCGTCAACGGCATGATCGCCGGCCTCGTTGCCATCACGCCCTCCGCCGGTTACGTGAACGGCTTGGGCGCGATCATCGTCGGCATCGTTGCCGGTATCATTCCCTGGTTCGCCATGAACAAGTTCCAGAAGCTTGCCTTCATGCAGAAGGTGGATGATACGCTCGGCGTATTCTCCACCCATGGCGTTGCCGGTCTGACCGGCGGTTTGCTGGTGGGCTTGCTTGCCGATCCGGGCATGCTGCAATACATCGGCACCGGCACGAACGCGCCCGGCGTGAACGTGACGGGGTTGTTCTACGGCGACAGCGGCCATCAGCTTCTGATGCAGGTCTACGGAGCGGCGTTCATCATCGTGTTCAACGCCATCGCGACCTTCATCATCCTCAAAGTGATCGGCCTTATCGTACCGTTGCGTATGGACGATGCGACGCTGAAAGTGGGTGACGACGCCGTTCACGGCGAAACCGCCTACGCAATCGGCACGGAAGGCGAGTAACAAGCCTCGGCGGCGCCGCGTTGCACCGCCCCTTTTCGCTTGCGGGCAAGATGGCCGTTCGCAAGCTTAAGGTCCGCGTCTAATCCTCCGCGCGGATCCCTTTGGCGGCCCCAAGCTCCGGGGCCGCCTTTTTGCGTGCGCAAACCGGCGCGACAAGTGCGACCCACGAGACCCTTGTCACTGTTGGGTCACATATGGCGGAGTAGCGTCTCGCGGCCTGACCGCGAATTCCGAGGAGCCTCATGCGCAAATCGCCACTCTCCGTCGTCGCAACCTCCGCGACCGTGCTCATGCTTGCCTGCAGCGGCTCGGCTGCCGACTCGATCGCACCCGCGAGCATTTCCGCTGCGAACCAGGATACGGCGGCAACTGCAACGCCGATCAAGCACATCGTGATTATTTTCAACGAGAACGTTTCGTTCGACCATTACTTCGCCACCTACCCCACAGCGACAAACCCAACGGGTGAACCAGCATTCGCGGCCAAGCCCGACACGCCTAAAGTCAACAATCTGGTCAACGCCAATCTGTTGACCAACAATCCAAATTTCACCAACAAGGAGAACGGAGCCGACGCCGCCGAGCCATTCCGGCTTGACCGCACGCAGGCGTTTACGGCCGACCAGAATCACGCCTACACCGCCGAGCAGCAGGCCTACAACGGCGGCAAAGCAGACCTGTTTCCCAAATACACCGGCAAGGGCACGCCGGGCGGCGCCGGGGCGTTCGGCACCAAGGGTCAGGTCATGGGCTATTACGACGGCAACACCGTCACCGCGATGTGGAACTACGCGCAGCATTTCGCCATGAGCGAGAACGCCTATGCCGATACGTATGGTCCCTCGACGCCGGGCATGCTGAACGTCAGTTCTGGACGAACCAATGGCATGAAAATCATAGCCACGACCAAAAAGCCGTCCACACTCACGAAGGTCTCTTACTATATCGACGACGGCAAGGGCGGACTGACCATGATCAACGATGTGGATCCCGCCTACGACGTCTGCTCGAACCCTAAGGATCAGGTGCTGATGGAAGGCAAGACGATCGGCGACCTGCTTAACACAGCCGGCATTACCTGGGGTTCATTCATGGGCGGCTTCCGCCTCGACACAAGCAACGCCAACGGCACCACCGGCTGCAAGCGCAGCACGCATTCGACCGTTGTTGGCGCCGACGTAGTCGACTACATCCCGCATCACGCTTGGTTCCAGTACTACGCCTCGACTGCCAATCCGAAGCATGATCGGCCGAGTTCGCTTGCCGCCATCGGTTACAGCTTCGAGCATGGCGGGACAACGCGTGACCCCGCCAATCACAACTACGATCTGCAGGATTTCTACGATGCGGTGAAGGCCGGCAATTTTCCCGCGGTCTCCTACATTAAGATGCCGGCGTACGAGGACGGCCACGCGGGCTATTCTGATCCGCTCGACGAACAAGCAGGCACTGTCGCGCTGATCAACTTCCTGCAGCAGCAGCCCGACTGGAAGAACACGGCGGTCTTCATCACCTGGGATGATTCTGACGGCTGGTACGACCACGCCTTCGCGAAGGTCACAAGCCCCTCGTTCGACTCCCAGGCGGATCAGCTCGACGGCGCAGGCAAATGCGGCTCGGGCACGCCGCTGCCCGGCGTAAAAGCCGAACCGGTCAACGGCCGCTGCGGTCCGGGTACGCGTCTGCCGTTTCTGGTGATCTCACCCTGGGCCAAGTCCAATTACGCCGACAATACGCGGATATCGCTCGCCTCTGTGGTGCATTTCATCGAGGACAATTGGCTTAAAGGGCAGCGCCTCGGCGGCGGCTCGTTCGACGCAACGGCCGGCTCGGTGACAGGCATGTTTGATTTCACCGCCGCGAGTGGCAACAACCCGCCGCTCTATCTCGATCCTCAGACCGGCACGCCCCTAAGCACGCCGCCTGCCACGGCCAACTCTCACTGAGGCAGGATGCAGCGACGCAGAGCCGGATTGATTGGCGCCGCGCTGCTCAGTGCAGCCGGCGCCATATTCTTTTTTGCGGCGCTCTGCGGTCCGATCCTGCGCGCAGCCCCATTGGCGGACGCTTCATCGAGCCCCGCCACGTCGGCCGGCAAGAACCCGCACCCCATCCGCCTGGTGCGGACGCCTGCCGGGCCGCTATCGGTCATGGCTGAACTTGGACGGCTCGTGTTTTTCGACACGAACCTGTCGTCGTCCGGCCGGCTCTCCTGCGCTAGCTGCCATGATCCGTCTCGCGACTATGGCCCGCCCGGCGATCTGCCAGCAATGAGCGGCGGGCCGAACCTGACACGACAAGGCGTACGCGCGGCGCCCTCACTCATGTACCTCGATCGCCAGCCGGGCTTCAGCATCGGTCCCGACAACGAGGAAAACGAGAATGTCACCATCAGCCAACTCGTTGCGGGAAGTCGCGATGCGCCGCGTGTGCAGAAGACGGCTCCACAGGCCACCCAGTCGGCGAGCAACATGGTGCCGCAAGGAGGCCTGTTCTGGGACGGCCGCGCCGACACGCTGCAGAATCAAGCATTCTCGCCGCTGCTTGATCCGCGCGAGATGGACGGCGGCAGCATCGGCGCCGTCGCGGTGAAGCTGCAGGAAGCGCCCTATGCGGCGCGCATGAAAGAGCTCTTCGGCGCGTCTGTGTTCGACGATGCGCGCTTTGCCGTGGCCGAGGCCCTATTCGCGGTCGGCCGCTATCAGATCGAGGATCCGAGCTTTCATCCCTACAGCAGCAAGTTCGACTACTGGCTTGAGGGCAAGGCGCGGTTCACGCCGAGCGAACTGCGGGGCTACGTCCTGTTCAACGATCCGGCCAAAGCCAATTGCGGCGGCTGCCATGTCGATCAACCGAGCCGCGACGGGCTGCCGCCGCTGTTCACCGATCATCAGTTCGAAGCACTCGGTGCGCCGCGCAACGCCGCGCTCACGATCAACCGTGATACCGATTATTACGATCTCGGTATCTGCGGCCCCTACCGCACGGACATGTCGGCCGACACCCAATATTGCGGGATGTTCTTGACCCCTACTCTGCGCAACGTCGCCACGCGTCAGGTCTACTTCCACAACGGCGTGTTCCACACGCTGCAACAGGTGCTCGACTTTTATGCCTTTCGCGACACCGAGCCGCGGAAGGTGTATCCAGTCGGTGCGAACGGAACGGTGCAGAAGTTCGACGACCTGCCGGCGCGGTACTGGAGTAATGTCGACATTGCCGATCCGCCATTCGACCGGAAACTAGGCGACCCGCCAGCGATGACGCCGCAGGACGAGGCAGACATCATCGCGTTCCTCGGCACACTCACCGACGGCTATCGTCCAGACCGATAGAATCGATTGTCGATGCCAGCCGGCGCTACAAGCGCGAAACGCTCCGGCCGCCGCGCCGCCCTTCGGCAGCGACCCATTCGAGGATGGCGATATCGACCTCATCGAACCCGGCGGGCAGCGGCCAAAACGTGTGAGCTTCCGTGCCTTCGCACATCGCTTGTGTCACCACGATCTGCGAATGCGCGATGACTAATGCAAGCGTGTCGATATCGGGGTAGCCGGTATTGGTCTGCAATATCGCCGCCTCCCGACCGTCGGAGACGCCGATTGGGTCGCCGCCGCGATCGCTCCTATTTGCCGCGTTTCACGCCCTTGGTCGTGCGATTCGGGCTTCTGACTGAAATGCTGCGGGTCCAGGGTGGCCTGGCAAGGGCGTCGCTGCGGCAAACTCGCGGCAGCGGCCTTTGGTTCCACTCAACGTTCGGTGACTGGGGAGGCTACGCGGAAAATCTTTCCCAAACGCGAATTCAGTCAGCGAAATTTTCTAAGACCTCCAATTTGCATGAACGAACGGTTCTTCGCTCGACCCAATTGGAGCGGCACACGAGGGCTAGTAACGCAGCCTGTTCAACCGTACATATGATTGTGGAATTAGATGACGAAAATTCGAACAATGACGGAGGTTTCCATGGCGCTGGCGATCGGCGATACCGCCCCCGATTTCGAAGCCGAGACGACGGAGGGCAAAATCCGCTTTCACGACTGGATCGGCAACAACTGGGTGGTGCTGTTTTCCCATCCGAAGGATTTTACACCCGTGTGCACGACCGAACTGGGCACAATGGCGCGACTGAAGCCGGAGTTTGAAAAGCGCGGGGTCAAGATCGTCGGGCTCTCGGTCGACCCTGTTGACAACCACAAGAAATGGTCCGGCGACATCAAGGACGTCACGGGCTTTGCCCCAAACTACCCGATGATCGCCGATACCGATCTGAATGTCTCCAAACTCTACGGCATGTTGCCGGCATCGACGACCGGCACCTCGGAAGGCCGCACTCCGAATGATAACCAGACTGTACGCAACGTGTTCGTCATCGGACCGGACAAGAAGATCAAGCTCGTTCTCGTCTATCCGATGAGCACCGGTCGCAACTTCGACGAGGTGCTGCGCGTCATCGACTCGCTGCAGCTCACCGCCAAGCACCGCGTCTCGACACCGGCGAATTGGAAACAGGGCGAGGACGTGATTCTCGGCGGTGCCATCAGCGACGACGAAGCCAAAAAACTCTACCCGCAGGGCTGGAAGACGCCGAAGCCCTATATCCGTGTGGTGCCGCAGCCAAAGCAGTAATTTCGGAACAAATGTTTTAATCTTATGAGCGCGGCCAAGGCCGCGCTCTTCGTTTTTGTGAGGGCATCCCACCATGGCCAACGGGTCGAACCGTAACCCCGAATTACAGCCGCCATTTGCCGAACTCATGGGCATGAAGGTCACGCACGTCTCGCGTGACAAGGTTAGCGCCCAATTGTTTGTCCGCGGCGAATTGGAAAATCGCATGGGTGTGCTGCATGGCGGCGCGATCATGGCGTTCGCCGACAATCTCGGGGGCACAGCGACGATGGCCAATCTGCCGGACGGGGGCCGAACGGCAACCATAGAGAGCAAGACAAATTTCTTCGCGCCGATTCCCATCGGCGACACCGCGCACGCCGAATGCACGCCGCTGCATCGCGGGCGGAGCACCATGGTCTGGCAGACCCGGATCACCCGCAACGACGGGCGTCTGTGCGCCATCGTCACCCAAACGCAGATCGTTATTCCATCCGAAAAGGCCAAAACGGGCGGCGGCTAATTCGCCCGCAGACCCATCCGCTTCAGGCGCGGCAAGACCTCGGCGTTGAAATAGGGCACCTCGTTCAGATAATTCACGAACGACACCGCGATACCTCGCACGCCGGCGCGGCCAATGTCTGCGAACTCCTGGGCGACCTTGTCCGGGGTGCCTACAAACGGAAAACCACCGACGCCACTTGCCGCCTGCAGAGACCGCTTGGCAGCAAACTCGTCGGCCGGCGTGTTTTGCGGCGTGATGTTCTTGAGCGCAAGCATCCGCTCGAGGGCGGCCCAATCGGCGTTCTCGACATTGGCATAGTGATGGTATTCCTCAGCCTCCTTCTGCGTCGGCCGGCAAATCACCTGCCCCTGAGTGAAGACTTCGATATCGCGGCCGAATTCGCGCGCCTCGGCCTTGATGCGGCTGACCTGCTCCACGATGCGATCGAATACCGGCACATTCGCATCTTTCGCGGTGCCGGCGACCGCAAGACGCAGCGCCGCGGTCGAGGTGAAGAAGGCGTCGCAATTGCGCATGGCAAAGGCTTGGCCTGTTTTCGAAGAGCCGGCATTCATGATGACAGGCCGCGTGCCGCCGTGTGGCCCTGGCAGGCAATGCACGCCTTCGAGCTTGAAGAATTTGCCGTCGAAATCGAATTCCTCTTGTTCGAACCAGGCGCGCTTGACCACGTCGATCCATTCCTGGGCAAAGTCGTAGCGGTCTTCGTGGCCGCGCTGTTCGACGCCGAACATCTCGAATTCGCCTTCGTTCCAACCGGCGACGATATTGAGGCCGAAACGGCCTTCGCCGATGTGGTCGGCGGTGACCATTTCCTTCGCCGCGATCAGCGGATGAAACAGTGGCGCGTGCACGGTACCGAAGATCGTAATCCGCTTGGTCGCTGCAAGCAGGCCGCAGGCCCAGGTGACGGTTTCGAACGTGGTCCCGTGGAAATTGCTCTTGCCCCCGTAACCCTTCCAGCGGCCGATAGGCAGGATGAAATCGATGCCGGCGTCATCGGCGATACGCGCCATTTTCAGGCAATCGGACCAGCCCGCGAGCCAGCGTTCGGGAACCAGCGTCGCCGTGCGAGCGGACGAGCAATTGGCGCCGAACAAGCCGATCTTCAGCGCATTGGCGTTGTGCATTTCGAGACGTTCACGCTGCAATCCGTTTTGTGTGGGCATTAAGATCTTCCGGTTGAGTAGCCGTCCGCGGCTTTCCGCACCGGCCCAAACTATCCGGGTTTGCCATTTGAATCATCCGGTGCCATCGTTTGCGCCAAGCTCACCACGGCGAGGACTTCATGGACATTCGCGCCGCCGTCGCCTTTGCCCCCGGCAAACCGCTCGAGGTAACAACAGTTCAGCTCGACGGCCCCCGCGCCGGCGAGGTGTTGGTCGAACTCAAGGCAACGGGCATCTGCCATACTGACGAGTTCACGCTGTCGGGCGCCGATCCAGAGGGCCTATTTCCCGCAATCCTAGGCCACGAGGGCGCCGGCGTAGTGGTCGACGTCGGCGCCGACGTGACCACGGTCAAAAAGGGCGATCATGTCATTCCGCTCTACACGCCGGAATGCCGGCAATGTCCGTCCTGCCTGTCGCGTAAGACGAATCTCTGCACCGCTATCCGCGCCACCCAAGGCCAGGGCGTGATGCCCGACGGCACCTCGCGGTTCTCAGTCGAGGGCAAGAAGATCCACCATTATATGGGCTGCTCGACCTTCGCCAATTTCACCGTGCTTCCGGAAATCGCGGTGGCGAAAATTCGCGAGGACGCGCCGTTCGACAAAGTCTGCTACATCGGCTGCGGCGTCACCACCGGCGTCGGCGCCGTCATCAACACCGCCAAGGTCGAGCCGGGTGCCAAGGCCATCGTCTTTGGTCTCGGCGGCATCGGGCTCAACGTTATCCAGGGGCTGCGCCTGGCCGGCGCCGACATGGTCATCGGCGTCGACGTCAACCCGGACAAGAAGGCCTGGGGCGAACGCTTCGGCATGACCCATTTCGTCAACCCAAAGGAGCTCGGCGGCGGCATGCCCGAGCTCGTCGCGCATCTGGTCAACATGACCAAGAGCGGCGCCGATCAGATCGGCGGCGCCGACTACACGTTCGAATGCGTCGGCAACACCCATCTCATGCGCGCGGCGCTGGAAAGCTGCCATCGCGGCTGGGGCCAGAGCATCATCATCGGGGTGGCCGGCTCCGGCCAGGAAATTTCCACGCGGCCGTTTCAGCTCGTCACCGGCCGAGTTTGGCGCGGCACCGCCTTAGGCGGCGCCCGCGGCCGCACCGACGTGCCGAAAATCGTCGACTGGTACATGCAGGGCAAGATCGAAATCGATCCGATGATCACTCACACCATGCCGCTTGCCGACATCAACAAGGCCTTCGATCTGATGCACCAAGGCAAGAGCATCCGCAGCGTCGTCGTCTATTAGTCGCCGAGCGCCACCGCCCGATTACCGACAGAAGCCGAACAGGGGAGGACGACACATGCCACGAATCAAAATTCTCGAGCGCGCCGACATGAATGCCGAACAGGGGCGCGTCTACGATGCCGCCAAGCAGGGAAGCGGCATCGTCGGCGGCCCT
>DATJTL010000459.1:0-4247 GCA_035503415.1 Xanthobacteraceae bacterium
GGAGCTTTTCGCCCCGGACCGGATTATTATCAGCGCCGGCGGTTCGGCATTCTATGATCTGGTTGTCGAGCGATTCGGCAAGGCCGGGATCGCGCGCGAGGTCCTGGTGGTGACGCGCAGCGGTTGTTATTTGACGCATGATTCGAAGATGTATCGCGATGCCTTCGCGGAGATCCGCAAGCGGGCGCCAGCGCTCGACAATCTCGGTCCCGGCCTGATGCCGGCGCTGGAGGTCTGGGCCTATGTCCAGTCGAGGCCCGAGCCGACAAAGGCGATCCTGACTGTCGGCAAGCGCGATATTTCTTATGACGTCGATCTGCCGGTACCGATCAAATGGGTCCGGCCGTGCGCCGGGATTGACGCGCGTGCCGTTACCGAGATCGGTCCCGGTCATGTGGTTACCGGGCTGAACGACCAGCACTGCCATCTGGCGGTACCGGGGGACAGCCCGCTGGCGGTCGGCGACATGGTGGCGTTCGGCATCTCGCATCCCTGCACGACGTTCGACAAGTGGCAGGTGATCCCGTTGGTCGATGACGACTACACCGTGGTGTCGGCGATCAGGACGTTCTTCTGAACTCGCTGGCAATGCGAAGCGCGCGGCGACCATCCGGGCGGCAGATGCATGACGGTGCGTGAGCCTCGGGGGGACATCTAAGGGAGACCGGGCCGGTCTCCGAGGTCAAATTCTGTGCCACCGCAGCGGAACCCTTGCCGGCCGCAACATATTCCTATATCACGTTCGGAAGATTCCGGTCCTCGATTCGATTTGTTATGCAAACAGCATCTCCGTATCCGACGCGAATCACCGCGTTCGTACAGAGCACCTCGACCAGCTCTTTGCGCGATTGTCCGTGACGATGAGCAAAACAAGAAGGAGGCTTCAGGGGGTGAGCAACGAAGAGTCTACAGGGAAGCTAAAAGCCCAACCGATGGCGATGCGAGCTGGTACGCGAAGGGCGGGCCGGAAGGCCGGCGTGCGTAAGGCCGCAGGCAAAAAGGGCGCAGGCCGCAAAACCCCAGGGCGCAAAGCCGCTGCCAAGACTGCTGGCCGCAAGGCTGCAGCAAAGAAGGGCGCCGGGAGAAAGGTGGCCGGGCGCAAGGCCGCCGCGAAAAAAGCTAGTCGCAAGTTCGGCGCAAAGAGGGGCGCACGCAAGGCGGCGGCGAAACGCGGTGCTAGTCCGCGCAAAGTCGGAGGACGCCGGCGCAAAGCGGCCATGCCGTATCCAGAGTTTGGAGAAGACCGGGCCGAAAATGAAATAACGGACCGCGAGCCGCTGCCCTGGAACGACAGGCCGAAGAAGAAGTAGGGAGCGAGTGCGGACATGTCAGGAGCTGGAACACAGGCGGACTTTTCGATCGGGACTCGCCGACTCTTCGGCGCTGATTTCGACCTGTCATGCGCCGGCGGCTACACACCAACGCCTCAGGAAAAAGCCTATGTCGACAGACTGCGAGACTTACTAGGCATCCTGTCCGATGTCAAAGCAGAGGCTGACGCAGTTGGCCCGGAACGTGCCAGAGAACGTGACGACTGCGCTCGGGAGCTGCAGGAGCTGGCCGAGGTGTTTGTCAAATGCCCACGCGGCCCGTGTCGTGACACGCTCGCTACAGCTCATCTCTATGAGAGCTTCAGGCTGGAGGGGCGCTATCGAGAGCGCATTCTTCGCATTGAGGCAATCCCGTTCGTCGTGACTACAGTTCCACCAGACGCCGCCGCACTTGTGACCGATGTTCGCATCGGCGTGCGGGACGTCCGTATCCCCGACGATATGAAGCGCTTCAAGGTCGCCATCGATCAAGCCAAGACCGTGGTGAAGACGACCATCGTCGGCGAGCACCCGCCGCGACCTTTACGTTTCTTGGGCAGGGCTACAGACTTCGCTCGGGCACAACACAGTACCGAAGCGCAGAAGAAGCTCGACGAGTACCTGCGATCGCTTGCTGGCATTGCGCGTGTGGGCCTTATGAACATTGATGCCACACAAGCAGCCTTTGCTGCCCTGGCACTTGATGGGTTTAAGGCAGAGTTCGTCGCTCGGGAAGCCGGCATCGTGAAAAATAACTACGTCTTGCGGCTTGGCCTGCACGCGCTCTTAGCTCTGCTCGTCGCAGTTGTAGTCTACGCTATTGCATCGCACATGCCAGGAACCTCTATGTTTAGATTACGGAATGTCTTTGTGCTGCTCGCCGGTGCGGCCGTCGGAACCTGGCTGTCCTTCTCGATTCGGCGAGTAGAGCTCGGCTTCAATGACCTTGCTAACTTGGAAAACGACCGGCTCAATCCGGGATTGCGCGTTCTGTTTGTCATCGCATTGACGGCCGTAGTTGGTTTACTCCTTTGGACTAAAGCCGTAACTTTTGGCATCGGCGAACTCCAATCGAACTTTCAGACGAGCGGCACGCGTGCGGCTCTGATCGGCGCACTCTGTGGTATTGCAGAGCGCGCAATCGCAACAGCGGTCGGACGCCGAGCCGCGGATTTTGCGGCGGGCGTCGGAGGACAAACACGCTCCCCAGCGTGAGCCAGCCCGCGTGGTACGCCGCAACAAGACCACGTCCCTCCCGATTTACTTCGAGACACCTGACATCCGCCTTCGTCGCTGGCTTGCGGTGCGATGACATCATCCCGCTTTGCCTGTTCGACGGCGCCATCAATGACGAGTTGTTCCTCGCCTACGTCGAACGACAACTCGCTCCAAGCCTGGCGCCCCGCGACATCGTGATTGCCGACAATCTCAGCAGTCATAAAGGTTGCCGGGGTACGCGAAGCCGTCGAAGCGTGCGGGGCTTCACTGTGGTTTCTGCCGTCATACTCCCCGGACCTCAATCCGATCGAACAGGTGTTTGCCAAGCTGAAGCAACTGCTGCGGACGGAAGCACCACGCACTCTCGAGGCATTGTGAGGCGCCGTCGGCCGCTTGCTCGAGCGCTTCACACCCGCCGAGTGCGCCAAATATCTCGCCCATGACGGATATCGCCAGTAGGGTAGAAAATAACCTAGCTAGTCTATAATTTCCGTGTCTCAGCAGTGGGGGTTAGCCCAAGCATCTGTGTTCATCTGTGGTTCCATTCCCTTGCTGCCATGTCGCTTCCATGGTTTCGCCTACAACCTCAAGGCCATCGCCGACTATGAAACCGGTCCCGGCTCCGAGATATCCGCCGAGCTGGCGACCGAGGCGATCGAAATTGCCAAGCGCTTCGTCGCCAGGATAGCCGAGCTGATCGCAGGAGCCTGATGCTGTGCGCCCGCCGTCCATAGCGCTCAGCAATCCTTACCGCTTCAGCACCTTCGCAATAGCGCCGCCGCGCAGGCGGGCGCGCTGCGGCAGGTCGCTGCCCAGCAACGGCCGCAGATAGCTCTCGAACGCGGGAGTCACATCGCTGCCCGAGGATGCGATGAAGTCATCCGCCATCACCTTGGTCTTGCCCGCAACCTTCACCAGCTCCACCAGGGCGTAATCGACGGCATAATCGCCGGTACGCCGGATCGCCACCGAGCCGTTGCCGGCCCCCCGGATCGCCTGCTTGACCGCGACCTCGCCCACTTCGCGCGCCTCCCGTCGATCCACATCCGACGCGCAGCCGGCGAAGCAGCGCTGCAGATAGCCGAATGTATCGCCCCGCACGCGCTTGATGCCGAGTTTGGATCTGATCTCCTCGCACAGAAGATCAGCAAGCGCGCCGCTACCGGACAGTTGCACATTGCCATGCGCATCTTTCACAACTTTCCCGGCGAGCCCGACCGAGAGGGCCATCCCGTCGGCGCCGCGAACTCCTTCAGACACCGCAATGACGCAGCGCCCGAGCCTGTCATGGACGGATTTGACCTCGGACAGGAATTTCGCTCGGTCGAATGTGCGCTCCGGCAGATAGATCAGATGCGGACCGTCGCCTTCGAATATGCGCGCGCCCGCCGATGCCGCGGTCAGGAACCCGGAATCGCGGCCCATGACTACCCCCACGTAAACACCAGGCAGTGCACGATTGTCGAGATCGGCCCCCATGAACGCCTGCACCACGAATCGCGCCGCCGAGGGAAAGCCTGGCGTGTGGTCGTTCTCCAGCAGGTCGTTGTCGATCGTCTTTGGAATGTGGATGGCGCGCAGGTCGTAGCCTTCCTTCGCCGCCTCCTCGCTGACGATGCGCACGGTATTGGCCGTGTCGTTGCCGCCGATATACAGGAACCAGGACGCGCGATGGGCCTTCAGGGATGCGAAGATGTCCCGGCAATAGCCAAGGTCGGG
>DATJTL010000460.1:0-11323 GCA_035503415.1 Xanthobacteraceae bacterium
GCGACGCGCTATCGGCCGGCGTTCCGGTGTTGACGTGCCTCGGCTCGACCTTTGCCGGGCGGGTCGCGGCGAGCGTACTGCACACCATCGGCCTTGACGACCTGGTTGCCCGCTCGTTGGACGAATACGAGCAAATGGCGCTCAGCCTTGCCCGCAATCCAGCTCAGCTCGCATCCGTCAAGGAACGGCTCGCCCGCGGCTGCAAGACATCCTCGCTGTTCGATACCGAGCGCACCACCCGTCAATTTGAGGCTGCGTACACGATGATGTGGCAACGCTACCAAACAGCAGAGGCGCCACGAACTGCAACCGATGCATCGAAACCGATCCAGGTCGTCGATAGGGCTTGACCTACGAACGTTCACAATCTCGCGAAATCATCCACGCGCTCTTTTCGGTGAGCCCTATAGGCGGCTCCATGCGTTACCACTGCTCGTCGCTGCGCTGGAAAAACATCCTGCCCATCGCTCGATTCGAAGCGGTATCTTATCGTCCGAGCAAAGGAATTAATGAGTTTTGACTCTCGTCAAAGCTCATACAGGTAATCTGTTGGTTCGTAGGTGTGATCGCACAGCACCACCAAAATCGTATTCGGCGCGATGAATCGCTCGGTTGTAAAAATTCCAGGTAGGATATGCAGCGCTTGCCCCATTGCCAATTCGACAGTGGGTTTCGCGCGGACATCGACAGCAATTCCGGTCTTGTAGGCGATAACGTCCGCAATCTCGGCATCGTGGTAGCCGGTGCCGCATGCGGCTGCTGCGGCGGCGAAATTGGGAAATACTTGGGTAACGGGCGGCAAGGTCAGCTCCTGCGTCTCGTTTAGTTGCTTCCTTGGATGTGATCGCGACGACGCGGACAAACCGTTCCATAAACGCCGAAAACGCCCAAGCAGTATGCGTTGTTGGGCGCAAGGCGCGCAGACGCGGGATCATGACCGCGCTTCCTTCATCAACGTCCATCGTTTTGAAACCGCGCTGACGATGTTCACCGTCCGCGGTCATCACTTCAAGGATGCCGACCTTATGGCCGCGCTCGCAAAACTGTGTTGGCGGACTGTCCGGGCGAGGGACAGGTCAGCGTAACCGGAGGCAGGGTCGGAACACCGTCGGAGTCGCCCCGCCCCGTAAGGCGGCTGTCTCGCGACCGTCACGCTGCCCGAAATTGCAGCGCGCTCGATCCATTTGCGATAATGTTCGCTCATTGGTCAATCGGTAGGCGCTTATGACGGCAAGCAATCCCTTTCTCCCGTCGATGCCGGCCGCGCCCCCCGCCAGCCGGGCGCGCGAGGACGAAGTGCTGCAGCAGGCACTGATATTGCTCGACAAGAACCGTCCGCAGGAAGCCGCGCAAATCGCCGGCCAGGTGCTCAAGGCGCAGCCGCATCTGCCGCGCGCCCTCTACGTGCTCGGGTGCGCACTGATCATGCAGGGCCGCGCCGCCGAGGCGCTCACGCCGCTCGATGCAGCAATACGTGGCCGCCACGACGCGGAAATCGAAACCATGCTGGCGATCGCGCTACGCCAGGCCGGCCGCAATGAGGATGCATTGCGCCGACTCAAGTTGGCGACCAAGCGTCGGCCGCCCTATGCCGGGGCCTTTCACGAACTTGGCCGCTTGTTGGCCGCCATGCAGCGGGATGAGGAGGCAATTGCCGCGTTCCGCGGCGGTCTTGCGGTTGCCCCGATGATGCCCGCACTGTCCGTACAGCTCGGGCAGATATTCCTTCGCCAGCGCAATTGCGCCGAAGCCAAGCTTGCCTTTGCGCGCGCGCTCGAAATTGCACCCAACTCATCCGAAGCCCTGTTTGGCCTGGCGCGAGCGCATCAGGAGATTGGCGAGAACGAGCCGGCCGCCACCTATTTTCGCCGCTACCTGGCCGGCCGGCCGGGCGACCAAACCGCGTGGCTGCAGCTTGGGCATTGCCTTCTGGAGCTTGGCCAGCTTGAAGCCGGCTACGATTGCTTCCGGAAGGCCGCAGGCGGCGAAGCCGAGGCCTATGGTGCTGCGCTCACCTCGCTGTCCGCGGCAGGCCGCGGCCGATTTTGGCTCAAGCCGAGCGATGCCAGCCGGTTCATGCGCCGGGGACCTGTCAGCGCTTAGGCACGCGGAATGCGTGGCGGTAGACGTCGTTCTCGCGCCCGATTGCCTCGCGGGTCCCGATCATGCGCTTGGTGCCTTCGCCGGAAAGCGTCGCGAACCGAGCGACCCAGGTATCGCGCTTGACCGGCAGGCACTGGGCGACCGGCGTGCCTTTGCGCAGCACGCCGTTGAAGTCCGGATCATGCCAGCGCGCCGGGAAATTGACCGGAGTGTCGTAGAACGTATCGCAGTCTACGAGGCCGCTGATCGTGGTGAAGGGCAGATCCGCACGATTGACCGGATGGGTAAACAACAGCGAGTAACCCTTGGGCGCCTCGATCGTCCAAAAATTGTTGAATTTGATGATGTAGCGATCATCGTCGGCAAAAGGCGTGTTGGCGGCTTGGCTGGGATCGTGGAATCCGATCGGCGAGTGCGAATATTCGCTGACGAACCCTCTCGGCACCTCGAAATTCCAGGTGAACTCGCCATCGCGCACTTCGAGGTCTGCCGCCAGCGGGATGAGATATCCATAGGTCATGGCGTCGATGAACGGCGGGCATTTTTTGACCGTCAGCATCTCGACGCCCATCGTCGTGTTGTAGGCCTTCTGCGGCAATGATTTGAACCAGTCCGGCAAGCCGCCGACTGCTGGTATCGGCCGCGGCAAGATCCCCTCAAGTTCGGGCGGACAGCGAAACGTCAGCGTCATCTCGCTGGCTTGATCCATCTCGGCCTGCATCTGGGCTGGTAAATTACGTGATCTCGCGGACGCCCGCCCGGTTGGGCTAGGCGCGGACTTCGCATAATTCTACGCAAGGCGCAGTCTAGGCGATAGCCCATTCAGTCGTGCGAAGAATACATTCGGCGCCGGCGGCCTATTCAGACGCCTCATCGCCTAGGAGGCCGCGATTCGAGAGGGCCTGCAGCACGCCCTCGGCCAGTTGTGCGGGTGAATTCCCCGCCGTTTTCAGGTGCACTTCCGGCTGCTCCGGTTTCTCGTACGGGGCGTCGATTCCGGTGAAATTCTTCAATTGTCCGGCCTGCGCCTTTGCGTAAAGCCCTTTCGGATCGCGCTGCATGCAGTCCTCGAGCGGGGTGTCCACGAACACCTCGACGAACTCGCCGGACGCCACCAGGTTTCGCACCAGTTCGCGCTCGGCCCGATACGGCGAAATGAACGAGCACAGCACGATGAGTCCGCTTTCGACCATGAGTTTGGCGACCTCACCGACGCGGCGGATGTTTTCGACGCGGTCGGTCTCGGTAAAGCCGAGGTCTCGGCTCAACCCGTGGCGCACGTTGTCACCGTCGAGCAGCATCGTGTGGTGACCCATGCCGTGCAGGCGCTGTTCGACGATGTTGGCGATCGTCGATTTGCCGGCGCCCGAGAGACCTGTGAACCAGACGATCGTCGGCTTTTGCTTCTTCAGCGCTGCCCGCTCCACCTTGCCGATGAGCAATGGCTGCCAATGAATGTTCGTACCGCGGCGCAGGCCGAAGGCGATCATGCCGGCGCCGACGGTGCGGTTGGAGAGCCGATCGATGATGATGAATGCACCGGTCTTGCGGTTCTGCTCGTAGGGATCGAAGGCGACCGGCAGCGCCGTGGAAAGATTGCAAAATGCGATGTCGTTGAGCTCGAGCTTGGACGCCGCAAGATGGTTGCCGGTGTTCACATCGAGCTTGTATTTGACCGCGGTCACCGACAGCGGAACGGTCTTGGTGCCGATGCGGCCGAGATAGGAGCGCCCGGGAAGCAGCGGCTCGTCGCTCATCCAGATGACGTGCGCGGCGAACTGATCGGAGACTTCAGGCCGCGACTTGGCCGCGGCAAGGACATCGCCGCGGCCGATGTCGAGTTCGTCCGCAAGCGTTATCGTCACGGCGTCGCCGGCCTCGGCTTTGGCTGCCGGCCCGTCATAGGTGACAATTCGCTCGACCAGCGACGTGCGCCCCGAGGCCGCTTCCACGACCGCGTCGCCGACATTGACCTGGCCCGACGCGACCGTGCCGGCATAGCCGCGAAAGTCGAGATTCGGCCGATTGATCCACTGCACCGGAAAGCGAAATGGCTTGGCGAGGGACTCGGTCTCGCTCTCGACGGATTCGAGACATTGCAGCAGCGTCGGCCCGCTATACCACGGCGTATTGTCCGATCGGGTGATCACGTTGTCGCCGAAGCGGGCCGAAATCGGAATTGGCACGATCGAAGCAAAGCCCAGCCCGGCAGCGAAGGTCTTGTACTCGCTTGCAATCCGATCGAATGGGTCTTGGCTGAAGGCGACCATGTCGATCTTGTTCACCGCCAAAACCACATGACGAATGCCGAGCAGCGCGCAGATCAGGGAATGGCGGCGCGTCTGCACCAGTACGCCCTTGCGGGCATCAACCAGGAGGATTGCCAGCTCGGCGGTTGACGCGCCGGTCGCCATGTTGCGCGTGAACTGCTCGTGTCCCGGCGTATCGGCCACGATGAATGATCGGCGCGCAGAGGAGAAAAAACGATAGGCAACGTCGATGGTGATGCCCTGCTCGCGTTCGGCTTCGAGCCCATCGACAAGGAAGGCAAAATCGATCTCTTCGCCGTTGCTGCCATGACGGGCGGAGGCCGCCGTCAGCGCGGCCAGTTCGTCCGCGAAGATCAGCTGGCAATCGTGCAGAAGCCGCCCGATCAGCGTCGACTTGCCGTCGTCGACCGAGCCGCAAGTCAGCACGCGGAGCAGGTCCTTCGCCGAGCCGCCCGTTGCAATGGGCTCGCCGCGCACCGCCTCCATCTAGAAATACCCCTCTCGCTTCTTGACTTCCATCGACGCCGTTTCGTCCGTGTCGATCAGGCGCCCCTGGCGTTCCGAGAAGCCTGCCGACTTCAGTTCGGCCACGATCTCGGGCAGCGTGGCCGCGGAGGATTCGATCGCGCCGGTCAGCGGGTAACAGCCGAGCGTGCGGAAGCGAACCCGACGAAGCTCCGGATTCTCGCCGGGCTCGAGTGGCATGCGCTCGTCGTCCACCATGATCAGGGTGCCGCCGCGCCGAACCACCGGCCGTTCCTTGGCGAAATAGAGCGGCACCACCGGAATATTTTCCAGCATGACGTAAGTCCACACATCAAGCTCGGTCCAGTTCGACAGCGGAAAGACGCGGATCGATTCACCCGGATGCACACGCGCATTGTAGAGGTTCCACAGTTCGGGGCGCTGGTTGCGTGGGTCCCAGGCGTGCCCCTTGGAGCGAAATGAGAAAATTCGCTCCTTGGCCCGGCTCTTTTCTTCGTCCCGCCGCGCGCCGCCGAAGGCGGCGTCAAATCGATATTTGTCCAGCGCCTGCTTAAGCGCCTCCGTCTTCATGACGTGGGTATGCACGGCAGAGCCGGAGGCAAACGGATTGATACCGCGCGCCAAACCCTCCTGATTGACGTGGACGATGAGATCAAGGTTGAGCCGCCGCGCGGTGTCGTCGCGAAAGGCGATCATCTCCTTGAACTTCCAGGTCGTGTCGACGTGCAGCAGAGGAAACGGCAGCGGCGCGGGATAGAATGCTTTGATCGCCAGATGCAGCATCACGCTCGAATCCTTGCCGATGGAATAGAGCATGACCGGCTTTTTGCACTCGGCGACGACCTCGCGCATGATCTCGATCGACTCGGCTTCGAGCCGCTTGATCTGTTTAGGAACGGCCCAATCACGCGCCGGCTGGACAGGTGTCTGATGATTCATTGGCGAAGAGACTGCAATTGAACTGTGGTTTCAGCCGCGATCCCGCGAGCTTACGGATTGGGGCCTATGGATTGGGGTCGATGGATTGACGTCGATCGCGGCGACGGGTCTGAGCGGAAAGCCGGCTGATATGCCCGACTGCACCCTTCGCAGAGCACCAACGACCCCCGCTATCGATGCTGTCCAAGCTACGCCACCCCAACAAAGCAACCCTCGCGCGCGGTATGAGCTAAATACGCCGCCTCGTTGCAGCTTATAGCATCCCGCCGGGAGACGATCCACCGGCGCCGCAATTGCGGCACCATCAGGACTGATCGCGCAGTCGGGTCGGCCGCCCCGCCGATTAGGTGCGGGACCATTTGCTCTAGAAAAGATTTTGGCATCAAAAGCTTCTGTGTCTTGAAATTTGCAGTGAGCGTACTGAACGGCAGGCTAGGCCGAATGCGCCTCAACTGCCGCGGCGCATATCCGCCTCGATCGAGAGCTTGGGATCGTTTTCCAGTCGGGCGCGGTAAACCTGCATGTTCTCGAGCACGCGCTGCACGTAGTAGCGGGTTTCGCTGATCGGGATGCGTTCGATCCAGTCGATCGGGTCCACCTTTGGATTGCGCGGATCGCCGTATTGTTCGATCCACTCCTGGGCGCGGTGCGGACCGGCATTGTAGGCGACGAAGGCGAGAATATAGGAGCCGCGGAAGGTCTTGATGTCGTCGCCCAGTTCGGCGGTGCCGAGCTGCGCGTTATAGGCGACGTCGCCGAGCAGCCGGTGCTGATCGAACGGTACCTTGAATTTCCTTGCCGTATTGCGGCCGGCGGACGGAGTGACCTGCATCAGGCCGAGTGCGTTCGCGCCGGAGACGACCTTGGTATTGAAGGCGCTTTCCTGGCGCACGATCGAGTAGACGACGCAGCGCTCCACCTGCGGTCCGATCTGCCGGTATTCGGGCACGCCGAAATCCGGGAAGGCGTAACGTGCAAAGGCAAAGCCGCGGCCGAGCGCCGTCTTGCCGATAAGCAGCGTTGAACGCGCATCGTTGTGGTGCGCGGTGATCTCGGCAAGCGTCGCCAGTCCAGCCGTGTCGGTCGCCTTGTCGGCAATATCGGCCGCCATAATGGCGACCAAGTCGCGCTCGTCGACGGCGTAAAGGATTTCGAACACTCGGGCCAATTCGAGCGGGCGGCGTTCGCCCGGCGCCGGGCTGATTTCGCGCAGCGCAACGTCGTCGAGATGCAGCTCGGCCCGCGCTAATTGGCCGTAATAGGCCGTCGGATAGCGGGCAGCGATTTCGTAGGACTCGCGCGCCTCTTTTGGCAGGCCCAGCGCCTGAGCGGCGCGGCCCTGCCAATAGTACGAGCGCGCCAGCGTGATCGGATTGACCTCGCGCTCGGCGATGCGGGCGAAGTGCGGCAGCGCCAGCGCCGGCTGGTGCAAAAATTCGAGCGCGATCCACCCGGCGGTGAACTGCTGATCGGCGCGATAATTCTCGTTCGGCGGTGGCGCTATGTCGTTGGCGATTTCGTAGGCGGCCTTGGCGTCGCCGAGATCGAGCAGCTTACGCGCCAACAGCCGGCGTTCGACCCACCATTGATCGAGATCGATGAGCTTGGCCCGGTCGCGCGGCGCAGCTTGCATCAATTGCGCGGCTTCCTTGATCTTGTCGGTGCGCCGCAGCCACTCGATGCGGCTGAACATATACCCCGGATCGTGTTGGGCGGCGGCTGGCACCGCAGCGATCAGCGCTTTGGCGTTTCCCGACTTGGCGTTCACTGCGGCGCGCGCCTTGGCGATCGCGAGTTCAGCGGCGTCGAGATGGTGTGCCGCCCGCAGCGCGGCATCGTCGTCTCCGACGTAGAGGCGGGCGTCCATGCGGGCCTTGTCGTCGGCTTCCGTGACCAGACCGGCGAACATCTGCCGCGCCTCGGCTTCGACCTCCTCGGAAAAGCCGGTTTCGCGCCAAGCCACGCTGACCGCCGCGTAGGCGCGCGAACTGTCGCCTTTGATGAGGAAGGCGCGCGCCAGGGCAAAATAGCCTTTGGCGGAAAGCGGAGCCTGGTGGGCGAAGAAGCCAATGGTTGTTTGCGGATCGACCTGCTGCTCCCACAGCGCCGCCTCGGCGTGCCGGCGAATCGTGATGATGCTCGGCCAGCTCGGGTTGGCGGCGATGAAAGCGGCATACCGCGAAAAATCGACTGTGGCCTCGTCGCTCCGCAGGATCACCCACTCGACGAGCTTGCGGGCGAGCGGATCGGAAATCGTCTTTTCAATGTTGGTCGCTTCCTCGGCGCGCGCCTTGCGGACGAGTTCGATCGCCTGTTTGACCGCGGTTAGATCGAGCGGCGATGTCGTGACGGTTGGTGCCGCGGGCAATGGCAGAACCGGCCGCGCTGGCGCCACAACGGGGGCGGCAATGCTCAATGCTCGCGGTGCTGCCGTGGGCATCGGAACTTTCCGCGGTGCCCGATGGGCCACAACGCCGTGCGGCCTCTCCTTGCGCTTTGCCGATTTAGGCTCTTTGTCGGCTTTTGCCTTGGCCGGCGATTGCTCCCCCGGGGCGGCCGGCGCCGCCACCGACCTGGCGATCAGTCCTTGGCCAGCCATGAAACTGATGGCAGCGAAGATTGCGATGAGCCGACCGAAAGTCACCGGAATGTCCTTCCTGCGGCAGATGCCCCCGAACCTCTCCAATTTCTTCGGCCGGCAAAGTTGACGAAATCCTAACGGCCGAGAAAGCGCCTGGCGGGCGGCATTTTACACGAGTCCACGGATTTCACGTCCACCGGGTTCGGGGCTACAGCACGGCGTTTTCCACCGACATTCGGAAAGTTCCTTACTAGCACAAGGGGCTTTTAACGCCTATCCGGAACCGATATTTATGCGCTGATGGCCGGACTCATTGCCGCAGGCGGCTCTGCCTGCGGGCGAGGACTGTGCCGGGGATCGTGTCATGACAGCTAAAACCAGATTCCGAGGCTCGTTTACCGCGCTGGTCACCCCGTTCAAAAACGGATCCATCGACGAAAAGGCTTTCCGGGAGCTGATCGAGTGGCAGATCGCCGAGGGTACCAACGGCTTGGTGCCGGTTGGCACCACCGGGGAAAGCCCGACGCTGTCGCACGAGGAGCACCGCGATGTGGTCGAGTGGTGCGTCGATCAGGCGCGCGGCCGGGTGCCGGTGGTAGCCGGAGCCGGCTCCAATTCGACAGCGGAGGCGATCGACCTCGCCCAGCACGCCGAGAAGGCCGGCGCCGATGCCGTGCTCGTGGTCACTCCCTATTACAACAAGCCGACTCAAGACGGCCTCTACGCCCACTTCAAGGCGATCAACGACTCGATCGGTATTCCGATCATCATCTACAATATTCCCGGGCGTTCGGTGATCGATATGTCGGTCGACACCATGAAGCGGCTTTATGAGCTGAAAAACATCGCCGGCGTCAAAGATGCCACCGCCAACATGGCGCGCGTGTCGCAGCAGCGCGCGGCGATCGGCGAAGATTTCAATCAACTCTCCGGCGAGGACATCACCGCGCTCGGCTTCATGGCCCATGGCGGCCACGGCTGCATCTCGGTGACGTCGAACGTGGCGCCGCGGTTGTGCGCCGAATTCCAGGCGGCGTGCCTGAAAGGCGACTTCGCTGCCGCGCTCAAGCTGCAGGATAAGCTGACGCCGCTGCACATCAATCTGTTCGTCGAGACGAGCCCGGCGCCGGTCAAGTACGCGCTGTCGCTCATCGGCAAATGCACGAACACGCTGCGCCTGCCGATGGTGCCGGCGACCGAGAAGGCGCAGGCCGCCGTCCGTCAGGCCATGGTGCATGCGGGCTTGATCAATTAAGAAGCGCGCTCGCCAAGCGGCGAGCCGAAACGCGCGCCGCGCCAGCCTCGTTGAGCCGATGTCGGGACTAAAGCTCCACTAGGACACATACTTGCTGCTGGTCCTTTAATTCCAACATTCGCAGGGGCTGCCGAACCCGGATGCGAATGCTAAAATCGGACCACTAGACACGCCTGCGCGGTCGCTCGGACCAGGAGAGGTCGATGCTCGAGGACTTCAAGAAATTCGCCATGCGCGGCAACGTCGTCGACCTCGCCGTCGCCGTCATCATCGGCGCCGCCTTCGGCGCGATCGTCAATTCGCTGGTCGGCGACATCGTCATGCCGATCGTCGGCGCCCTCACCGGCGGCGTCGACTTCTCCAACTATTTCCTGCCGCTGTCATCGAAGGTGACTGCGACCGTGCTGGTAGACGCAAAAAAGCAGGGTGCAGTGCTGGCTTGGGGCGAATTCCTCACCCTCGTTATTAATTTTCTCATCATCGCGTTCGCGATGTTTCTGGTGATCAAGGGCATCACCCGTCTGAAGCGGGAAGAGCCGCCGCCGGCTGCCGCGCCGCCGTCCAAGGAAGTGCAGTTGCTGACAGAGATCCGCGACGCGCTCAAGAGCCGGTAAGGCCGGAACGTTCGCATGGCGGCGAAAGCAGAACGCAACTTGCGGGTCGTCGCCGACAACCGCAAAGCGCGCTTTAACTACTTCATCGACGACACCATGGAGGCCGGGGTCGCGCTCACCGGCACCGAGGTGAAGTCGCTGCGCCAGGGCAAGGCGACCATCGGGGAGTCTTATGCCGACGCCCGCGACGGCGAGATTTGGCTGATCAACTCCAATATCCCCGAATATTTGCAGGCCAACCGCTTCAATCACGCGCCCAAGCGGCCGCGCAAGCTGTTGCTGCACCGCCGCCAAATCAACAAGCTCATCGGCGCGGTCGAACGCGAGGGCATGACGCTCGTTCCGCTCAAGCTCTATTTCAACGAAAAGGGCCGCGCCAAGGTCGAGTTGGCGCTGGCGCGCGGCAAGAAGCTCTACGACAAGCGCGAGACCGAAAAGAAGCGCTCATGGGATCGCGAGCGCGGCCGCCTGATGCGGCAGAAGGAGTGAGGCTACGATGTCGGTTCCGACCAAACTCGATCATTGCGTGATTCACGTCACCGACTGGGAACGTTCGAACACGTTCTACACCACGGTCCTGGGCGCCGAACTCGTCGCGCGGCCGGCCGGCTACGCCTACCGGTTTGGCGACAAGCAGCTCAACGTACATGGGCCCGGTGTGCAGCCGGCCGAAGTGGCGCGGCTGCCGGTAGCCCCCGGCAACAGCGATTTGTGCTTTGAGTGGATCGGATCGATCGCCGATGCCATCGCCCATTTGCAGCGCTGCGGTGTAGCGGTCGAGCGCGGGCCGATGCAGCGCTTCGGCGCCAAAGGTCCCGGCACCAGCGTCTATTTCCGCGATCCAGACGGATCGCTGATGGAGTTCATGTCTTACCAGGCATGATCTCCTGTGCACGCGAGCTATAGGAACGCATTCATGAGCGCACGCGAAGCGCCCGGCACGCACGACCCGACCTTTCTACCGTCCGACATTCCGGTGCCCCAGGACGACGGCGGTGCACGCCATTTGTCTGGCATGGCGTTGCCGGATTTGGCGCTGCCGGCGACCAGCGGTCCAGCGGTGAACCTGTCGAAG
>DATJTL010000461.1:0-7342 GCA_035503415.1 Xanthobacteraceae bacterium
GCACGCTCGGCAGCAGCCGCGAATTCACACTGCCGCTCGACACCGCCAGTTGCCATGCCGCCAGCAGCAGCGGAATCGAATACCAGCGGCCAACGAAGTTGCGGATCTGCCCTGTCATGCGGCGATCGTCTCCTCGGTACCGAGCGCTGTGCCCTTCAGCATGCGCTTGCGAATCGCCATCAGGATACGGTCGCTGACAAAGCCCAAGATCGCGAAGGCGAGAATTGCCGCAAACATCAGATCGAAGCGAGCGGCATCCTCGCCGTCCGCAATGAGCACGCCGAGACCACTGTGAGAGCCGATCAGTTCAGCGGCGAACAAGACAATGAAAGCGTGCGCGAGGCTGATGCGAAAACCGGCGAAAAGTTGCGGTGCCGCGGCCGGGATGAGCACACGAAAGAATAGTGTGGGCCGCGGTGCGCCCATGTTCGCTGCCGCCCACAAGAGACGTTTGTTGACCGACAGGACGGCTTGGCGCGAGGCGACGAACACCGGGAAGAAACAGGAAAAGGCGACGATGCCGATTTTCGACGGATCGCCGATGCCGAGCAAGATGAGAAATACCGGGAGAAACGCGATTTTCGGCACTGCGAACAGGAAGGACACCAGCGGACCGAAGAAATTCCGCACCCCCTTGACGAGCCCGGCGGCGATACCGACGCCCATGCCGGCGGCCGTGCCGAGGGCGAATCCGGCAAGCACGCGATAGAGGCTGACCGCAACCGCGCCCGGCAGTTCGCCATCGGCGGCCAGCGACCAAAGCGCGGCCAGGATTTGGCTCGGATAGGACAGGTAGGGCGGCAGCTCTGCGAGGCGGCCGAATACCTCCCAGCAAGCAACGACGGCCAGCGGCACGAGCCAATGTTGAATGACGGCAGGCCGGACCCTCACTGTTCCTCCAGCGCCCTCGCCTTCAAGACTTCGTCGCGCAGCAAATCCCAGACGCGGCTACGCGTTTCGAAAAATTCAGGCGACTTGCGAAAACTCGCCGTACGTTCGTCCGCTTCGATGCGAATGTCGGCTTTGATGCGACCGGGCCGTGCGGTGAAGACGATAAGGCGGGTCCCGAGGTAGATCGCCTCGTCGATATCGTGAGTCACGAACAGAACCGTCTTGCGCCGACTGCGCCAGATCGCTTGAAGCTCTTCCTGCAAAAGCTCGCGCGTCTGCGAGTCCAGCGCGCCGAACGGCTCGTCCATCAGAAACATCTGCGGGTCCAGCGCCAGCAGGCGGGCCAGAGCGGCGCGCTGCTTCATGCCTCCGCTCAACTGTTCCGGATAGAGGTCGGCGTAGCGCGCAAGATGCACGAGATCGAGGTATTCGCGGGCCATCGTCATCCGCTTGGCCTTGGCGATACCTTTCATTTCCAGCGGCCAGCACACATTGCCGAGCGCCGTCAGCCAAGGGAACAAGGTATGATCCTGGAACATCATGCCGCGGTCGGGACCGGGCGATCCGAGTGGCCGGTCATTAAGCAACACCTCTCCGCCGGTCTTCGCTTCGAATCCGCCGACGATGTGGAGGAAGGTGCTCTTGCCGCAACCGGTCGGCCCGACGATGGAGACGAAGTCGTGCTCTTCCACGCTCAGCGACAAACTGTCGAGCACTGTTATCTGCTTGTTGTCCGCAGCAAACGACTTGTCGAGACGGCGCACTTCAAGAAGCGGCATTGCGGGTTCAACGCGACTATTTCGGCAGATAACTCATATCGACGATTGTTGCGACGTCCACTTTCTTTTTCTGAAATCCGGCCGCGATCTGCGCATCCTGCATCTTTTTCAGCGACTGGAGATCGACGCGCAAGGACGGATCACGATAATAGTCCTTCATATTCAGATAGACGTCGGGTGGAACGCGGACGAACTTCTTGTCGATCAGGATCTGCCGTGCTTTCTGCGGATTGGCGAGATAGAATTTCGTCGCCGCCTGCAGGTCGGCGAGGAAGCCCCTGATAGCCTCCGCGTGCGCCTGCAAATAGGGTTCATGGCCGACGATGACGATCAATTCCTCATCGAAAGGCATACCCTCCTTGGAGGTGAAGATTGTCTTGACCTTCATCTCCTTCCTCGCCATCGCGTCGAACGGCTGAGGAAACTCGCCGACATCGATCCGACCGGAACGCAACGACTCCGCCATGGCCGGAAACGAGATCGGCACGACGGTTATATCGCTCTCAGACAAACCGTGACGCTCGAGCGCAGTTTTCAGCCACAATTCACCCGTGGTCGACAACCCGTTGACGGCCACGGTCTTGCCCTTGAGATCCTCGACCTTGTTGATCGGCGAGGAGTCAAGCGCAAGAAACGTCGTGTTGAATCCACGATGCAGGCTTTCCTTGGAAAGCGATGCGATGATGGTGCTTGGAATGCCTTCGGCGGCGGCAAACAGCACCCCCTCGGAGCCCGACGAAGCGAGATCAATGGCGCCGGCGGCAAAAGCCTGCGCCCGCTGCGATGAGCTGGTGAAACGCGTTGCGTCGAGCGTGTAGAGCGTGCCGTAGTTCTTGGCGAGCGAATGATCCGCCATCAGGAGCCATAGCTGCTCTTCGGCGGCCAGCGAATAGCCAAGACGGATGGTGAGCGGCTCCGCTCGCGCCGGCCCGATGCTCGCCGCAACTCCGGCTGCTGTCGAAATCCCGGCACAAACCTGCCGCCTAGTCAGCTTCACCATCGGATCACCTCGTGCTGGTCGTGATGGGGCAGGCACCGCCGCAGTGACGAGTAGGCTTCACGCCCAGGGTCGATACAGTACGACCACTCACCGTCGGCTACGGCTTGCAATCAACGTGGTTTGGACCTTTCCCCGTGTAAACATTAACGCCTTGATTTCGCGATTCAACCGCTTTCTTGTGTGACAAATTGAGCAGAAAGCGGCAGCGGATGGCGATGCGGCAAAGTTTCGATTACGTGATCGTGGGAGCGGGATCCGCGGGCTGCGTCGTCGCCAATCGGCTGAGCGCCGATCCCGCCGTGCGTGTGCTGCTTCTGGAAGCGGGCGGATGGGATTGGCATCCGCTGATCCGGGTGCCGCTGGGCGTCGGACGCATCTGGGGCTTCGGACGCTTCGATTGGGGGTACCGCGCCGATTCTGGCGCCGCGACCGGCAACCGCGACATCGAGACCGCGCGCGGCAAGATCGTTGGCGGATCGAACTCGATCAATGCGATGGGATATATCCGCGGCAATCCAGCCGACTACGATCGGTGGTCGCGGCGGGGCCTGCCAGGATGGTCGTTCCGCGAAATTCTTCCCTATCTGAAGCGCGCGGAAACCTGGGAGGACGGCGAGAACGAATATCGAGGCGGCAGCGGACCGCTCTACGTTCGCCGAACGAAAGACATCGACCCGCTCTACGAGGCTTACATCGCCGCCGGCGTCGCTGCAGGTCATCCCTACACCGATGATTACAACGGCGCACAGCAGCACGGTTTCGGCTGGGCGCAATGGACCATTCGCGCCGGACTGCGCGACACCACGGCGCGCGGCTACCTTCATCCGGTGCTGGGTCGCCGCAATCTGACCGTCGCGCCGTTTTCGTTCGCTGTTCGCGTGCTGGTCGAGCAACAACGCGCGGTCGGCATCGAATATGTAAAGGACGGGCAACGCCACACGGCACTCGCGGAACGCGAAATCATTTTGTGCAGCGGCGCCATCAACACGCCGCAGCTCCTGATGCTGTCCGGTATCGGCGATCCCGATCATCTGCGCGCGATCGGCATCAAACCGATCGCTCCGATGCCCGCGGTGGGCCGCAATCTGCAGGATCACTATGCCACCGGGCTCCTGCACGAACGCAGACAGCCCGGCCCGTTCGTGACGCTCACCCGCGCCGACCGCCTCGCGCTCGCATTCGCGCGCGCTTATCTCGCCGGGACGGGGCCGGCGACTGACGTGCCCAGCGGTTTCATGGCCTTCGTCAAGACCGATGCCGCGCTCGATATTCCGGATATCCAGTTTCTGTTCCGCTCCGGCTCCGCGGATGCCGGCCCCTGGTTTCCCGGCATCAAAAAACCATGGCGCGACGCGTTTATCTGCCGGCCGATCCTGTTGCGGCCCGCAAGCCGCGGACGAATTACGCTGCGCTCGGCCGATCCGCGCGAAAGAGTCATCATCAATCAGAATTTTCTGGCCGTCGATTCCGATCTCAAGACACTGCGCGAGGGCCTCAAGCTGCTGCGCGACGTCGCCGCCCAAAAAGCGCTTGAGCCGTTCCGCGGCCGAGAAATCCGCCCCGGCAAGGAGCTGCGCAGCGACACGGAGCTCGACGCCTACATTCGTTCTACGCCAGCGACGGCGCATCATCCGTGCGGGACCTGCCGAATGGGAACTGACGACGATGCCGTGGTCGATGGCGAGCTGCGGCTGCGCGGCATTGCCGCACTGCGCATCGTCGACGCCTCGATCATGCCGGATCTGGTCGGCGGCAACATCAACGCGGCCGTCATCATGATCGCCGAGAAAGCGTCCGACCTGATCGCCGGAAAATCAGCGGCGCGCTAGTTACGACAGCCGCGCATCAGCGCCTGCCGCTTAAGACGCAAGCTCCTCCAAAGGGATCGCCGGGATCGGGCGCTCGCCACGGATCGCAAGCCGGCGCAGCACCCGTCGCTCCGACGGATCGAAATCGGTGCGCGCATGCAACGTCGCGCGATTGTCCCAGATCAAAAGGTCGCCGACTCGCCATTCATGCTCATAGATGTGCTCTGGACGCTCGGCCGCCTGGCACAGAAGCTCGAGCAGCTTGTCGCTCCGCTCGCGTGACATGCCGACAACACTGTCGGCCATCAAACGATTGACCAGCAGAGTCGGCCGGCGGATTTCCGGGTGCAACACCACCGCCGGATGAATATGGCGCGGTGCTCCGCTCCAGTTGGTCGGCGCTTTGTGGTTGGCGTTCTTCTCGTAATCATAGAGGAACAGCACTTGCAACCGGAGCGCCTGCTCGCGCAGATCGTGCGGCAGGCTCTCGAAGGCCGCGAGCGTGCTGGCGAACAGCGTATTGCCGCCGCGTGACGGAATTTCCAGGGCGTACAACACGGCGCCCTTTGCGGGATTTTCGTAATAGCACTGATCGGCGTGGAACTGCATGTCGCCTTCCGGCAACTCGCCGCGTTGGCCGTCGATCGTCGCGTTGCCGATATAGAGCACCGGGTTGTTGGGATCGCGCTGGCCGGGGCGCGAGCGTGGCGGTTGAATCTCCCCGAACATCATGGTGAAGCGGCGCTGGTCGTCAGCGCTCAGCTTTTGGCCGCGAAACACCAGGACGTGGTGCTTGAGCCAAGCGGCGTAGAGCTCGGCTGCAGCAGCCGGCTCGATTTCGCGAGCCAGATCGAGCCCGCGGACCTCCGCGCCGACATGTTTGCTGAGCGGAATGATGTCGATCATGTCATTCTCCATGGCGGCTCATGGCGCAGGCGATGCCGGACGCGACTATCCGCCCAATCGCCTCCACCATCAAGTGACGGAGCCGTGCCAGGAAAATGACAGCGAGGTGCACGGTCAGCGCTGGATTCGCCGGGAATATCAGGTATATGCAGGCGCCAACGCGGCTGCCCTGTTTCCAGCGAGGAGGCAAGGGCCTGCCGATAGGTTCGACTTATGCAGGCGCCACAACCGAGTATACCTGGCACCCGCGATTTTGCGGGGTTCGATGCCGTCGCTTTGCAGACGGCGCGCGATGCCATCGAGGCGGCGTTGCGCCGCTATGCCTATGCGGCGATCAATCCTCCGATCCTGGAAAGCCCCACGCCGTTCCTGAGCCGATCCGGCGAGGACATCCGCCGGCAAATGTATATTTTCCCCGACCCCGGCGGCCGTGAGGTCTGTCTGCGGCCCGAACTGACGATTCCGGTGTGCCGGGCGTATCTGCGGCAGTTGCAGGGGGCGGCGGGCGTCAAAGGACCGGAGCGCGAAGCGCGGCTGTCGTATTTCGGCCCGGCCTTCGCCTACGAATCGACCACCGAGGGCCGCTACCGGCAATTTTATCAGGCCGGAGCAGAATTCATCGGTGCACAAGCCCGTGAAGCCGCCGACGCCGAAATTCTCGCCGCGGCGCTGGACTGCCTCGAGGCAGCCGGTCTTGCGGATACGGCGATCGAAGTTGCCGACGTCGACATCCGTAACGCCTTCATCGACAATTTGCCGATCAGCGAGCGATCGAAGACGCGCATCCGCCGGATGACGCTGCGCCACCAAAAAGAGCCCCGCAACGCCGCACCGGCTTCGGGGCAAAACTCGGCCGGCGCCGAGGCGCCGATCGAGTTCGGCGAACTTGGCTCGCTGCTGGCGTCGGTGGAGCCCGGCAAGGCTGAGCGTCTCATCAGGGAGGTATTTGCGCTCGCTGATGTTCGCCATGTCGGCGGGCGGACCCCGGAAGAAATCGTCGAGCGGCTGACCAGCCGCAGCGTGCAACAGGACGAGCCGATTTCGGCTGAGCTGGTACAGGCCGTCATGGCGTTATTGAACATCCGCGCCGAGCCGGAGGCTGCGTTCAAGGCCATACGCGAGCACTTCCGCAAGTTTCGTATCGCCTCGATCGAGCCGATATTGGAGCGATGCGCCACGCGGCTACGCTACTTTGGCGCCTATCGCCGAAGCCCGCCGTCGCTGCAATTCAATGTCGGATTGCGGCGCGGTCTTGAATACTACACGGGACTTTTGTTTGAAGTGTCCGCCAAGAACGCGACCCAAATCGGTCACGTGTGCGGTGGCGGACGCTACGACAACCTACTCGAAGGCTTGGGCGCGGGCGCATCGATTCCGGCGGTGGGATTTGGCATCGGCTTGGATCGGCTGCTGCTGGCGCTGCAGAAGGGGCCTGCCGCCGTCGCCGGTGCGATGCCGGTGCCGCAAGCGCTGATCGTTGCCGTGCGGGAAGAGGGGACCGAAGACTGCATCGGCGCGGGCACAGTCTTGCGCGAGGCCGGATGGTCGGTCGAGATTTCGCCGTCGCAGCGCGACGAGAAGAGCGCGCTGAGCGATGCCGCCAAGCGTAAAATCCCTTATGTGATCTTCGTCGGGGAAAAATCCGGCAAAGACCAAGTTCGTATCTGCCGGCTCGCCGACCGCGCAGAACAGCGCTTGCCGATCTCGGCTCTCCCGGGCTTTGCCAAGGACGAACACGCGCGCGGCGCGCAGGGCAAGAAGCCATGAACGCGAGCGCACAAAAGAAAAGACTTGTGCTGGCCTTGCCCAGCAAGGGGCGGCTGCAGGAACTATCGATCAACTTCCTCAAGGGCTGCGGTTTCGACGTGCGCCGCGTCGGCAACGGCCGCGAGTATGTCTCGAGCCTGGTCGGACTCGACGGCGTCGATGTCATCTATTTCCGCCCGGAAGAGATTCCG
>DATJTL010000462.1:0-5896 GCA_035503415.1 Xanthobacteraceae bacterium
GACGGCTGAAGGCAATCTGCGCGCGGCGCGTGACGCGGTGCGCATCTTCGGCAAGTCCGATGCCGAGATCGACAAGATCGTGGCACAGCGCATTGCCGATCCGACACTGGTGGTGTCGAGCCCAATCGACGGACGGATCACGGCGCGCAATGCCGCGCCGGGTTTGTTCGTACAGCCGGGCAATGCGCCGGCGCCGTACACGGTGGCGAATATCGACACGATGTGGATGCTGGCGAACGTCGCCGAGGACGACAGCCCTGCGTTCAGCGTTGGACAGCCGGAACGAGTGCGGATCGCGGCCTTCCCCGGGCGGGTGTTCGAGGGACGGGTGACCACGATCGGAGCGACGGTGGACCCGAACACGAGGCGCGTGCTGGTGCGTTCAGAGATCAAGGATCCGCAGCACCAATTACGGGCAGGGATGTTTGCAAGCTTCAGCATCGAGGTGGGCGCGCCGGAGCGCTCGCCTGCTGTTCCGCTCGACGGCGTAGTGCGCGAGGGCGACGGCACGCAAACGGTCTGGGTCACGTCCGACCGCCGGCGCTTCACGCGGCGGACCGTGAAGATCGGGCAGCAGCGCGACGGCTACCGGCAGATTCTCGAGGGCGTGAAAGTCGGCGAACTGGTCGCCACCGACGGCGCCATCTTCCTCAGCAACATGCTGGCGATCGCGGGCAATCGATGAAGGTGCCCGGCGTTCGGACCACTAACGATCGAGGTGAGCCGTGCTGAAAGGCCTTCTTGCGTTTGGCCTCACGCGCCGCGCGATCATCCTGCTCGGTCTTTTGGTGTTCATCGCCGCGGGCCTTGTCGCCTTTGCGCGGCTGAACATCGAGGCCTATCCAAATCCGGCGCCAGTCATTCTCGAAATCACCGCACAAGCGCCCGGCCTCTCGGCAGAAGAGATGGAGCGCTATTACACCATCCCGATGGAAACCGGTCTCTACACTACTCCCGGCGTCGACAATATTCGTTCGACGTCGTTCTACGGCCTCTCCTTCGTTCGCGTCACGTTCAAGTACGGCGTCGATTACTTTTTCGCTTATACGCAAGCAGATATGATGCTGCAGCAGAACGTCACGCTGCCGGGCGGTCAGGTCCCGCAGATTCAGCAATCAAGCCTGGTGGGTGAAGTTTATCGCTATCAGATCGTCGGGCCGCCGCATTTCGGGTTGACCAACCTGCGCACCGTACAGGACTGGATTGTGACCCGCCGGCTCTACACCGTGCCGGGCGTCGTGGCGGTGAACTCGTGGGGTGGCACGACCAAGCAATATGATGTCGACGTCGATCTCAACAAACTCGACGCCTACAACGTCACCATACCCCAGATCATCACCGCGCTCGGCAACGCCAATATCAATGTCGGCGGCCGTGAGATCACCGTTGGGCAGCAGTCCGTGAACATCCGCGGCATCGGCTTGATGGATTCCGGCGGCGACTCCGATCTCACTCAGGGTTGGCACGTCTCTGACATCGAGAATGTGGTGCTTGGCGAATTCAATGGGGTGCCCGTCCAGATCAAAGACGTCGCCAAGGTGTCGATTGGCGTCCGGCCGAGGTTGGGCATCGCCGGCTTCGACCACCAGAGCGACGTCGCTTTGGCGATCGTGGTGATGGGGCGAACGTTCCATACCAACGACATTATTCCGCGCATCCAAGCCAAGATTCAGCAACTCAATACCGACGGCAGCCTGCCGCCGGGCGTAAAGCTCGTTCCCTATTACGATCGCTCGTCGCTGGTGGAGGTGACGACACATACGGTGCTGCACAACCTCATCTTCGGCTGCCTTTTGGTATTCCTGATCCAATGGGTCTTTCTCGGCAATTTGCGCAGCGCCATCATTGTCGGCGTCAATATCCCCTTCGCGCTGTTCTTCGCCGTCATCATCATGGTGCTGATGGGGCAGGACGCCAATCTTCTCTCGGTCGGCGCCGTCGACTTCGGCATCATCGTCGATTCCGCGGTGATCCTGATCGAGAATATTTTCAGGAACTTCCAGCACCCTTCGGAGCGGCGGAGTATGCTGCAGCAACTCGCCGAGGGACGATTTGGCGCAGACCCGACGCGAATAGCCGGCACCACGACCGCGCCGCATTGGACTGACCGGCTGCGGCTCATTCTCGCCAGCGCGCTGCAGGTCGATAAGGCGATTTTCTTTTCTGCGCTGATCACGGTCGCAGCGTTCGTGCCGCTCTTCACCATGCAGGGGGTTGAGGGGCAGATCTTCAATCCGATGGCGCGAACCTACGGCTTGGCCCTTCTCGGCGCTTTGCTGTCGACCTTTACGGTCACGCCGGTGCTCGCCTCTATCCTCCTGCCTGAGCACGTCGCCGAGGCTGAAACCGTCGTCGTGCGCGCGCTGCGCACCATCTACGTGCCGATCCTGCATTGGTCGCTTAATCACCGGAGGGTCATGGTCGCAGTGGCCGTGGTTTTTCTCGCCGTTGTCGGCGTGCTGACGACGCGGCTCGGTAGCGAGTTCCTGCCCGCGCTCGAGGAAGGCAATCTTTGGATTCGGGCGTCGATGCCGCCGACTATCGGACTGGAGGCGGGCGAGCCCATGGTGGCGAAGATGCGGGAGATCCTGCTTCGTCACCCCGAAGTGGTGCACGTCGTTTCCCAGCATGGCCGGCCCGACGACGGCAGCGATGCGTCGCCGTTCTCCAACGTCGAATTATTCGTGCCGCTCAAGCCGTACGACGAATGGCCGCGCGGCTACACCAAGGACATGCTGATCAGCGATTTGCAGAAGGAGTTCAACGACGAACTGCCAGGCATCGATTTCAATTTCTCACAGTACATTCAGGACAATATCGAGGAGGCGCTGTCGGGCGTCAAAGGCGAGAACGCGGTAAAAATCATCGGTCCGGACCTCAAGACAATCGAAGGCCTCGCCACTGAAGTCTTCGATCAAATGTCAAAGGTTCGAGGCATCACCGATCTCGGAATCTTCCACGTGCTCGGCCAGCCCAATCTGAACGTCAAGGTGAATCGCGAAAAGGCCGCGCGTTACGGGCTCAATACTGGCGACGTCAATACGGTGATCCAGGCGGCGCTTGGCGGCACCACCGCCACTGAGCTTCTTGAGGGCGACCGGCAATTCGACGTCGTCGTGCGGTTGCCGGAGAAATATCGCTCGAGTCTCGAAGCGGTCGGCAATATCAAGGTGGCCTATCAGGCCCCGGACGGCGGCAACGCCTACGTTCCATTGCGCGAGCTTGCCGATATCTCGCTCGATACCGGTGCATCCTACATCTATCACGAGTCCGGCGAGCGTTATATTCCGGTCAAGTTCAGCGTGCGCGACCGCGATCTCGGCGGTGCCGTCGAGGAGGCGCAACAGCGCATCGCCCAAAATGTCAAACTGCCGCCGGGCTACCGTCTCGAATGGGCCGGCGAATTCCAGGATCTGGTGGAGGCGCGAGAGCGGCTTGAGATTATCGTTCCGGTCGCGCTGTTGTTGATCCTCGTGCTGCTCTACAGCCTGTTCAATTCGCTGCGCGACAGTTTGCTCGTGCTCGCCGGCATTCCGTTCGCAGCCGGCGGCGGCGTGCTGGCGCTTTATCTCTCCGGGCTGAATTTCAGCGTCTCCGCCGCCGTCGGTTTTATTTCCCTGTTCGGCGTGTCGGTAATGAACGGGATTCTGGTCATGACCTATTACAACGAGGTCAAGGCCGCTGGCGCCAGTACGATGGACGCCATGTTCCACGCTGCCTCGCAGCGAATGCGTCCGATGCTGATGACTGCGCTATCGGCTTGCATCGGCCTGTTGCCTGCCGCCATCTCGACCGGTATCGGCAGCCAGGTGCAGCGGCCGCTGGCTACCGTCGTGGTCGGCGGAATGCTAATAGGTCCTATTATCCTGCTCGTTGTGGTGCCGGCGCTGCTGACACTGGTCCTGGAGCGGGCGGATCGCGCCAGGCCGGCCGGTGATGAAGTACCACACCCGGCCGAGTAAGCCGGCGTCGGAAGGCGGTGTGCGATGGCCACAAGCCGACCTTATGTATGCGGTTAGACGACGGACGATGTCGAGTGATGACCGCTTTAACGATTGACAATCGCGCCCAGCTGCGGCGGTGGGCGTTCAGTACGGCACTTGTCGTCGCCGCGCATGCGGCGATCGCGGCGGCGGTGCTGACGTGGCGCGTTGTGATCGCTCCGCTGAGCTTGCCGGCTCCGCCCGCGCCTCTTCTCATCGACCTGGTGCCGGCGGCGCCGACGCGCGGTTCAGTGCAGCCCGCGGCTGCGCCGGCTGCCGCTCCCGCCGGCGCCAAAGATTCTCGTGTTGCGCAACCGAACATCATGAGCGCTCGCGCAGGCGAGCGGGTCGCGCCAGCCGGGGCGAACGCAAATGAGCGGTCATCGCTCAGCGGCGAGCCCGCGCAGCAACCGCAAACCGCTGCTGGCATGGATGCCGCGCCGAAAAGAGGGGCGCCCAACACGGCGAGCGGCGGAGGTGGCGCAGCTCAGCAGGCCGCGCCTGGTAATGGCCTTGGCCGCTCCACGGCCACGAGTCCCGGAACAGCAGGCTCCGCAACTCCCGCGCCTTCAGTCACGCTTCGCGTAAACCCTGGCCCGCTCGACACGAGCATCACCGTCGTTCCGCTCCTGCATGGGAAGAGGCCGACCGGCGTGATGGGATTGCCGGGGTTCGGTGCGCTCCGCTCCTTGCAGCTTCCAGGCAACCGCGCCGTCGAGCGCAATTTGGGAGCGGCAAGCGGCCGCGGCACAAACGATCGGACCACTTTTCACATTCCGGGCGCCCGCATCCCAGGCCCCTACGGACAGGGCAACGTGCGGGCCGATGATTTGGCGAAGGGTACTGGTCCCGCTCAGAGGATCAGGACCGCTATCGGCAGTCCCGTCCTGGCAAGCCCTGGTGCGGCAATTCATCCGGAGAGCGCAGTGAGGAATGCGATCGGTGCTCCTGCCGCGACCGGTCTTGGCGGCACGAGCGCAAGTGTTCCCGATCGCGTCGCGACGAATGCCATCGGCATGACCGTGCAATTGCATGTGGGCCGCGTCGGCGAGTTCAAGGCAGACCCGATCACGCGGACGCCCGCTGCGATCGGTGGTGCGGTCATCAACGGTCGCGAGATGATGCGTCCCGGCATGCGTAACGCCGCCATCGGCGGCCCGGCGAGATCCGCGTTGCCTGGCATGCTCAGCGGATCTTCGTTCCCGCCGCGGCGGCGTTAGCACACAATCCCAGAAGGCTTGCCTTTGGATTTGATCAGGGGGCGAAAGCCGCTCTTCCAAAAGTCATGCTCAAAAGAGCAGCCGGAAGTGGCGATGTTGAGCTTTCGTGACAGATCAGGAAAAGTAGCGAAATAGTATCGGTATGCTTGTTGCGTGACGCAATATGATTAATGCCGGTGCACAGGAGCCCTTCTATTCACATTGTGATTGATTCTGACACTGCGATTAATAACAGTAGATCGGGGAGCATCCATGCACCGTCACGGACCGGGCAGGCGGGCAAGTGTTGCGATAGCGGCCGTGCTCGTTGTCTCGGCCGCTGTCGGCTATTGGGTGTGGACCTCCAGCAAGCCGGCGAAGTCCGATATCGGCGCAACCACCAGCGCCAACGCCGAGCCGAGCGTCACCGGGACGCCGGTACGCGATCCGCATAGCGTCGACTTGTCGGAATCGCAGCTTGTGTCGGTGAAGGTGGCGCCGGTGGAGGATCGCGAATTTCGAGTCGAGAAGGACGCGGTCGGCAGCATCGACTTCAACGAGGACATGCAGACGCAGGTGTTCACGCCCTATCAGGGGCGGATCATCAACCTGTTTGCCGAGGTCGGCGACGACGTGAAAAAAGGGCAGACGCTGTTCACCATCGACAGCCCCGATCTGCTGCAGGCGGAATCGACGTTGATATCGGCGGCGGGC
>DATJTL010000463.1:0-3115 GCA_035503415.1 Xanthobacteraceae bacterium
GGCTCGCCAACCCGCGCAATTTCGCCGATCTCGGCGGCGGCTCGCCGGACGGCTTCCGCTGCGATGTCGAGGGCAATCTGTGGTGCGGCTGGGGCGGCACGCCGGAACTCAACGGCGTCGCGGTGTTTGCGCCGGACGGCACGATGATCGGCCGCATCGCGCTGCCCGAACGTTGCGCCAATGTGTGTTTCGGCGGCACCAAGCGCAACCGCCTGTTCATGGCGGCGAGCCGCTCGCTCTACGCCGTCTATGTCAACACCGAGGGGGCGGTCGGCGGCTGACCGCGGTGCGGCGGCTTTATTCCGCCGCCTCCGGAAGCAGCACCGCGCCCTGCGAATTGTCGGTGATGCAGGCGGTTTCGAAAAATTTGATCTCCGGGTCCATGCCATAGCGCTCGCGGATGCCCTGGAGCCACGCACCGCCGTAGAAGGCTTCGGCCGCTGCGCGGCTCTGCCACAGATAGACGCCGCCGGCCCAGCCGTCCTCGGCATAGATGAACTGCTTGCGCACGAGGCCCGGCACCCGCCGGAAATCGGGCGCGATGCTGCGGAAATGCGCGGCGCAGGCGGCGAGATCGATCGACGGCGGCAGGCGGTACTGCACGATCGCGGTAATCATCGCATCCTCTCCCGAACATCACGTTAAGCCTGCAGCATACGACGGCAAAAGGATGCCTCAACCCTTCTTTTCCCAGCCCTGTTCGCTCTGCTGCCAATAGGTCAGCGCGTGGCCGGCGGCGGCGGCGCGGCGCCAGCGCTCGCGCGCTGCGGCGACGGCGCAATCGTCGTTGCCGTCGAACAGGTCGGCGCAACGCGCGAAGGCGGTGAGGTCGGCCGCCTCGACGCCATCGACCAAGACCAGCATCGTCGCATCGTTGGGGTTGTCGTCGCGCTCGGTGAGCCAGATCGGCTGCGCCGCGGCGTTGCCGTCCTTCGCCGCGCCGTGCGGCAGGAAGCTGGCTTCGTCATAGGTCCACAACAGCGCGTTCAAGTGCTCGACGCGCTCCGACGACGCGGCACGCACGAGGATGCGGTAGCCCTGCCCGCGCGCCCGCTCCAACAGCCGCGGCAGCGCCCGCTCCAACGGTGTCGCAAGCAGGTGGTAGAAACCGATCTCGGCCATGGCTGACGGGATTATGCGCCGGCGGCAGCGCGCGGTCGATCACCCGACGCGATGCGGACCGCCACGCCTTATCGCGGCGGGGTTCCCGGCCGGAGCTGCCAGCGTCGGCTGCCGCTTTGCGCCTGCACCCAGCGGCGATGCTCGTCGATCCAATTCTCCGCGGCGGAGGGCGTGGCAAACGGCCTGATCCGGGTGGGATGGGTGTCGGGGATGTTGACCTCGACCTCGAAGGAACCGTCGTCGCGCGCGACGACGCGATAGCTCGCGTCGGCGTGGGGGTGCGTCAAAGCCATGCTTCACCCCCGCAGCTCGACCGGGAACTCGTTTTCGGCGCCGCAGCCGGAGCACGTCGTCGCATCGACAATGACGCGCTGCCCGGGGCCCATGCTGGCGGCGAGCACGGCGCCGCAAGAACCGCAGACATAGTCCGTATCGCCGGTGCCGCGGAACAGCGGTTTGACGGATTGGGGAGGGGCGGCGGCGCCGTCGGACGGCGGGCGCCTAACCTTGAGGCGAACGGCGCTCATCGCGGCGATGCTTCCGTTACGTCCGAACGAGCTGGTCTTCGCGGACGACGCGTTCATGCCCGTCGAATTTGCTTTTGACCCGATATTGCAGGATGTTTGCCGCCTCCGGCAGCAGTCGAACGATCGCAAAGCGGCGCTGGGCGGCGGCGAATTGCTGACGGTCCTGACGATCGAGCGACACGCTGACGATCTGGCCGACCGCAAACTTGTGGGCTGCCACGCTCACACCTCCTGCCACCGCGGCATGGCGGCGTCGACGCGCTCGGCGAGGCGCTCGTACTGCTGCGCCACATCGTGCAGGTGGTCCTTGACCGCTGCGGTGGTCGCTTCACCGGCCAGCCGCCGGACGCGGGCGGCATGGCGGCGATAATATTCCGCGGGGAGCGGCGGCGCGGCCGGCAAGTAATCCATGACGTTCTCAATACCCCTCGCGTTCGAGGCGCTTGCGCAGGAACTTGCGGTGCCGCCGCACCGACTCCGCCCGCTCGCGCGCCCGCCGTTCCGACGGCTTCTCGTAGGCGCGGCGACGTTTCATTTCGCGGAACGTGCCTTCGCGCTGCATCTTTTTCTTGAGGACGCGGAGCGCCGAGTTGACATCGTTATCGCGGACAAAAACCTGCATGGCGAGCGGGCCTTTTTGTTGCGGATGCCGTGGCCGATCGGCGATGCGGGGAGCCCGCGGTGGAGCTCCCCATCACCCTCTGCTAGACCTGCCGCAGATTGACCGCGGAGGTCTTGCCCTGGTTGCCGCGTTCCAATTCGAAGCTGACCTTCTGCCCCTCGTGCAGATTGCCGATGCCGGAGCGCTCAACCGCCGAAATGTGCACAAACACATCCTTCGAGCCGTCCTCCGGCTGAATAAAGCCGAAGCCTTTTTGGGCATTGAACCACTTTACGGTTCCGATCGTCATGGCCGTCCTTCTTCGCAAGACAATTGGCCGTCGGCGGAACCCCGGCGACGGGTCGCGCTTTGCCATTGTGCGGGATGCCGGTCCGGCGCTCGCGCGGAGCAGGGGAAAAGCAGCCGAACCATGAAGAAGCCGACCCGAATGAGATGGCCCTGCGCCGCGACCTTTACAAGGCGGGCAACCGCCGGCGGCCCGACCGGCGGAACGGCGCTCCGGCCGCTCAGTCGCAACCGAGGCCAATTTGTCATTGATGCCGACGCGTTGGCCACGGCGCCGATCAACACGTCCCCGCGAGTTGGATTGCCGTATGTCAGTTCTGGGTTGCCCGATGCTTCTCGAGCCACGCCCAAGCCTTCTCCGGAAGCACTCCGTCCAATCGCTCCATTTCGCTGACTAACAGCCTGTCCCCGCGCGATAGAAGCTCCTCAAGGACATCGACAACTTGCCGTGGTGATCTATCGGTTTCGATAATCCACGTATATTTCAAATAATGCCACCATCGGCCCTGGCTCTTTATCGCCTCATATAGGTCATCGTAATCGCGTTCCCGGTCCTTTA
>DATJTL010000464.1:0-4760 GCA_035503415.1 Xanthobacteraceae bacterium
TGCTGATCCCGCTTCTTGGCGGCGACCGCGCCGCTTCGCGCAACGAGATCCGCAAGCTCGCGCTCTATGCGCGCGGACAGGAGCGCGTCGGCGTCGACGACGTGGCCGCGGTGGTCGCCGACGCCTCGGGGCTGGCGCTCGACGACATCGTCGACGCCGCTTTTGCCGGCAAGCCGGCGGAGCTCGAAGCCCAGTTGGCGAAGGCGCGCACGGCGGCGACGCCGCCCGGCTCGATCTTCTTTGCCGCCCAGCGCCAGGTCGCCCAGTTGCACAAATGGCGCATGGCGATCGAGGCGGGCGGCGGATTCTCGCTCGATGCCGTGCAGCCGCCGCTGCACTTCCGCCGCAAGGCCGCGATCGAAGCGGCGCTCAGACTATGGAACGCCGCCCGCCTTGCCGCCGCCATGGCGGAGCTCGCCGAGGCGGTGCTGGAATCGCGGCGCAACTCAGCGCTCGCTGAAACCATCGCCGAGCGCGCACTGCTCGCGCTCGCGGTGAAAGCGCGCCGCAGCACCGGCTAGCGCGTCGGCGGATAATCCGCCTTACTGCGTCACGACGGCATTGCGGCGCCTGACCGGCCAATCGGCGATGGTCTGGCGGCCTTCCGGCGACATCTGCACGGTCGCGCTGGCAATGACGTTGTGCACGAGCTGGAAGAAGCGATCGCGCGCGGCGTCGGTTTCGGCCAGCGCTTGGCGCACCGCTGCCGGGTTAAACGGCTCGGCGCGCAAACTGCTGCGCACCGTCTCCTGTGACAGGCGAAGCTGCGTCTCCGCCGCCGCCAATTGCGACGCGTCGGCGCGCAGCACCGCGCGCATGACCTTCGCATCGCTTGGCGGCAGACTCGCGACCATAAGATCCATCCGCTGCCCGATCGTGTGCTTGATGCCGATCACGGGCTGCAGCGGTACCGGATTGGCGCTGGTACGCTCATAGGCCACACTGCCGGCCGCGCCGACGAGGGCAAAATTAAGCGCCAACGATCCGACCAGCAGATAACGCATACGGGCAGGATTCTTCGCGTTTGCGGATAAGGACATCGTCGCCTCCTACAGGTGGAAAGCCGGGCCTTTAAAAGCTGGGCACAACCGGGCCTGTCGCTGCAGATCATATCCGGGAGCGGCGCAGGCGGGCAAGCAAGGGCGGCCTAGTGTTGCGGTTCAAAACTCCGCGTCATTCTGACCATGAACTCACCACAAGAACGTCGAAATCGGAGCACTAGGAGGGATTCTCAAGGCTGAACGTGCCGGAATCGTCGTCATAGGCGTAGACTTCGGCATAGCGGCCCCAGGCGGTTACCGCGCGCAGCGTGCCTTCCGCATCCTCCTCGCTCATGTGATCTTCCAGTTCGTCGAGGAACCGGCTCTTCGGCGCCACGTGATTGGCGCGCTCCTGCAGCACCCGGCGGATATGGACGGCGAGCGGGACGAAGGCGAGGAGCTGGCGCTGAAACAACCGCTTGCGGTCATCCATGCTCGCTTCGGCGAACTGCTTGCCCGCATCGGTGAGCTTGATGTCTCCGCCCTCGATTTCGGCGAGGTGGAAAAGCTGCAGCGATTCGGACACCGGGAACAGTTCGTCCAATTCCAGATGCAATTCGTCGGCCAGTACCGGCAGGTCGGCCTTGCCGTTGAACGGCGGCGCGGCCAGCGTTTCGATCAGGCCCGACAGGAGGTTGGCCGAGACCCGTGGCAGCATCATGTCGATCGTGGCTACGGTTCCGATCTTGGTGGGCGTCGACTTGCGCGCGGTCATCGCCACGTAGATTTTCTCCACCAGGTCGCGGAACTGCGGATCGAGGCGATTGCGTGGCTGCTTCAAGTCGACCGCGATCTCGCTGATGATGCGGCCCGGATTGGTGGAGAACAGCAGGATGCGGTCGCACATCAGCACCGCTTCCTCGATATTGTGCGTGACCAGGATCACGCCCTTGATCGGCAGCTTGCCGTCGCCCCACAGTTCGAGGAAATCGGTGCGCAACGTTTCGGCGGTGAGAACGTCGAGCGCCGAGAACGGCTCGTCCATAAGCAGAATATTCGGATGCACGACGAGCGCGCGGGCAAAGCCGACACGCTGGCGCATGCCGCCCGACAATTCGCGCGGAAAGGCAGACTCGTAACCGTCGAGCCCGATCAGGTCGATCGCCGCCAGCGCGCGCTTGCGGATTTCGGGCTCGGGCAGGCCGAGCGCCTCAAGCCCGAGCTGCACGTTCTCCAGCACGGTGAGCCAGGGGAACAGGGCGAAGGATTGAAACACCATGGCGATGCCGGGCGCCGGCGCCAGCACCGGCTGACCCAGATAGGTGACGGTGCCGCCGGTCGGCTGCGCCAAGCCGGCAATCAGCCGCAGCAAGGTCGACTTGCCCGAGCCGGTGCGGCCGAGGAGCCCGACGATCTGGCCCTGCTGCAGCGCCAGTTCGACGCCGTCGAGCACCAGGTGCTCGCCGCCGTCGGCGCGCGGAAAGGATTGTCGCAGCCCATGGATGTCAAGCAGAGCGGGAGCGGCGTTCATGGTGATCCTCATCCCAGCCGGTATTTGCGTTCGGCGAAGAAATAGAGCGGACGCCAAAACACGCGATTGACGACGACGACGTAAAAACTCATCACGACGATGCCGAGCACGATGCGGTGAAAGTCACCGGCTTGGGTCTGGTCGGCAATATACGCCCCGAGACCCGCGGCCCGCAGGTGCTCGCTGCCCCACGAGGCCACTTCGGCGACGATGCTGGCGTTCCAGGAGCCGCCGGAAGCCGTAATGGCGCCGGTGACGTAATAGGGAAACACCGCCGGCAGCGCGATGCGCCGCCACCACAGCCAGCCACGCACGTGGAAACTGGCGCCGCAGGCGCGCAGTTCGGCGGGGATAGCCGCGGCGCCGGCAATGACGTTGAACAGGATGTACCATTGGGTGCCCAGGATCATCAGCGGGCTAAGCCAGATATTCGGATCGAGTCTCCAGGCGACGATGACCGAGACAAAGATCGGAAACAGCAGATTGGCCGGAAACGCGGCGAGAAACTGCGCCACCGGCTGCACCATGTTGGCGACGCGCGGACGGGTGCCGACCCATACCCCGATCGGTACCCAGATCACGCTCGCGATCGCGATCAGCACGATGACGCGAATGAGGGTCGCCAAGCCGAGCAACAGCGCCGTGCCGACATCGCCGAAGGTAATCTCGCCAGTGAAAAAGTGGACGACGCGCCACAAGAGGTATGCGGCGAGCGCCAACGCGAGCAGACCCAGCAGATAAGAAATCCAGGCCGTGCGCGCACGCGAGGCTGCCTTGACAGGCGCGGATTTGTCGAGCTGCCTTGGACGCAGCGTCAGCCGCCACAGCTTTGCGAAGGGCTGGGTCAGCCGCTCCACAACACGCGATCGGCGCAGCACGTCGAACACCCACGATTGCGGGGCGACGCCGCCCGGCTCCTGCTCGAAACGGAAGCGGTCAGCCCACGCCACCAGCGGACGGAACAGCACCTGGTCGTAAATGAGGATGACCACCAGCATCGTGCCGATCGCCCAGGACACCGCTGTCAGGTCGCGGTGCTCGATGGCGAGCGCGATGTAGGAGCCGACGCCGGGCAGCGTGATCGTGGTGTTGCCGACGCTGATCGCCTCCGACGCCACGACGAAGAACCAGCTCCCGGACATCGACATCATCATGTTCCAGATGAGCTGCGGCATCGCGAACGGCACGTCGCGCCGCCAGAAACTCATCCAGGCAGTGAGGTGGAAATTGCGTGAGGCCTCTTCGAGTTCAGCGGGGACCGTGCGCAGCGACTGGTAGAACGAAAACGCCATGTTCCAGGCTTGGCTGGTGAAAATCGCGAAAATCGCCGCGTACTCGGCGCCCAGCACGCGGCCCGGCGCCAACTGCATGAAGAAAATCACCGTCACCGAAATAAAGCCGAGAATCGGGACCGACTGCAGAATATCGAGCAGCGGGACGAGGATGCGTTCGGCATATTTGTTCTTGGCCGCGAGCGTCGCATAGGTGAACGTGAAGATGAGCGACAGCACCATCGCAACCAGCATGCGCAACGTGGTGCGCGCGGCATATTCGGGCAGATAGCGCGGATCGAGCGACGGCGGCTGCTTCTGCAGTTCGGCCAGCGGCTCGAACAAGTGCCTGCTCGCCTCGCCGAGGAAGACGAGGAGGCCGAGAATCAGCAGCACCGCGAGGACATCCCAGCGGCTGAACAGGCGGACCCAGCCGCCGACCGAGATTGGGACGTTCACACGCATGCGTGCTGTCCGGCTGTCACAGAATGGTCTTAAATTCCGCGGCCTCGCCCCGCCGAGCGCCGCCGCGACCACATAACATCGCCGCCGCATTATTCAAATGGAATTGCGCGACGACGGCGATTTGTCTCGACGATGTTTTATCCTCCCCCCGCTATCGCGGGGGCGGAAGACGCACGATCTCGTTCCCGCGGCGCGATTTTGATTCGCGCGCGAGTTTGGCGAACAGCAGAATGTGGCCCGGATGAGCGGAGCGATATCCGGGGACGAAGGTGCGGCGTCCATGCCGCTCCTGGGTTTCGCATTCGCTCACCCGGGCTACCAGAAAGCGAAAGAACGAACGAAAGAAAAAGAAGGGAGGCGGAACGCCGGCAGACGCAGTATTGAATGACCGCACCAGCGGGTGCGGCACGCGCCACGGAAAGGGCGGCTTACGCCGCCCGTCCGCTGTCGGGCGCGTTCGCCTGCCGGCGTTCCACCGCGGTACTTGCGGCAGCGAACTAACGCCGCCGCTCA
>DATJTL010000465.1:0-4795 GCA_035503415.1 Xanthobacteraceae bacterium
CCGGAGAACACGACGCCGCAGGCCACGCCGGCCGCCCCCGAGGGCACCACAAAGCCAGGCGATCCGTTTGGCGAAGACGTAACGCTGACCGCAAAGCCGATCGTTTACATCAAGGGCAGCGGCACCTGGGACAAGGCGTTCGCGACGATCAGCGGCGCGCTGAAGAAGGTCGAGGCCTATGTCGACAAAGCGGGACTGAAGGTCGACGGCCTGCCGATGACCATCTTTCTCGGCACCGACGACCGCGGCTTCGATTACGAAGCGGCGGTGCCGCTGGCGGCAGCGCCCAAGGAGGCGCCGCCAGGCGAAATCGCCGCAGGCCAATCGCCGGACGGCCGTGCACTCGAATTCGTCCACCGCGGCTCCTATGAGGCGCTGGACGACACCTATGAGGCGATTACCAATTATCTCGATGACAAGCGGCTCGAGTCGAAGAACGTGCTGATCGAGCAATACGTGACCGACCCGGTGACCGCCGACGAGAAGAACCTGGTGGTTAACGTTTTCGTCCTGATTAAATGACCCGAGTGCGCGGCGGTTATGGCGCGGTTGACGGCGGCACCGCCGGCCCCTATTTTCCGTCCGCTCTCGCAAGAGATCGTCATCATTAACCGCCGACCGGCCCGAGAGGCTGGAGGCAACCGCTCGACAGCGCGATGCGCCCTCGGGCGTCTTTGGCGTTGAGGAAGAATGTTCGAAAGTCTGTCCGAGCGCTTGAACGGCATCCTCGACCGGCTGACCCGGCGCGGGGCGCTGTCGGAGGCCGACGTCGATGCGGCCTTGCGCGAGGTGCGGCGCGCGCTGATCGAAGCCGACGTGGCGCTCGACGTGGCACGCTCCTTTACCGAGCAGGTCAAGCAGCGCGCGGTCGGCGTCGAAGTGATCAAGTCGGTCACGCCCGGCCAGATGGTCGTGAAGATCGTGCACGACCAGATGATCGAGACTTTGGGCTCGAGCGCGCAACCGATCGATCTGAACGCGGCTCCGCCGGTCGTGATCATGATGGTCGGCCTGCAGGGCTCGGGCAAAACCACGACCACGGCGAAAATCGCCAAGCGGCTGACCGACACCTTCAAGCGCAAAGTACTGATGGCCTCGCTCGACACGCGCCGCCCGGCCGCCATGGAGCAGCTCGCGGTGCTCGGCAAGCAGGTCGGCATCGACACGCTGCCCGTCGTTGCCGGACAGACGCCGGTACAGATCGCCGGCCGCGCCCAGCAGGCGGGACGGCTCGGCGGCTACGACGTGTTGATGCTCGACACCGCCGGCCGCATCACGCTCGACGACGCGCTGATGAGCGAAGCGGCGGAGGTGCGCCGCGCCGCAAATCCGCACGAAGTTCTGCTCGTCGCCGACGCGCTCACCGGCCAGGACGCGGTCAACCTCGCCCGCGCTTTCAACGAGCGGCTCGACCTTACCGGCATCGTACTCACCCGCATGGACGGCGACGGCCGCGGCGGTGCCGCGCTGTCGATGCGCGCGGTCACCGGCAAGCCGATCAAGCTCATCGGCACCGGCGAGAAACTCGACGCCATCGAGGACTTCTATCCGCAGCGCATCGCCGACCGTATCCTCGGTATGGGCGACATCATTTCGCTGGTGGAAAAGGCCGCGGCGACAATCGACGCCGAGAAGGCCGCCCGCACGGCGGAGAAGATGCGCCGCGGCGCATTCGATCTCGCCGATTTGCGCGATCAGCTTGCGCAAATGAAGAACATGGGCGGCATGACCGGATTGATGGCGATGCTGCCTGGGATCGCAAAAATCAAAAATCAGCTCGCCGAACGCAATCTCGACGAAAAACTGCTCAAGCGGCAGATGGCGATCATCGATTCGATGACGCCAGGCGAGCGCCGCAACCCGGATATCCTGAAAGCCAGCCGCAAGCGGCGCATCGCCGCCGGCTCCGGCACCAAGCCCGAAGACATCAATCGGCTTCTGAAAATGCACCGCACCATGGCCGACATGATGAAGGCGATGGGCGGCGCCAAGCGCGGACCGATGGCCGGGCTCGCCAACATGCTGGGGCTGGGCGGCGGCATGCCGAGCGCCGAGCAGATGGCGGAGCTCGCCAAAAAAATGCCCGGCGGCTTGCCCGGTGCCGGCGCGCTGCCGCCGAACATGCCGGGCCTGCCGCCGAATTTTCCCGGACTGCCGGGCGGAATGCCGAAGTTCCCCGGCGGGCTGCCGGGCCTTCCCGGATCGGGGAAGAAGAAGTGAATGTCTTTTAGAGCAACGAAAGGAAGCAAATGTCTCTAGTCATCCGCATGGCGCGCGCCGGCACCAAGAAGCGGCCGTTCTACCACATCGTCGTCGCCGACAGCCGTTCGCCTCGCGACGGGCGCTTCATCGAGCGCCTCGGCTATTTCAATCCGCTATTGCCGAAAGAAAAGACCGAACGGCTCAAGTTCGATCTGGAAAAGGCAAAAGCCTGGATGAGCAAGGGCGCGCAGCCGTCTGACCGCGTGATGCGCTTTCTCGATGCCGCGGGCGTGCTCAAGCGCCCGAAGCGCAACAATCCGGAGAAAGCAGTCCCGCGCAAAGAGCGTAAGGCCAGGGAAGAAGCCGCCAAGGCGGCAGCAGGCTCAGCTCCCGCCGCGGCCGCGGCGCCAGCCGCTTCCTGATAAGGACACGCGATGGCGAGCGGTGCGCGCGTATGCCTCGGGCAGATCGGCGCGCCGCACGGCGTGCGCGGTGAGGTGCGGCTGCGCTCGTTCACCGGGGAGCCGGAAGCGATCGCCGGATATGGGGCGCTGGAAACCGACGATGGCCGCACCCTGCAAATCGAGTCGTTGCGGCCGGCCAAAGATTGTTTCGTCGCAACGATCGCTGGTATTCGCAGTCGCGATGCGGCCGAGCAGTTGACCAACGCCAAGCTTTACGTGCCGCGCGAGCGGTTGCCCGCACTTGAAGGAGCCGACGAGTTCTATCACGCCGATCTCATTGGGCTCGCTGCTGTCGATCGTAGCGGTCGCAGACTCGGCACCGTCGTTGCGATCCATAATTTCGGCGCCGGCGATCTGATCGAGCTGCAGCTCGACGACAAAAACAAAACCGAGTTGATCGCCTTCGACGAATACAATGTGCCGGAGATTGATATCGGCGGCGGGAAGATCGTGATCGAGCCGGCAAGTCTCGCGGACGCAAATCCACCCTTGAGGGGCGGAGACCAATAAGATGTGGCGCGCCGGCGTACTCACCATTTTTCCCGACATGTTTCCCGGACCGCTGGGCTTGAGCCTCGCCGGCAAGGCACTGGCCGCCGGGACTTGGTCGCTCGACGTAGCCGATATTCGAAGCTTCGCCACCGACAAGCACCGTACGGTCGACGACACGCCGGCCGGCGGCGGCCCCGGCATGGTGATGAAGGCCGACGTGCTCGCCCGCGCCATCGACGCCGCCGCCCCAGATGGGCGGCCGCGGCTGCTGATGTCGCCACGCGGGGTGCCGCTGACCCAGGCTCACGTAGAGGGGCTGGCGGCCGGGCCAGGCGTCATCCTTGTCTGCGGCCGCTTCGAGGGTGTCGACGAGCGCGTCATTGCAGCCCGCAGGCTCGAAGAAGTGTCGGTCGGCGATTATGTATTATCCGGTGGCGAGATCGCCGCCATGGCGCTGCTCGACGCCTGCGTGCGGCTCCTGCCCGGCGTCATGGGGGCGGCCGCATCCGTCGCCGAGGAGAGCTTCGCTGGCGGCCTGTTGGAATATCCGCAATATACCCGCCCGCAGGCGTTCGAAGGCCGGCCGATCCCGGACGTGCTCATCTGCGGGGATCACGGCAAAATCGCCGCTTGGCGCCGCGCCGAGGCCGAGCGGCTGACCCGGGAGCGGCGACCCGACCTCTGGGCCAAGCGCGGCAAGAACAGCGGCCAGAACAAGCGTGACCAGAAGGTGACAAAACCGGCGCGGTAGCGTAGAAGCTCGCCCAACCCGCTCCCCACCCCAGGCCAACACGGCGCGATGAAAGCGCAGCCGATGGAGAATTCGCCATGAACCTGCTCAAACAACTCGAAACCGAACAAGTGGCGAAGCTCAGCGCCGGCAAGGAGATTCCCGACTTCCAGCCGGGCGATACGCTGCTCGTTAACGTCAAGGTCGTCGAGGCCGACAAGAGCCGCGTGCAGGCCTACGAGGGCGTGTGCATCGGCCGCGCCGGCTCGGGCTTGAACGAAAACTTCACCGTACGGAAGATCTCCTACGGTGAGGGTGTCGAGCGCGTGTTTCCGCTTTATTCGCCGATGATCGATTCGATCAAGGTAGTGCGCCGCGGCAAGGTGCGCCGCGCCAAGCTCTACTACCTGCGCGGCCGGCGCGGAAAGTCGGCGCGCATTTCCGAGCGGCAGGACCACGGCGTGCAGGCTGGAGCGGCCGGCGCCGAGGACAAGGCCGCGGAGTAGTCAATGGCCAAGCCCCGTACGTTCTACGACAAAGTCTGGGACGACCATCTGGTCGACGAGCAGCCGGACGGCACCTGCCTGATCTATATCGACCGGCATCTGGTGCACGAAGTGACGAGCCCGCAGGCGTTCGAGGGCCTGCGGCTTGCCGGCCGCAAGGTGCGCGCGCCGGAGAAGACGCTGTGCGTCGTCGATCACAACGTTCCGACCACCGACCGCCGGCTGAAGAATCCCGACCCCGAGAGCGAGGCGCAGATCGCCTACCTCGCCGAGAACGTTAAATACTTCGGACTCGAATATTATGACGAGTTCGATAAGCGCCAGGGCATCGTCCACATCATCGGGCCGGAGCAGGGATTTACGCTGCCCGGCGTGACGCTCGTCTGCGGCGACAGCCACAC
>DATJTL010000466.1:0-5796 GCA_035503415.1 Xanthobacteraceae bacterium
AGACGACGACAGGCTGGTGCCCTTGGACGGTGAGGAAATCGGCAAACTCGTGGCCAGGGGGCTGGAGCGCAGCGTCAAGCCGCGGCTGCCATGGTACGAACCGACCGACAAGTTGCCAGGCGATCGGATCATTACCAGCGAGATCGTCACCGACCTCGACACCCTTGTGGTCGATGAACCACCGAAAAAACCGGCCCGTTTGCCATCAGCGGCAGAGTGACAATGCCCTGTGGGCAAGTGTTGTACGTGCGCGGCGCCCTAACATGAGTTGATCGTGGTCCTTCGATTCAAACATTCGCATGGGAAGGTGTCACAAAACGACACTCCCGATGCAAGGCGTCTTAGAGCCAGTTGACTGGGCCGAGGAAGTCCCGCTTTGCCAGCGGCACGCCGCGATGACGCAGGATGTCGTATGCTGTCGTGACGAAAAAGAAGAAGTTCGGCATGGCGAATTGTTGCAGATAGTCGTTGCCCTTCATTTTCCGGTCGTTGCCGCCTGCAGTCCAAGCGATGACTTTGCCTTCTGCGCCGTCGATCTGCGCACGGGTCAACGACTTCACGAAGCCCAGGGCGGTTTCGACGCGGCTTTTGGCGGCGGCGAAGCTGGTATCGTCCACGGCCGGCAGGACAGGGGGAGAAACGCCGGCGAGGCGGCCGCCGGTGTTCATGGCGAAATCCGCCGACTGGCGGATCTGCCGGGCGAGGCAGAACATGTCGGGATAGAGCCGATCCTGCAGGAGAGCCGATTCCTCAATCTTGTTGGCGGCACAATGCGCCGCGGCCTTGTCGATGATGCCGGCCAGCGCGCCAAGTTGCTGGATGCAGGGCGTTACAGCCGCGTCGTACAATGAATATGACATTTGGGTTTCTCCTTAGGCGGGATTTTAGGGCCGCGACCATAGGGAAGCCTGGTTCGCTTGCCAACTGTTTACTGGGACTGGAATACTGGGCGCGCTGATTATTACACCGCTTTCTGAGAACGGCGTTGACTATGCGTCAAGGCAAGGTGGGAGCAAGCTGCGGGCAAAAATGGCCCTGTTGGCTCGCTCAGAAATGATGAACTGCGGATACTGGAGTGTGGGAGAACGCAATGGAAATCACTCTTTCGGGGCGGGCTGCGATTGTCACCGGCGGCAGCAAAGGCATCGGCTTTGCGGTGGCGAAGCGGTTCGCGGCTTCGGGCGCCGATGTCGCCATCGTCGCGCGCAATGAGGAGGCGCTCAAGGAGGCGGTCGCGGCTATTCGGAAGTCGACCCAGTCTCGCGTCATCGGGATCCAGGCCGATGTCAGCAAGGCGGCCGACATCGAGCGTGCCTACGGCGAAGTGATGGGCGCATTCGATAAGGTCGACATCATCGTCAACAATGCAGGCACCTCACAGGCGATGCCCTTCGAAAAGCTGACCGATGAGATCCTGTACAACGACCTCGAACTGAAGCTGTTCGCAGCCATCCGTTTGATCCGGCTGGTCACACCCCAGATGAAGGAGCGGCGCTGGGGCCGCATCATCAACGTGCTCAACATCGGAGCCAAGGCGCCGCGGCCCAACAGCATGCCGACTTCGGTTTCGCGCGGGGCCGGCATGGCGATGACAAAGGCGCTGTCTCACGAACTGGCGCCGCACAACGTGCTCGTGAACGCCATGCTCGTCGGCATCATCCGCGCCGATCAACATGTGCAGCGGGCGAAACGGACCAATGTCCCCCTCGATGAGTACTACAAGGCCCACGGCAAGGAGATTCCGATCGGCCGCGCCGGTGAGGCCGAAGAGTTCGCCAATCTCGCCTGCTTCCTGGTGTCGGAGCAAGGCGGCTACATCACCGGTACGGCGATCAATGTCGACGGCGGGCGTTCGCCTGTCGTTTGACGATCCGTGCGCGCATTCCCGGTTCGGGCCGGCCATCCATTGTGAGCGCCGCAATCACCAGAAGTGACACCCCTTCTTATCACCCGAAGTGACACCCCTCCTTTGGGATATTGGAACTGTACCAACGTAAGGATGGAGCCGCGGCACATTAAGAACTTAAGCTTTTACTCCTGGGTATGGCGAGTGGGCATTTTGCTGTTAGGAGGCTCCCATGGCCGCCAACCTCGTTTCCGTCGTGATGCGTTTTCTAACGCCCGACATGATCGGACGCATTGCCAACGGCCTCGGTCTCGATAGCAACAAAGTTCAATCCGCCATCAGCGCGGGGGTCCCGGGTTTGTTGGCGGGGCTCAGCGGCGTGGCCGCGACACCAGGCGGTCCGCAAAAGCTCGTTGAAGCTGCCAAACAGGAGACCGGGATGCCGGCGAACTTGAGCGACATGCTGGGCGGCAGCGGTCAATCCTCTCTCATGGCGCGTGGATCGCAGTTACTGGGATCGCTGTTGGGCGCCCGGGATCAGAGTGTGCTGACCGAGGCAATTGGCCGGTTCACCGGATTGGGCCAGGGCAACAGCACTTCGTTGCTTGGAATGCTGGCCCCGCTTGTAATGGGCACTGTCGCTCAGCAGCCGGGCAGTCTCAATCCGAACGGTATGGCGAACCTGTTTGCCAGTCAGAAGAACAATATCGCCGCAGCCCTACCCTCGGGCTTCAGCAACCTGCTCGGCGGCACCGGCCTGCTCGACTCGCTTGGCGGCGCAGCGCGCGACGCAGCAGGGGCCGCAAGTCAAACGGCAAGTCAAACGGCAAGTCAAATGGCAAGTCAAACGGCGCGGACTGCCGGTTCGGCAGCCTACACCGCCCGCGACGCCGGCCAGCACGCCGTCTCCGGGACGGCGGCCAAATGGCTCTGGCTTATTCCGGCCGCGGCAGTTGTTGCTGCGCTGGCCTTTTGGCTCAATGGACCGGTGCAGCAACCCACGCCGCAGCACGTGGCGAGTGCGCAAGACCTGACGGTGGGCGGGGTCGATGTCGGCAAACAAACCACTGACAACCTGAGCAACCTGCGCACAACGCTGTCCGGGGTCACCGACGTCGCATCCGCCAAGGCGGCGCTGCCGAAACTGCAAGAGGTCACCGGCCAGATCGACAAGACCGGTGCCATGATGGGGTCGTTGTCGGCCGATCAGCGCCAGGGCATTGCCAACATCGTCAACCCGGCGATGCCGGCGGTTAATCAATTGTTCGACAAAGTGTTGGCGATCCCGGGTGTCGACGAGGTGTTGAAGCCCACGATTGACAGCGTGAAGGCGAAGCTTGCGACCCTGCCAGCCTGAGGGCGCTCCGCGCGGTTCTCGTTGGCATTCTTTCTTTTGCTTCGCCGGGCAGACTTCGCCGGGCAGACGATGTTGGCGGCACCTTCGCGAAGGGCTTTCCCGAAGGGGAAATCGCCGTACCTATGTCGAATTTCACTGTCCGACCGTGCCGGATAGAGGACTGACCCATGATCTTGCGATCTATTTGCGTCGTCGCTGCGGTCATCGTGACTGGCAGTCACGGACGCGCCGTAGAGAAGACCATGTCGATAAACTTCGTCGGCGATTGGTGCTATTCGTCACAAGAAAGCAAAACGACTTCGTACACGTTGCCAAGCTGGACTGAAGGCGGTCGTTGCAGCAAAATCCTCTCGATCGAGCAATATAGTTTCTACGGTGAAGGCAGGCATTGCGAGCCCGTGAGCGTGCGGTTCACAACCAATACGGCACCGTCCGGCACCGCCTACATTGCTAGGGTCACCGCCAGTTGCCAACCCGACGGTCCGGTAACGGCAGGCAAGATTCAAAGCTTCGAGTTCAATCGCTACAAAGGCAATCTGAGCGTTACCACTAAATAAAACGCGAGATGCTGCTACTGATCCGGTGCGCAACAGTAGCGGTAAGCGTTACGGCGAGACCGCAATCGAACAGGCCTTCCAGAGCGGGCGCAGCGACCGGATGGCGTAAATGACATCAAAGTCGGCGTTTACGCCAATGGCGGGTTTGCTGGCGGCTGACCAGCTCGCGCTGGTCGAACACCCAATCAACGCTTGGACGAGGAGAGCCTCATGAAAGTCTTCGCTATCGCATCCGCCAAGCCCTCAGTCACGCCCGATCAACTCCGGCAGTACCTGCCGAAGGAAGTGCCGGCTACGCTCCGGCACTATCTCGACGGCACGATCGAGCAGTTCTGGTTTCGTGAGAAAGCCGGGCCGATCTTCCTCATGAACGTGGAGTCGATCGAGCAGGCAAAGGCGGAACTGGCCACGCTGCCGCTCGTACAAGCCGACCTGATGACCTACGAGTTGATGCCGGTCACGCCGCTCAGCCCGCTCAGATTGCTGATTCAGGGCAAATAAGCGCTGAAGCCGAAATCGTGGAGCGCCACATCCTCATCGGCACGTTCGCGAGCAACCAGCCGTCATATTGCCTCAACGGGCAATACCTGCGCTTTCCGTGGTCGCGATCAATAATCAGAATCGTCATGGTCAAAATCGGGACCTTCTTGGTCGTCATAATCGGCATCGTCGGTGAAGTCGGCATCATCCGACTTGTCTGACAAGTCGATATCATCTTGATGCGCCTGCTCGCCGCCGCGGTTATCGTCCTGATCCCTGTCGCTCGCGCTGGCCTCTCGAGATGAGGTCTGTCCGCCGAGACTTCCCAGCGCGCTCTGACCCTGTCTGCCCAAATCCTGTGTGCCCGCTTCAGAACGATTGCCGAACATGGAACGGATGCTGTTGAGCAGCAGCGAGCCGCCAATGACGCCCGCGGCCGTTGACGCGGCGTTGCCAAGAAAGGAGCCGCCCGGACCTGAGGGCGGCGGAGTCTGAGGAGGATATGGCGCCTGCGACTGGAAACCAGGCTCGCTCTGCAATGACGCTTGCGTAGGCGGTGAGGGCACCGTGGGCGCCGAGCTCTGCGGGGCGCGCCGGCCCAGCACCGCATCGCGCATGCTGTCGAGAAAACCACCTTGGCCCTCTCGCGTCTCGCTGTCGCGGGGGCTCGACTGCAACTCCTCTATCCGCTCGTTGGCAAGCCGCAGCGCCTCGTCCTGAACCAGTGTTGTCTGTACGAGTGCGTAGGCAGCGTGTGGCGCGCGTTGCAGTCCATCAGCGATCAAGCGCGCCGCTTCAGGATCGCGCGTCATATTTTCGAGCTTGGCCAAACGACCGAACAGGTCTTCTACGAGCTGACGTTCTTGGGGGGTCATTGTCAGTCTCCTGAGATGGGTGAGTCCGCAATATCAAAGCGGGCTGTTGCCGTGTGTTTCTCCTCACCCCTGGAGTGCCGCACATCCGATGGCGTTGAGCAGTGATGCGTGGCCAACGGCAAGCCGGCGTCCCATCCTGCGCTATTCTCCGCCCGCCCGTTTGTTCCTCTTTTGAGGTGGATCAAGTCGACAACGACATTTTGATCCTACAAGTTCCCGGCCGGAGGGGCAGTGACATCACGGCTACGACGCGAATGCCCCCGAGTCGGACATCGGCGGTTATGGCGAGGCAAATCCGGACGTCGGTTGCAGTGCGTTCCACGGTGCGCCGTGCCGCTACGGCCTGTCCTGCCCACGCGGGCCTAAGGCATAGGCTTGCGCGATGATTCTTTGAATCCAGCCAGTCCCGTACGCTGCCCGCCGCGGCGGCAGGCGAGCGCCGAAGTAAAAAGCGCTGCAGAATCAATGCTTGCGTCACACTAGAAGTGACAAGCCTTGACACGTATCGTGTGACGAGTAGAGAGAGCGCACCTCGCTCACGTAAGAGGACGCCAGCCGGTGACTCCGTCTGGCGGAGCGGGTTGCGGCGCCTGCGGGCGGCGGTTTCGTCACCGCCGCACTCGGGCGGCTCCGGGCATCATGCGCTCCGGTACTACGGCCGGTGTGTGAGGTGCTTTCACT
>DATJTL010000467.1:0-7156 GCA_035503415.1 Xanthobacteraceae bacterium
GCCGTTTCATCGCCTCGACCTCGCGGTCGAGTTCTTCCAGCGTGTACTCCTCGAACACGCCGTGCGCCTTTAGGAATCCATCCACCTCGTCGAGCACCTCAAAGCCGAGCGCCCGGCGCAGCTCGGCTATACTCAGCCGGCCGGCGCGGAACTCCTCCAGCACCAGGGCCTCCAGTGCGCGACGTTCGAGGTCGCCACCTTCGGCGGCGAGCCGGGCCGCCATCTCGTCGGGGATATGCACGGTAATGTTCATGGCGGCAGCCTATCAGGGGTCGCTTCACCAGTCAATATCACGCATGATAAAGGCCGTTATCATGTATCATGGTTCGGAGACGCAGGGCAGGGAGTTATCGTCGTTGCAAGGAGCTCCGATTGGGGAATAGCGTTTCGCCGGTGGCACCGAGTTCGTCGTTTGAACCAGGTTTCCAGTCGAAAGCGCCACAAAAAGAAGCCTGGCAAAGGGGGGAATGAAATGATCCGACACCAAAGCCTGTCGCGCCGGGGCCTGCTAGGCAGCGCCACCGGCCTCGCTCTCGGCGCAGCACCGTTGGGGGCGGCACGCGCCACCAGCACGCTTACTATGGTCGATACCGTTTCGGGAGCGAATTTCCAGGTGTTCTGGAATACCTACCTGGTACCGACCATTCGCAAGAAAACCGGCATCGACATCAAGTACACAGTGGGCTCCGGCCCACCGTTGCAACTGCAGATGCAGAGCTGGCGCGAAGGCGAGCCGGGGTTTTCGCTCATGTTTCTGAAGGACCTCGACCTTGCCAACATGGTCGCTAAGGGAACCAGGTTCGAGCCACTCTATCCCGCACGCGAGGCCGAAATCCCGAACCAGCGGATGATCCCGAAGGAATACAACGAGGTCGACAACGGCGTCGCCCTGCATGGCGCTGGTCTATTGTTCTGGCGCGCCCAGTTCGGCCTGATTCACAATACGAAATTCGTGAAATCACCGCCGAAGACCTGGGGCGAATGGTTCGACCGGCGCGACGAATTCAAAGGCCATATCGGCATGGTGCGGCCCGACGCCAGCTCCGGCGGCGGACGCGCCATAATCTATGCCTTCCTCGCGGCGGGCGGCGTCGACTTCAAGAAACCCTTCGCGGAAATCCAGAGCTCGCCGGAGTGGAAAAACGGCCTGAGCCGCTTCACCGAGTTCAGCCGCGCCTTTGCGCAGCCGATCGCTTCCGAGCCGCCGGTGATGTTCCATCAGTTCCAGACCGAGCAGGTCTGGATCACCTCGTACGCGCAGGATTATTCGCTTTGGAGCGCCGAGCAGGGGCAGCTCCCGCCGACCACGCGTTCGACGCCGCTTGACGTCAACATCATCGGCTCCTCGAATTCCTATCTGTCGGTGCCGGCCGTGGATTCGCCGGCGCAGAAGGCCGACGCATACAAGGTAATCAACTTCCTGCTGTCCGACGAGGTGCAACTGCACATGCTGGAGACGATGTTCCAGTACTGCGGCACCGATGCGTGGAAGAAAGCGCCGGCGACGGTTTGGGAGAAGATCGCGCCCGTTGATGTGGCGCAAGCGCGGGGTATCACCATGACCAACCTGGAAGCAATCACCTTCATCCAGAAGCACGGGATGGAATACATCGCGTCATGAGTGTGCTCGTGCATCGGCCGAGTGGAGAGTCCGTGCCCGCCACATCTCGTCAGGCCTCGGCCGCTCGCGCCCGCCAGCTGTTCATCGGCAGCCTGCTTGTCTGCCCCTTGGTTTTGTTCCTGGCGGCCGCGTTCTACTACCCGCTCGCCTACACGCTCGCCGAAAGCGTCGCGCCCGCGTCGGGAACGGGCTGGACGCTCGACAACTACGTCTCGTTCCTCGGCAGTCGCGATGGACTGGGCGTGCTGGCGTTGACGTTGTGGCTCGCCTTTGCAGCGACCCTGCTTTCGATCGCGTTGAGCCTGCCGCTCGCTCTCTACCTGCGCCGCCGCTTCTTCGGCCGCCGTGCGATGCAGTTTCTGATGATGCTGCCGATTACCATTCCGGCGCTGGTGGGTGCGCTCGGCCTCGTCATCCTCTATGACCGCACCGGCTGGCTCAACGTGGTTTTGCTGAAACTGCATGTGCTAAGCGAGCCGCTGGCAATCGACTATACGATTCCCGGACTGATTCTGTTCTATGTCTGGATGTTCTTTCCGTATGGTGCGCTCGTCATCATGTCCGGTCTCGGCGCCATCGATCCGGCACTCGAGGAAGCCGGACGGGTGATGGGGGCCGGTCCGCTCGTCGTTTTCCGCCGCGTGTTGCTGCCGTTGTTGCGCAGCAGCCTGTGGGCCGGCGCCGTGATGATTTTCCTGCAATGCTTCGGCGCGTTCAGCGTACCTTTGCTCGCTGGCGGCGATCACCAGCCGATCGGCGTGAAGATCTACCGCGTCGCCAACGTTTTTCTCGACTGGCCACAGGCGAGCGCTATGGCGGTTGTGATGGGCATCATCCAGGCCGGGCTGGTGATCGCCTATCAGCGTGCGGGGCGCGGACGCCACACGGCATGACCGGCGGCAGCGCCCTGCGCGCGGGACTGGTGATCGCCTTCGTGCTGTTCATCACACTGCCGCTTGTCATGATCTTGCTGGAGGCGTTCGGCGCCGACTGGTTCGGCGTGCAGATGCTGCCGGCGCAATGGACGCTGAAATGGTTCACCTGGGCGGCGCAGACGGTGGATCTCACCGGTGTTTTGCTCAATACGGTCGAGATCGCCCTGCTAGCGACTGTCTTCACGCTCGTCATCGCCATCCCCGCGGCGTGGGCGATCGCTCGCTATGGGCTGCCGCTGAAGTCGGTCCTGATCGGGGCGATCCTGTTTCCGCGCATGATTCCCGAGATAACCTTCGCACTCGGCGTCGCACGCATTTTCTACGCTATTCATCTCACCAATACTGCCGTCGGCATTGCGCTCGCGCACGTCATCCTGGCCGCGCCGTTCGCCGTGGTGGTGCTGGTCAGCACTTTCGAAGGGATGGACGCGCGGCTGCTGGAAGCCGGGGCCGTGCTGGGGTGCGGACCGCTCAGTCTGTTCCGGCGGGTGACGTTGCCGCTCGCCTTGCCCGGTATCGTCGCGGCGGCATTGTTTTCGTTCCTTGCATCATACAACGACTTCGTCCTGACGCTGATGGTGTACGGCGCCGACACGGTAACCTTGCCGGTGCAGACCTATCTCTCGCTTGGCAACGGTTATCTCTCGGTGGCCGCGGCGATCAGCACGATTCTCCTGCTCCCGTCGCTTTTGTTCCTGCTTGGCATGCTGCGCATGGTGAACCCGGAAAATTTGCTCGGGGGCTTGAAAGGCGCATGACCGAGGTTCGGCTTGCATTGGAGCATATCGGCAAGAGCTGGGGCCCTCTGGTGGCGCTGTCGGACATCTCGCTGCAAGTGCCGCGGGGGATGTTTCTCTCGCTCCTGGGCCCGAGCGGATGCGGCAAGACCACGCTGTTACGCGTCATCGCCGGCACCCTGGCGCCGAACAGCGGCCGTGTCATCGTCGATGGCACCGACATGACCCGCGTTCCCACCTACCGGCGCAATATGGGCATGGTGTTCCAGAGCTTCGCCCTGTTTCCGCACCTCTCGGTCGCTGACAATGTAGCGTTCCCGCTCGAAGTGCGTGGCCTGGCGCGGACCGAGCAGCGCGAACGGGTGGCCGAGGCGCTGCGGATGGTGCATCTCGGCGTGCTGGCCGAGCGCTATCCGCGCGAGCTTTCCGGAGGCCAGCAGCAGCGCGTCGGACTGGCGCGAGCAATCGTGTACCGGCCGACGATTTTGCTGCTCGATGAACCGCTGTCGAATCTCGACGCCTCGCTGCGCGAGGAGATGCGGCTGGAGATCAGCCAGGTCACCCGCCAGCTCGGCATCACCGCGGTCTATGTCACACACGACCAGCGCGAAGCGTTAGCGCTCTCGGATTCGATTGCGGTAATGAATCACGGACACATCGTGCAATTCGGCACCCCAGAGGAGATCTACGGTTCTCCAGTCAATGACTTCATCGCGCGCTTCGTGGGTTATGCGAATGAACTGCCGGTGCTGCTCGCCGGCGAATACACGCGCATCGAGGCGGACGGCACTGTGCTGGAAACGGCTCCAGTTCGCCTGACCGGACCGGCAACCGCCTTCATCCATCCCAGCGCCGTGGTGCTGGAGGCGTGCGCCGGCGGCGGGCCGAACCGACTTGCCTGCACGGTGGCCGATCTCGCGTTCATGGGCGATCACGTCGAGTACGTGCTGCGGCACAGGACGGGATTGCAACTCAAGGCGCAGGCACCGATTGGAGCGCCTATGCACCAGCGCGGCGCGGAGATTTGGGCTGTACTGGCGAGCGATAAGCTGATCGTGGTGCCGAGGGACGCGACGCGGCCAACGTGAGCGCACCAGGTATTGGAGCGCGTCTGCTCGGCAGCGTTTCGCCAGCAAGGGTCGCGGCGGCATCGATCTCGCCGAGGCGGACGATGGCGAGGTGGTCGGGGCCTCGCGGTGTCTGGCGGCTTGTGGCCATCCGAGGCCTGCGCGACGGTCATCACTGCCGCAGTCCCTGATTCTCGAGGAAAGCCATGAATGTCCGGAGCCAGTTTTTCGGTCACCTTGCTGGATCTCGGCGGCACCATCGCGCTGCTGCTTTGGGGCGTGCGCATGGTGCAGACCGGTGTGTAACGCGCTGCCGGGGCGCGCTTGCGCACAGCCCTCGGCGCTGCCCTCCGCGCGCTCGTACAGGCGTTCCTGACCAGCCTCGGCGTCACCGCCGTATGAGCAGCCTCTCCACTAGCTAGTTTCCGGCGCAAAATTCTAGTTCTAGTAGGCAGGTAGCTGGATTGAGCACAAGCAATTGTCCCGCCGGCGCAGCCCGGCGGGACAATCAGGTGTGGGCTATCTGAATAGCGTTGGTTATTTGGCTGACTGATTGCCGATCGCGTGTCCGATATTGATCAGGTTATCGGCGATCACCCCGAGGCCAACCCAGCGCTTCATGCCATCATCGCCGCGATAGCGACATCGATTGAGGCCGTGTCGCCGCTTGTTCACACTGATGCGCCCTTCGCATCCTGCACGCCATCGCTGCCCGTTGCGGAACCATCGCTGTTTCTGTTCACGTTTTCGAGCCGAGTTCTTGCTGTTGTAATTGGGGATGCAGACCCGCTTCACTCCCTTCGCTTTCGCCGCGGTTTCATTCTTCCCCGAGTAGAAGCCGCCATCCGCGGCAAGCAGCCGGGGAATGCGGCCCAGCTTCGCTTCGTGAACCTCAAGCGCCGGGATCAGCAGCTCTGAATCACTGGGTCGTTGATCATAGACCACGTAGTCGATGACGATCTGATTCTCGGCTTCCTGGAGCTTGATCAGCTTGCCGAACTCGGTGGGTTTGCCCGACTTTCCCTTGCGGATCACCTCGGTGGAAGGCTCGAAGATACTGACGATTTTGCCTTCGCTGTGGGTATCGCCCGCAAAGATGCGGGCTTCCGTCTGACGGAGCACCTGCTGAACCAGCGGCACCGTCCGATCGAGCACCTGGCGCTGAGCGTGCAGCACCGCCTGCTTCGCCGCGTCGGTGCACTGCTTCACGCCAGCGTCGATCTGCTTCGAGAAGCGCTTCGCCTCGCCGACGACGCGGCGGGTCGCATCCACCAACTTGCCATAGGCTCGCTTCATCTTGTCCCGGCAGGGCTCGGTCTTACCGCGCGCCGCCCGCGCGATCTCGATCACCCGATGCTTCACACTGCGGCTGCGGTCACGGAATTTGACCCCGACCTCGCCGGTCAATTTGGTGATCTTGCGCATGCTTCGGATCAACACTCGGACCCCATCACCCAACAGACTGCTGTCAGTCGGATAGTGGATGTTGCGCTCAACTACGGTGGTATCGAGGCGCATCTTGCGCCCTTGCACGAGCTTCTGGGCCTGCGCGATTTGCACGATGCGCTCGTGGATCTGCTGGATCACCGCCGGTCCCAGCGCGGTCCCCCAACGCCCGATGGTCTTGGCGTCCGGCACTTTTTCGCTGCCGACGCGGGTGAAATCGCGGTACACCAGATTGGCGCGCACCTCGCGTTCCAACACCTGATAGCTCCAATTGCGCAGGTGCTTGAGGATCAGCAGGCGCAGCACGATCTCGGCGGAAAACCCCGGCCGGCCGCGACGGCGGCTGTTGGGATGGCGCTTCGCCAAAGCCTGGTGAACCGTGGCGATGATCTTGTCGTCCGCGAGCATGGCATCGACGTGCAACATCCATGCCTCACGCAGATCCTTGATCTCTGCCGCGATCAGTCCATCACCGAAGCTGCGCTGCAAGCGTCGCGCCTGGATCACGCCGGCTGCCTCCGAACTGCCTCGTATTTATCGTCGACCGTGCAGACGGGCATACACGAGTAGGTCGCGTCGTTGCCGACGAAAATTTTGATTCCATGGTTGCATTTTTCGCACTTGTACGAACCTATCGTTCCGTATGCAGGCCGATCCGGCCGCTTGCGCAGTTTTCGCCGCATCACGGCTAGCTCAGCGGCCTATTTCCCCCACTGATTTTGCGCCGGAAACTAGCTACAGTGATAGAGCAGCGCTTCGGCGATGTCTGCCCAGTCACCCTGGTCGGCGCCGAGCTCCCGCAACGTCTGCGCGCGCTCGACGTAATCGGCGATATCGCGCCGGCCGACACGATGAGGCGGATCGCGCAGCCACTCCAGAACCGTCATCGCCGTTCCCTCTTTGGGCGCCGTCAGTTTCTTGATCCAGCCCGCCACGGTCTGGCTGTCGAACTTGGTGGCAATTCGCCCGCACAGCGTGTGCTCCGCGTGGCGTAATGCGTACCCACAACCAGCCTGACGCGCTTATTGCCAGGCAGCACGTAGCTGCGCACACATACAGCCAGACCCTCGCCATCCTGATTAGCACGTCGCCGCTGAATATCGCCTCCGCCGGTCGGCGCAGGTACGCCGTCAGACCGCACTCCGCGCCCTCCGTCAGGTGGCGGAAACCCAGGGCATCCATCGCAACGCGCTGATGGTCGGAAGCGTCAGCGGATGGCCGCCTATCCGCGGCACGGCTTCTGTCCGACTATGTGTGCTGATGACGGCGGCGCGTTTGCGCTTCGGTACTTGTCAGCGGATCTCCCCCTTGTCGCCACACAGCTCCATTGCGACATGGAACACCGACTGC
>DATJTL010000468.1:0-3562 GCA_035503415.1 Xanthobacteraceae bacterium
GAACTGTCGGTGTGCCACAGCCGGTTGCCGAGCTGAAACATCCGCTGGCGCGATTCCTTGCCCCAGACTTGATTTTCCGGATCGAGGTTGGACACGTCCGCAAATTCCTGGCGCACGCGCAACTTGGCGTCCTTGCGAAACAAAGCGATCGTGGTTTCGAGCGGTCCGAAGTGGCGCGCGAAATCCAGATGTTGATCTTCCGACAAATGCTGGTCCGGGAAAATCAGCACCGCGTATTTGGCGAAGGCCTCGTCGATCGCCGCAAAGTCGGCCGGTGCGATTGGTTGGGACAGGTCGACATCGCCGATTTCAGCCGCAAAGCTCTCCGTGACCGGGCAGACGGTAATGGTCATGGGCATCGCCTCCAGGCCCCTTATCCCGGGGTTTGCCCGATTGAATCACAACGGGCCGGCGCGCGCAATTGAGCGCGTGCCGTCAAGGCTTCCTCTGCTGCCACTCTACGATGACGCCGACGACATTATTGTTGATATTTTGATACACCACGTTCTCGTCGGTCGAGGAATTGCAGACAAAATGTGCAAGCGACTCGGCGCGGGTGATTTGGCGCAAGAGATTCGGCGCATGTACTGTCGAGCGAAAAGCAGTCTAGCCGATCCGCGCCCAAAAACTCTACCAGCGCCGGCCCCAGCGCCGATAGCCCCAACGGCCGCCGCCGAGCAGACGGATAATAAACAGCAGCACTACGGCGCCGATAAAGGCGTTGAGGATCAGCGCCACGATGCCTGTGCCGAGGTGGATGCCAAGCTGCGGCAACAGCCAATCGCCAATGAAGGCGCCGATCAAGCCGACGACCAGATCGCCGATCAGGCCGAAGCCGCCGCCTTCCATGACGCGGCCGGCGAGCCAGCCGGCGACAACGCCAACAACGATAATGACGAGAAGACTTTGGTTAGAAAGATACATGGCCCCTCCCCTGTGGCGATGATCGGTGATCAATGCGTCGCGGCGCAAATGGTTCCCATCGGGGAACACCAAAGGTTATTTCTTCCGCCGTGACACCACAATCACCCCGGCCGCGTGCGCTCGGTCATGTCGTCGTCGACGCGGCGCGCGGCTTGGGTCTCCAGCGCTCGCGCGCAAGGCCGGCAATCTCACGCGCCCGATCGAGCAACTCGGTAACCTGAGGTCTATTGGGAGCCGACAGCGCAGGCCTCCCTTTGCCATTCGACGATCACCCGCACCGTCTTGCCGTCGATGTTGGGATGCGGCATCGGCGGGCTCTCGATGTAGAGGTGATCGCCGTCGAGGCGGATGTGGCGGACCTGCTCGGTACCCACCCAGGCCTCGTTCCACGCTGCTTCCACTTTGGTGATGACCTTGCCGTCCTCGACGCGGTAGCGGCCCGTGTAGGCGATCATGGTCTTGAGTGCCTGCGCGCGCTCTTCGTCGGTCTTCGGCACGCCGCGGCCTTCCGCCGTCATCAGCGCGAGCCAGCGGCCGTCGGCGGTGGCGATCTGGATACCCTTCGGATGCTCGCCGTAGATCGGCGTGCGCTCGATGCTCGCGGTGTCCTCGTAGTTGACGGAAACGAGCTTCCAGGTGCCGACAATCTGCCGTCTCAGTTCCCCATCGTCCATCGCCGTCACTCCGCGGTCCAGCCGCCGTCGAGGACGAGCGCCGAACCGGTCATCAGCGAGGAGGCGTCGGAGGCCAGAAAGACGATGGCGCCGGTGAGTTCGTCGAGCTGGCCGAGCCGGCCGAGCTTGATCTTGGATAGCACCTCGTCGCGAAACGCCTTGTTCTCGAAGAACGGCCGCGTCATCGGCGTTTCCAGAAACGTCGGCCCAAGTGAGTTGACGCGGATATTGTGCGGCGCGAGCTCGACCGCCATCGCCTTGGTGAAGCCCTCCATGGCGTGCTTCGATGCACAATAGACGGAGCGGCGCGCGGCGCCGACCTGGCCCATCTGCGAGGAAATGTTGATGATCGAGCCCGGCAGCTTCGCCTCGATCAAACGCAGCGCGACCGCCTGCGCCATGAAGAAAGCGGCGCGCACGTTGAGCCCAAAGATCGCGTCGAAATCCTCCACTTTCACATCGGGCAACAGAGCCGGCCGGTTCATGCCGGCATTGTTGACCAAAATCTGAAACGGTTCCGCGGCGGCGATTGCATGCCGCGCCGCCTCGATATCGGTGACGTCGAGCGTGAGCGCGCCAGCCTTCTGCCCGCGCGCGCGGATCGCCGCCGCCGCATCCTCAATCTCGCTTTTCGTGCGCGCGGCGAGCGTCACATGCGCTCCGGCCTCCGCCAGCGCTGAAGCTGCCGCGAGCCCGATGCCGCGCCCGCCGCCGGTCACCAGCGCACGCTTGCCGTCGAGGCGGAAGCTCGGAGTTTTGGCGAGGTCGATTGGCATATTCCCCTCATGTCATTCCGGGTCCGAGCCAACGGACCCGCACGAAGACGGGGCACCCCATCGCGCTTGCGCGATGGGGACCCCGCGCGCGGTCCGATGACAGGCTACGCGAGGAACCCGGAATCCATAACCCCTGCGCCAGTGATTATGGATTCCGGACTTGCCGCTTCGCGGCAATCCGGAATGAAGCCTCACTCTGCCGCCTGACCGTAGGGCACGTTGCGCCCGCCGTAGCGGCGCACGCGCACATTGGCCTGTTCGGCATGGGCGACGAAACCTTCGAGCATGCACAGCCGCGAGCAGACTTCGCCGATCTTGGCGCTTGCTTCGTCGGTCAGCACTTTCTGATAGGTGCAGGTCTTCAAGAATTTGCCGACCCATAGCCCGCCGGTATAGCGCGCCGCCTTCTTGGTCGGCAGCGTGTGGTTGGTGCCAATCACCTTGTCGCCGTAGGCCACGTTGGTGCGCGGGCCGAGAAACAGCGAGCCGTAATTTTTCATGTTGGCGAGGAAATAATCCGGGTCGCGCGTCATCACCTGCACGTGTTCGGAGGCGACGCGGTCGGCCTCGCGCACCATCTCGGCCTCGTCGTCGCAGACGATGACTTCGCCGTAATCCGCCCACGCCTTGCCGGCGAGATCGGCGCTGGGCAGGATTTTCAGCAGGCGCTCGACCTCCGCCATGGTGTCGCGGGCAAGCTTCTCGGAATTGGTGATCAGCACCGCCGGCGATGTCGGCCCGTGCTCGGCCTGGCCCAGAAGATCGGTGGCGCACATTTCGCCGTCGACGGTCTCGTCGGCGATGATCAGCGTCTCGGTCGGGCCGGCGAGGAGATCGATGCCGACGCGGCCGAACAATTGCCGCTTGGCTTCGGCGACGTACGCGTTGCCGGGCCCCACCACCATGTCGACGGGCGCGATCGTTTCGGTGCCGAGCGCCATCGCGGCGACCGCCTGCACGCCGCCGAGCACGAAGATCTCGTCGGCGCCGCCGAAATGCATCGCTGCCACGATTGCGGGATGCGGCCCGCCCTTATAGGGCGGCGCACAGGCGATGATCTTGTTCACGCCGGCGACACGCGCGGTGACAATCGACATGTGCGCGGACGCCACCATCGGATAGCGGCCGCCGGGCACGTAGCAGCCGATCGAATTGACCGGAATGTGCCGGTGGCCGAGCACCACGCCG
>DATJTL010000469.1:0-2927 GCA_035503415.1 Xanthobacteraceae bacterium
GATTGCTCGTCGAGCATCCACTGGTAGGAGAAGCTGTAGACGAAGGCGCAGCGCGCGTAGCGAGCTTGCGCGTAGCGCATCAGCCGCGCCTCCAAGGGGAGGTCATCCGCGAGTGCCTCGCGCGCCAGCACGTAGCCGTCCTCGGCCGCCATCGCGGCGCCTTGCGTCAGGTGCGGCGGAAAGGTGTGCGCGGCGTCGCCGCCTAGCACGACGCGGCCGCGGAACCACGGCCACGGAACCAGCAGCGGCTCGATCGGGCTGTAGACGATGTCGGATGTGTCATCGAGGGTGGCGGCGACTTCGGCGACATAGCTGCCGTAGCCGGCGAGGCGCGCCCCGAACAATTCCGGATAGCGCTCGCGCTCGAACTCGGCATCCGGCGCCTCCGGGCGAATGTGAAAGACATACATCAGATCGTCGGCGAGCGGCATGGCGCCGGTCTTGCTGCCGATGCCCTGCAGGAATTCCATGCCGCGCACGTCGCTTCGCCGCGGCACCTGCACGCGCCAGCCGCCATAGCCGGACGGGCGCGGCACGAACGCCGTGCCAAACAGATGAAGCCGCGTGGTCGAACGAATGCCGTCGAAGCCGGCGACGAGGTCGAACGAATCGGTGCGCCCATCTGAAAACGTCACCGTAACGCGATCGTGCTCGTCGCGAATTTCTCCCGCCGCCACGCCGGTGCGCACATTGACGCCGGCGCGTTTTGCGGCTCCGAGCAAAATCTCATGCAGGCGGCGCCGCGACAGCGCGCAGACGGCGGGCACCCGCTCGTCGCCAAGCAGAAATTTGTGCTCGACGATAAGTTCGCGTTTGTGGTCGAAGATCCACATGCGGTCGTAGACAAAGCCGCTCGCCAGGATCTCCGGCAATAGTCCGAGCGCGTCGTAGATGCGCAGCGCATTGGCCGGCTGCCCGAGCCCCACGCCCGGAACGGCGAAGCTCTCCCGCCGCTCGATCAGCAAGACCTCGACGCCGCGCCTCGCGAACGCGGTCGCTGCGGTGAGGCCGCCGACGCCGCCTCCCACCACCAGCACGCGCTTAATGTCCGTCATTGTGCTGTGTCGCGAGAAAGCACCGTTTCACCGCGCGTCACTTCTCGGTCACCCGCAAATACAACTCGTCGGTATTGAGCGCGACAGCCTGCCGGTCTGTCAGATAACCGTTGCGCTCCATCGTGGCGATGACATGGCGGTAACGCGCCATCGCTCGTTCTCCGGACGGGTCGGCGCCGAACCGTGCCGGATCGTTGGGCAGGCCCGCGAGGTAGATGCACTGCGCGCGGTTGATCTGCTGCAGCGGAGCGTTGAAATAGGCCTCGGCCGCCGCCTGCACGCCGGTCGCCCGGCGGCCCAGATAGACGCCGTTAAGATAAAGCTCGAGAATTTTCTGCTTGCTGAAGTCGTGCTCGACGATGAGCCCGGCCCGCATGATGCGCAGCTCGCTCATGAGTTTGGCAAACGCCGAGGGCTGTCTGCGAGGCACGTGCAGGATCATTCGCGCCAACTGGAGCGTGATCGTGCTGCCGCCATGGTCGACGTGATCGTTTTGCGCGTCTTCGACGAACACGCGCGCCAGCGCCAACGGATCGACGCCGCCGTGCAGGAAAAAGCGCTTGTCCTCGACCGAGACGATCGCGTCATCGAGGCAGGACGGCATCTGCGAATAGTCGACATACACGCGGTGATGCCTGATCGATTGCGCGCGCAGCCAATCGGGATAGTTCGCCACCGTTGCGCCGTCGTCGGACAGCGAGGCGACGGCGCCTATCTGGCGATCCATCGGCGGAAAAAAGGCCAAAAGGGCGAGCACCGCCAGCGCCGCGGCCACCGTGGCGGCGTTGCGGACATGTCGGCTCGATCCATTTACTGGCTTCATGGCTTGCAGCGTCGTGGCTCGGTAGCGTTGGCTCGTAGCGTTGGCTCGCAACTATGGCGCATAATTATGGCGCACGATCGTGGTGCGCGATTTTGGCGCGCGATTAGGGGGCGCGGGGCTCCACCGCCACCGTCCTCTGCGCGAAATCCGGTTCAGGCACTTCAAGCATACAGAAAATCCAGCACCGCGGTCTCGGCCAGCACGGCTTGCGGGATCGAATGGCGGGCGGAGCGGGCGCGCTCCTCGGCGTTTTGCGTCGCCTGCAGGTAGGCGCCCAGATGCCGCGCGCGCTCGATGATCTTGCGCCCGACTGGCAGGCGCTCGGCCTCGAAGCGGTTGAGCGCGGCCTCCACATCCTCGCCATCGAGTGCCGTGGCAAGCGCTGCGGCGTCGTCGGCGGCCTTCGATACGCCGGCCGCGACATGCGGGCGCGCCACGAAGGCGGCATCGCCGACGATGGCGACGCGACCGAACGCGAGCCGCGGGCTTTCGAGATCGTAGATCGGCTGCAAGATCGGCTCGTCGATCAGCCGGATGATCGCTTGAAATTGCGGCGGCAGCAAACGCTCCGCCGCCGCGCGCATGCCGGCGATGGCCTCGCGGCGGATGAGCGGCGGCGGGATCGAGATCGAATGGGTCACGCCGCTGTCGTCGGTGAGAAGGAAGGCAAGCTCGCGCGCCTCGTCCGCCGGCCGGTACCAGACGACGTTGCAGCGGCGGTGGCCCGCGCGCAGATCGCCGTTCGGTCCGGCCACGGGATAGAACAGGCATTGCTCGCCGGGCGGCAGGCAGAAGGTCATCGATTCAAACAGCTCGCGGTGAATGGCCGGCGGGATCGCGCTCTCCGGCAACAGCGTCCGCCAGGCGCAATAGCCCGCGTAAAGCGGAACGATGCCGGGCAGGCATTGCCCGCGCACGGTCGAGCGCAGGCCGTCGGCGCCGATCAGCACGTCGGCTTGCGCGCTCCTGCCGTCGGCAAAATGCGCGGTCACCCCGGCTGCCGATTGCGCGAAGGCTTTGAGGCTGTGGCCGCGGTGATAGCGATCCGC
>DATJTL010000470.1:0-2067 GCA_035503415.1 Xanthobacteraceae bacterium
GCGAGATATTCGGGCTGGTTCGGCATCAAGAGGCTGACGATGTCGCCCTTGGCCAGATTTTGCGCCAGCGCCCAGCGTGCGTAAGCGTTGGCGCGCGCGGCGAGGTCCCGATAGGTCAGGCGTTCGTGCGCCGCCAGCAACGCCGGAGCGTCGCCGCGTTTTTCGGCGTGCTCCGCGATCACGTCGAGCAGAAGGCGCTGCGAGTTGCGGCTGATCGGCGCAGTCGCTTCGAGCGCGCGCACCCAGTCGCGCAGCGCACTCTCTGGGCTGCCGGTTGACGCCGCCGGACGTTCTGCTTCGATGAGAGCCATGCGCATTCATCGCCCAACAAAGTGAAGTTTCCGATGTGAAATTCGATAAAATTGTAATCGTCTCCCGCCAATGCGCGGCGTGCGGCAAACGATTAAGGTTATTAGATAGAAACCGCAAACTGCTTATTGTTCGCCACGATTGCCACGGATAAGAAACTGAAACTGCCTACAATTGCGCGCATTCCCGAAGATGCGGTGGGCAAACATGAGACGCGAAACGATTGCCGTCCACGGCGGCTACGAAACCGATCCGACCACTAAAGCCGTCGCGGTGCCGATCTATCAGACCGCGGCCTATGAGTTCGACAGCGCCGACCACGGCGCCGCTCTGTTCAATCTCGAAGCGCCTGGCTATCGCTACAGCCGCATCAGCAATCCGACCACCGAGGTGCTCGAGCGCCGCGTCGCCGCACTCGAAGGCGGTGTCGAAGCGTTGTGCGTCGCCACCGGACAAGCGGCGCTCAATTACGCGGTGCTCAATCTCGCCGAGATGGGCTCCAATATCGTCTCGGTTCCTCAGCTCTACGGCACGACCTATACGCTGTTCGCCCACATCCTGCCGGGGCAGGGGATTTCGGTGCGCTTTGCCGAATCCGACGCGCCGGCGGCGATCGAGAAGCTGATCGACGACAACACACGCGCGGTATTCTGCGAGAGCGTCGGCAATCCGGCCGGCAACATCTGCGACATCGAGGCGCTTTCCGCCGTTGCCGCGCGGCACGGGGTTCCGCTCGTCGTCGACAACACCGTGGCGACGCCGGTCATGCTGCGGCCGATCGAGTACGGCGCCGACATCATCGTGCATTCGCTAACCAAATTCATGGGCGGACACGGCACCACGCTCGGCGGCGCGATCATCGACAGCGGCCGCTTTCCGTGGCAGCAGCACGCGCGCCGCTTCGGCATGTTCTGTAAGCCCGACGCTTCGTATCACGGCCTCGTCTACGCGGAGCATTTCGGCGCTGCCGCCTATATCGCGCGCTGCCGCAGCGTCTATCAGCGCACCACAGGCGCGGTGATTTCGCCGCTGGCGTCGTTCCTGCTCCTTCAAGGCATCGAAACGGTGGCGCTGCGCGTCGAACGTCACGTCGAAAATGCGCGCCGCGTCGCCGAGTTTTTGCGCGGCGACCCGCGCGTTGCCTGGGTCAATTACGCGGGCTTTTCCGACAATCCCTATCACGCGCTGGCGCGGAAATATTTCGGCGGGCGCGCCTGCTCGCTGCTCACTTTCGGAATCGAGGGCGGGCTCGATGCGGGCAAGCGCTTCTACGATGCGCTCAAGCTGTTCAAGCGGCTGGTCAACATGGGCGACGCCAAGTCGCTCGCGTGCCATCCGGCTTCGACCACGCACCGGCAAATGTCGCCGCAGGAGCAGGAAAAGGCCGGCGTGAGGCCGGAAATGATTCGGCTCTCCGTCGGCATCGAGCATATCGACGACATCCTTGCCGATCTCGACCAGGCGCTCGGAGCGGCGCAGGCGCGCCGTTCGCCGATGCTGGCGGCCGAGTAGGGATCGGCGCCGATGCCCGTCCTTCTCGATACGACGCAAGCCGGGCCGGCGAACGGGGGTCACCTCGCCAATTGCGTCACCGTCGGGTTGGTCAACAACATGCCCGACGCGGCGCTGCAGGCGACCGAACGGCAATTCACCGATCTCATTCGCGCCTCGGCGTCCAATACCGTCGTGCGTCTGTTGCTGTTTCGCATCCCGCAAGTGCCGCGCGGGGAGGCGGCGCGGCGCGACATGGCTGGGCGC
>DATJTL010000471.1:0-4746 GCA_035503415.1 Xanthobacteraceae bacterium
TGCGGAAGGTGCATTGCAGCGCCTCCAGGTCCACGCGCTCCATCGGCTGCGACGCGTAATACATGTCGCGCATATAGTCGCTCGGCTTCTTTTTCAGGAGCGGATATTCGGACGCGCGCAGCAGGAATTCGTGATCGAGCCGCTGCATCAGGAACGGCACCCAGGCAAGGCCGCCTTCGATCCAGATGACCGGCAGCTTGGGAAAGCGTTCGCCGAGGCCGTTGGTGACCCAGTTGGTCACATGCAGGATGTTGTAGAAGGGAAAGCCGAGCGCGTGCACCGAGGCGAAGCGGTTTAGTCCCTTGAATACCGGCTCGCCGATATTGATCGCGGAATGGAAGGCCAGCGAAAGCCCACGCTCCTCGATGGCGCGAAATACTTTCATGTTGCTGTTGTGGTGTATCGGCAGCGTGCGCGCCGACGTCACCAGAAAACCGGTGACGTGCTTGCAATGCCCGAACATCTCCACCTGGCGCAGCGCCTCGTCGGTGTCGGAGATCGGCAGCGACAGCATCGAATAGAGTCGGCCATCCGCCTCCGGCAGCACCTTGTCGGTGAGCCAGCGGTTATAGGCAAAGCACAATTCGACTTCCATCTCAGTCGACGGATGCAGCCCGACGGAAAGTAGCAACGTCGGAAACAGGCACGCATAGTCGACGCTCATCGCATCCATCCAGCGCTGGCCCAATTCGACGTCGCGCAGCTTGCCGGCTTGCGTCTTTTCCGACGAACGCAGGGGGTAGCGGGTAATGCGCCCGCCCATGTCTTGAAAGCTCACCTGCTGCGGCGTCAATGCCCCGCGGCCCTTGGTACGGCCAGCGAGCACAAGCTGGCGCAGCACGTCGTTCTCGATGAACGGCAGAAACTCGTCGAAACACTCGTTCTCGTAATGGTGCGAGTCGACGTCGGCGATGAGCACGTCGTCGAAATTGCGCTCGTGGGCCTGGCGGCGGGCGTGCGAGAGGAGCCGGCTGGTGTCGAGTTCTTCGACAGAGACGCGGCGGCCGCGGTCGGCAAGCAGGTCCATGACATCACTCCCGGCAAGAGGCTATGCGCTAAAGAGCCAAGCGCAAAAGAAAACGCCGCGGCCATCTCGCGAAGGAGACGGCGCGCGGCGCCAGATTGACGGTTTTTTCGGCCGAAATCTATACCGCCAAAGATGGCCTCAACTCTGCGGCCACAGGTTTTGCAGAAGTCGTCGTGTTACCACCAACGGCAGTGCCAGTGGTGATACGGCCCCCACCAGCAATGACGGTGATGATGCCAGCGCCAGTACTGGACCTGCGTCACAGTATTTTGGCCAGCAACAGTGGCAGACGACAGTGGAGCGATTGGAGCGGCTTGCGAAACCGAAGCAGCGGCCAGCGTGAGCGCTGCGACCGCAAATCCAAAGACAATCCGTTTCATTTGTGTCCTCCTAGCGACGAACGAATAGTTCGCCCTGCGAATGGAAGTCTAACATGATGGCGGTTCCGCGGCACACAAAACTCAAAGCGGTGAACAGAAAACAAATTCGAGCGCAAGATGAACAGATAGTCAGAATCGTACATTCAGCCGCGACCGAACAACGTCATCGCGACAAACAGAAAATCAATTCGCGCCGACGGCCAGATGAACAGATAGTCAGAATTGCCCGCTCAGCCGAGGCCGAACAGCGTCATCGCGTTGTCGCGCCCGATCTTGCGGCGGTCGGCTTCGGCGATATCAGCGGCATCGAACCAAGCGCCTCCCTGCGCGTGATCCTCGAACGGATAATCGACCGCAAACAACAGCCGGTCGGCGCCGACTGTGAGGATGGCTTGGATCAATGACGTCGTACTAAAATTGCCACTGGTGGTGAGATAGAAGTTTTCGCGAAAATACTCGCCCATTTCGCGCTTGGCCGGCCGGCCGGGCACCTTGCGGAGCCTATGATCAAGCCGCCACAGATCGTAGGGAATGCGTTCACCGAGGTGGCCGAGCACGATCTGGAGCTTCGGATAGTCGTCGAACAGGCCCGAGCCCATCAGGCGCAAAGCGTGCATGGCGGTCTCTTCGGCGAAACCCCATGGCGAGGCGATCAGCCAGGGGTGGCCTTCATAGGCCTGCCGCCGGCTCGGCAGCGGATCGCGCGGATGCAGGTAAAACGGTACGCCGAGCCGCTCCGCCACCGCCCAGAACGGGCGGTATTGCGGCAGATCGTAATAGACGATCTTGTCCGGCGAACCGACCTGCGAATAGCTGTTGACCAATGCGCCTTTGAATTTGAGATCGCGGACGCAGCGCTCGAACTCGATCGCGGCGGCTTGCGGATCCTGCATCGGCAGCGCGGCGAAGCCGGCGAAGCGGTCCGGCCGCTTGGCGATGATCTCCGCCAACGCATCATTGGCCTTGCGCGCCAGCTCGGCGGCTTTGCTGGGATCGAGCACGCTCTGCACGCCGTTGGAATTGAGCGACAGGATTTCGATCTCGATGCCGGCCTGATCCATCTCGGCAAGCCGGCGATCGTGCACGTCGAGGAGTTTGCCTGGCAGGGACGTCCAATACTCGGTCTGATAGCGTAACGATCTATCGGTCGTGTCGGGAATAGCAAAATGCTCTTCGATTGCGATCTTGCCCTGCATCGTCGTCTCCGGCCCTCAAGAACCTCGCACGCGCGTGGCAACCTGCGATAGGATGACTCTAAGGTCATGCAAGATTAACCACCCATGATCACATCCGGCAAGATTGTGCTGCAAACCGACGGCGCTCGCGAGTTCGATGCCTATCTGGCTCGGCCCGCCGGCGCCGGGCCGAGCATCGTCATCTTCACCGAGATGTTCGGCATGGCCCGGCACAATTTTGAGATAGCGGACAGCTACGCGCGGCGCGGCTTCCATGCGCTGGTGCCGAACCTGTTCTGGCGCTCACCCTATCCGGGTGAACTCGGATATGACGAACCAGACCGCTCAGCGGCCTTTGCACGGCTAAAAGCCTTCGACGTCGATGCGGGCGGCCGCGACATCGTGACGGCGGTGAATTGGCTGCGTAGCCAGCAATTGTCCGACGGCAAAGTATTTGCGCTTGGCTTCTGCGCCGGCGGCCGTATGGCGTTCGTGGCGGCAGCGCGCGCCGGCGTCGACGCCGCGGTGTCGTTCTACGGCATGGGTATCGCCAATCACGCCGATGAGTTCGCCGCGCTGCGGTGTCCGGTGCATCTGCACTACGGCCTGAAGGATCCGCACATTCCTCAGAGCGAAGTCGACGAGGTCATGCTTTTGGCGCGCGGTCGGCCGAAGATCGAAATCTTTCTTTATGCCGAGGCCGGCCACTCGTTCTTCAATCCGATCCGTCCCGGCTATCACCCGGCTTCGGCAAAAATCGCCGGCGAGCGTCTCGACGCGCTGATCGATCGCGTCTGTCCGGCGGCGGCGTAGCCGGCTTCATAACCAAGGCGGTCGCTGGAAATTCCCCTCCTCGAAGCAAACAGCCAAATCGCAGAACGGCTACATTGGGTACTAGAACAAGTTGCCCTGCCCTTCGCCGCCGCCCGAGCGGCGCCGCGGTCGCGCCGAGAGCGGCACGGTTTCACTTGCCGGCGTAACTTGCGCCTCGCCCGCAATGGCAGCAACGCGGCCGTCGGAAAATTCAATGTCCAACCGCATGCCGGCGCCAACCGCCGCAGCACTGCGCAACGGACGGGAAGCATCGTCGCGCACCAGCGCAAAGCCGCGCTGCAACACGCCGCGATAGGAAAAGGCGGCGAGCAGCTGGCCGGCACGGTCGAGACGGCCACCGCGTTGGTCGAGGATCACCCCAATGGCGCGCTCAGCGCGCTCAGCGAAGCTTGAGACGCGCTCACCGTGGCGGGCGATGCGCGTTCGCGTCGCCGCGATATTGGCGGCAAGACTGGCGCGCAGCCGCTGCGCGAGGCCGCCATAACGCTCGCGCCGGCGCTCGACATTGGTGCGAAGGAGTTGCGGAGCGAGACGGCCGGCGATGCGCGACAGTCTCACCCGATGGATGTGTGCGTTGGCGCGCAAGCCGCGCGACAGGGCGGACGCGGCATGATCGAGCCGCTGCCGCGGTAGCGCCAACAGCTCGTCGGCATCGGGCAACGCGCGCGACGCCGAGCGCAGCTCGGTTCGCCGCGCCTCCTGATTGCGCCGCCAGGCGCCGTGTGCGCGGCGATGAAACGATTCGACGTCAAGCAAAAGCTCCTCGCGCACCGGCACCGCCATCTCGGCGGCGGCGGTCGGCGTCGGCGCGCGGCGATCGGCGGCAAAGTCGATCAGCGTTACGTCGGTCTCGTGGCCTACGGCGGAGATGAGCGGGATCAGGCTCTCGGCAGCCGCGCGCACCACGATCTCTTCGTTGAACGACCACAGGTCCTCGAGCGAGCCGCCACCGCGCGCAACGATGATGAGGTCGGGCCGCGGCGGCAACGGCGGCGCGGCAATCTCGGGCAGCGCATTGAAACCGGCGATCGCGGCTGCGACTTCCTCGGCGGAGCCCTCGCCTTGCACCTTGACCGGCCAGATCAGCACCGGCCGCGGGAAACGGTCGGCGAGCCGGTGCAAGATGTCGCGAATGACGGCGCCACTCGGCGAGGTAATGACGCCGATCGAAACGGGCAGGAACGGCAACAGCTGCTTGCGCGCCTCATCGAACAATCCTTCGGCGGCAAGCCTCTGCTTGCGCTCTTCGAGCAGCGCCATGAGCGCGCCAAGCCCGGCAGGCTCCAGCGTCTCCACCACGATCTGATATTGCGAGCGGCCCGGATAGGTG
>DATJTL010000472.1:0-4050 GCA_035503415.1 Xanthobacteraceae bacterium
GTCGTCTCGTCGGTCTCGGCTTTCACCCGGATGCGCAGATTGTGCTTGGGCGAAAGCAGATGATAGACGACGTCGAAGCGCCGCTCGCGGGCCGGCCAGTCGACGGCGGTGATATCGACCAGATTCCAGAACAGGCAATCGGCGTCGTCGCGCAAATGGCGCATGACCGCAACGATATCGGCCGCATTGGCGGTGGCGGTCAGCTCGCCAAACGCGATCGTGTATCCCGTCACCGACGGCAGAGCGCCAACGATCGTGCGGCCCAGCCTGTCCAGCGTCTCATCCATGTTCAACGCGCTCGATTTCAGCGTTCGATCGTACTGGTGCGGCGGATTTTCTTCTGTAGCAGCAGCACGCCATACAGCAGCGCCTCGGCTGTCGGCGGACAACCCGGCACATAGATGTCGACCGGTACGACACGGTCGCAGCCGCGCACCACCGCATAGGAGTAATGGTAATAACCGCCGCCGTTGGCGCACGACCCCATCGAGATCACGTAGCGCGGCTCCGGCATCTGGTCGTAGACCTTGCGCAAGGCCGGCGCCATCTTGTTGGTCAGCGTGCCGGCGACGATCATGACGTCCGACTGCCGCGGCGAGGCGCGCGGCGCGAAGCCGAACCGCTCGACGTCGTAGCGCGGCATCGACACCTGCATCATCTCCACCGCGCAGCAGGCGAGCCCGAACGTCATCCACATGAGCGAGCCGGTGCGCGCCCAGGCGATGAGATCGTCGGCGGCCGCGACCAGGAAGCCCTTGTCGGAGAGCTCGCTGTTGAGTTCGGAGAAATACGGGTCACTCGCCGCCACCGGCTTGCCGGTGTGCGGATCGAGGATTCGATGGCGCGCCGCGGCGGGTGCGGCCGCGGCGGGTTCGCTCAATCCCATTCGAGCGCTCCCTTCTTCCATTCATAGATAAAGCCGATGGTCAGCACGCCGAGGAAAAGCATCATCGCCCAGAAGCCGAAAAGGCCGACCCGCCCGAACACCGTCGCCCAGGGAAACAGGAAGCTCACTTCGAGATCGAAGATGATGAACAGGATGGCGACCAGATAGAAGCGCACGTCGAACGTCATGCGCGCATCGTCGAAAGCGTTGAAGCCGCATTCGTAGGCCGACAGCTTTTCCGGATCGGGCTGCTTGTAGGCCAAGAGGAAGGCCGAGGCCAGCAACGCCAATCCGATCACCGCCGAAACGCCGACGAAGACGATGAGCGGCAGATAGGCGAGCAGCAATTGATTCATCGCTTGACCCATCAGGAGTCCTTCCGGTCGTCGACGATCTGGCCGCTAAGGCGAACAACTTCCTCCGCGGCGGGGTTCCGCGAGTCTCCCTCTCCTTAGCTGCTGCCCACCGGCGGGGGCATAAAGAGAGGGCGCTGATTTGCCGCAAATCCGGGCGATTTCCGCTGCAAATCGAACGTGGCGACCCTTAGCGCAGTGCACAAAAGGGCGCAAGGCGGCCGATGCCGCGATCCGCAACATTGACGCCGTTGATGACGGCGATGTTACTTACGACGGATTGCCAAGCATAAGAGGGGGAGGACGCAGATGCGCCGCAAGACGGCAAAGTGGGGATTCGCCTGTGCACTCGCGCCGGTCGCGCTTGCGGCGGCCATCACGCTCGGCGTCCCGATTCGCGCCAGCGCCGGGAGTTTTCCCGATCATCCGATCAAGCTGATCGTGCCATTCGGCCCGGGCGGCCCGCCGGACGTGTCGGCACGCATCATCGGCGCCTATCTGTCGGAGCACCTCGGACCGGTGGTGGTCGAAAATCACGTCGGCGCCGGCGGAACGCTTGCGGCGCGGCTCGTCGCCACCTCCCCGCCCGACGGTTACACCCTGCTCGCTGGGACCGCCGGCTCGCTCTCGATCAGTCCGCAACTCTATAAAGATGCCGGCATCGACCCGCTCAAGGATTTTACGCCGGTGGCGCTGGTTTCGTCGGCGCCGCTCGTGCTCGCCGTGCAGAAGTCCGTCCCGGTGCACTCGGTCGCCGAACTCGTCGCCTACGCCAAGGCCAATCCCGGCAAATTGAATTACGGCGCGGTTATCGGCACCCCGCCGCACCTGAGCGGCGAAATGTTCAAGCACATCACGGGGACCAATATCGTCTTCGTCCCCTATAAATCGGCCTCGCAAGCGACGACCGACGTGGTGTCAGGCCATATGACGATGACGTTCGAGGGCACGACCGGCATTTCGCCCTTCATCAAGTCCGGCCAATTGCGGGCGCTGGCGGTGACCTCCCCTCACCGCATTGCCGAGTTGCCCGATCTGCCGACCATGGATGAGCTTGGGTACCCCGGAATGCCTCCGGATTCCTGGCAAGCCATCGTCGCGCCCGCCGGCACCCCCGCTTCCATCGTCGAGAAAATCAACGCGGTGGTGAACCAGGGTCTGGCAACGCCCGAACTCAAAGAGAAGATCATCCGGCTGGGCGGCCAGCCGCAGCCGGAATCGGTTGCGGATTTTGCCGCCTACATCGTTTCGCAATACAAGCGCTGGGGCGACGTCATCCGCATCACCGGCGTAACGCTGAACTGAACCTGAGGAAAACGCCCCCATGAGTTGTGTCGCCACGTTCCTTCGGCGCGCCGCCGCGCTCCTTCTGCTGGCCGCGCTGACTGCTCTCACGCCGTTCGCCGCCCGCGCCGACGATTATCCCTCGCGGCCGGTGAAGATCATCGTCCCCTTCGGCGCCGGCGGTCCGACCGACGTCTATGTCCGCGCGCTTGCCGCCGAACTGCAGAAATCGCTGCATCAGAGCTTCGTGATCGAAAACCGCCCCGGCGCCGGCACCACGCTCGGCACCGATTATGTCGCCCATTCCACGCCCGACGGCTACACACTGTTGATGGCGAGCAGCACCCAAACCGTCAACGAGACGCTTTACAAGAACAAGCCCTATGCGCTGTTGCGCGATCTCGTGCCGATCGCGCCACTTGAGCAGAACGATCTGGTGCTGGTGGTCACCCCATCGCTGCCGGTCAGGAATCTCACCGAACTCTTGGCCTTGGCGAAGGCAAAACCGGGCACGCTTAATTTCGGCTCGTCCGGGCCCGGCTCGAACTACCACATGGCCGCCGAGCTTCTGAAAAACTTCACCCACATCGACATCGTCCACGTGCCCTACAAGGGCTCGACCGGCATGCGCGTCGATATCCTGAGCGGCCAGATCCAGATGCTGTTCGATTCGATCCCCACCATGGCGCCCTATGTCAAAGCCGGCAAAGTGCGCGCGATGGGCACCACCGGTCTCACCCGCTCGCCGATTTTGCCCGACCTACCGACGATCGCCGAAACCGTTCCCGGTTTCGAATTCAGCCAATGGGTCGGCTTCATGGCGCCGAAGGGTACGCCGCAGCCCATTGTCGACAAACTGCACGACGCGATCACCGCTATCCTAAGCCGCCCCGACATCAAGAAGGCCTGGGAGGCGCAAGGCGCAGCCCCGATGGTGATGACTCAGCCGCAATTCGCAGCCTTCATGGCCGCGCAGGTCGCCAAATGGGCTAAAGTGATCAAGGACAACCACATCACGCTGATCAACTAGGTGAAATGTCTCCCGGGCGCAGCGCAGCACCATAAGCGCGTTCACGCGCGTCTTGCGCGCGCTACGGTGGTGCGCTGCAGAACCGGGATCGTTACATACTCCCGAGTTTCTCTTGAGTTTGCTAAGGTCCCGGATCAGCGGTGCACCACTGCGTGCTGCACCGCGCCCGGGAAACGATTGTGGGTGAGCAATGAACGACACGACCAACCTGACCGCGGCCCCGATCAAGGGCGAGGACCATTGGACGACCAAAGACGGCAACGTCAATCTCTTCCTGTTCGAAAAATGCGCGGGCGATCCAAAGAATAGCGCCGCCACCATCCTGTTCGTGCACGGCTCGTCAATGGCGGCGCAGCCGACCTTCGATCTGCAGGTGCCGGGGCGGCCGGATTCCTCGGCGATGGACTTCTTCGCGCGCCGCGGCTTCGACTGCTGGAGCGTCGACATGGAGGGCTACGGCCGCTCCACCAAGGATCGCGACAACAACGCGCCGATCG
>DATJTL010000473.1:0-3559 GCA_035503415.1 Xanthobacteraceae bacterium
CTGATCGACGGGGACCAGTTCGTCGTTCTCCAGGACGCATAACAGCACGCTTTCGCTCGTCTCCTCGACGAGATCGCGCAGCACCGGTCGCGCCAGACGGCGCAGCGCGTCATAGGGGCGGCCGCGGCGCGCCACCTGCCAGAGTCTTGAGGTCAGCAGATAGCGTTCCGTGCTGGCTTCCTGGGTCACATAACCGCAGCGCGAGAGCGTCTGCAGCAAGCGGTGAACGTTGCTCTTGGTCAGCGACAATTCATGGGCCAGCTCCGAAATGCCGCGGGAGCTTTCCCATTCCGACAGCGCCTCGAGGAGCTGCAGCCCCTTGGTGAGGGTTTTGTCGCCCGCAGTCGCGGCCCGCCGTTCTTTCGGCGCGAGATCCTTGGGTGCGAGGTCGGTGGCGCGCTCTTTTTCTGGCGCGGCCAAATGTGTTTTCCGGGTACGCTGTGCCAAAAAAATCCCCTTAATCAAATCGGGCGGCCGAAACGGCACGGGCATGCAGGCATCAGGGCGAGCATACCGCACTGATCTGGCCGGACGGCTCGCGCGCCTGCTACCAGGCGCTTAGCTGATTTGCCCGCGATTTGCCATTCCAATCAGGCTATCGCGCACTCACCAGCCCTGAAATGGAGCCCTCGCGTTTGGGCGCGGCGTCGAGCAGAACCACCGCAAGACGGCACGGCTTATCGCTGCGGTTCGCCCAGGCGTGGTCGGTGCCACGCTGGATCAGCACATCGCCCGCGCGCAGCGTCACGAAGCGAGTATCGTCGAAAAACATGTCGATCTCGCCGGCGATGCAGATAACGTAATCGATCGTGTCGGTACGATGCAGATGGCCTTCATTGCCGGGGGCAAATTCCATCATGGTGAAGCGACTGCCGTTCGCCGGCGGAGAGGAGCCCAGGATGCGGGCACCCTCGTCTTCACTGCCAAAAATTTCGGTGGGGCTGCGGTCCGTCGACCACATGAGTGTCGAGGAAATCTTGTCGCTGGGGAATTTGTGATTTGTCGCTTCGCCATCGATCCATGCGATCGATTGGCCCGCGGCGTCATAGCCGGTGACGATACGCCGAAATTTGGGCGCCGCCCGTTGTGCGTGCTCGCTCATGGCGTCAGCCGATCCTCTGCAGGTCATGCGAAAATCCGTGCATGGCGCGCGCTCCGGTTTCGGTGATCACCACGGTGTCGGCGAAAACCGCTCCGGTCTCGCCGCCACGCCATTGCGGGTCGAACAGGTCGATGTTGAATGCAAACACCATCCCGGGTTTGAACTCGCCGCCGATCTTTGCCAGCGCCGCCTGATCGGCCTTGAGCGCGTGAAAGCGGTAGCGCGGATATTCGAGGGAGGCGAGGCCGTGTCCGTGAATGCCGGTTTCGCAGATGCCGAGCCCGGATTTGTCGATCACCTGTTTGACCTCGTCCATGCAGGCGGCAATCGACTTGCCGGGACCAAACAGATCCATGCCGCGGCGGAACGCGGCGACGCAGCCCTCATAGATGCGTTGCTGCTCGCTGTCCGGCTCGCCCAGGCAGAAGGTGCGCTCGACGTGCGTGAAATAGCCGCCGATCTTGGGGTGGATCTCGCAGGTGATGAGGTCGCGCGGCTCCATGCGCCGCGTTGTCGGTAGGCGAAACGGATGGGGCAGGGGATAGCGGTCGCAAGCCCAGAGAAACAGCGTCGGCTCCTCGCCGCCGTCGGCCAGCATCGCTTCCACCATCCGTCCGTAGACTTCCGATTCGCGCACACCGGGGCGCGCGCAATCGCGGCAAGCTTCGAGCATCTTGTCGCCAAGCACGGCTGCGCGATCGAGCGCTGAGATTTCCTCAGCGCTTTTGATGGCGCGGATGGCTTCCAAAAAGTCGCCGAGATCGACAAAGCGGACATTCGGCAGCGCGGATTTCAGCGCCTCGAAGATGCTGTGCGGCAGCCAGCCGTCCGGGTCGAGCGGACCGGCGAGCCCATCCATGCCGATCGTGGCGCGTTCGAGGCCCATTTCCTTGAGCCGCGCGATCACCGTTGTGGCCCAGGTGCCGCTGCGGGCGCGCACGTCGGTCACCCAATCCTGCGCGCGCTTCCAGTATTCGACGAAGGTCGGCATGAACACGAAAGAGGTCGGCTCACCCTCCAGCGGAAAGATCAGCGTGTTGTTCTCGGCATTGCCGCCGATCGGCGACAGATAGCGGGCGTTCGCGGTCGCAAAGTCCCACATCGCCGGCCAGCCCCACAGCACGAGGCAATCGATGCCGCGCGCGCGCATCGCCGCACGCGTCAATGACCAGCGACGGTCGCGCTCGGCGAGTGACAGGCGCGGTAGTTCCAGGCGGTCACGCATGGTGCAATTCCAGTTGGCTCGATTGTTTCGCGGGCTGCCCTGTCGGCGCGGGCGATGTCTGCGGTGGCAGCAAACCTTCGAGCGCGGCTTTCATGTAAAGAGCGGTATAGAGCGAATAGGCACGCGCCGCCGGAAAGCCGCCGCCGACGACGAAGAAACCGTCTTGTGCCGTGGGAGCGTACATGTTGCACAGCTCGCCATCGCCGCCGATCCCCCAGATCGGACCGACGCGATCGGCTACCTCATCGCCGAACAGGGCGCGGACCGATTCCTGCAGCGGTTCATATCCGGTGGCGAGCACCACGACATCGGCGTCCACGGCGCTACCGTCAGTGAGGACGACGGAGCGCGCCGAAAATCGCTCGATCGCAGCCCCCGCCTTTAATCTGATCTTGCCGGCGATGATGAGATCGGAAGCGCCGATGTTCAGATAATAGCCGGCTTGGTAGCGCAGCAATTTGATGAAATAGCCACTGTCGTCCTCGCCGTTGTCGAGCAGGAAGCCGACCTTGCGCAAGCCATCAAGCAGCGCCTTGTCGGCTTCGGCCATCGACCGGCTCAGCGGCCGGTGCAACCGCACCAGCAAGGGGTAGGGAACCGCCGCCACCATCATGTCGATATCGGCGATCGGCCGCCTGCCTTCGAGGTCGCGATAAAGCTGATAGGCGCGCACCGCGCTCGGTTCGAGGTTCACCACGGTGACCGAAGAACGCTGCAGCATCGTCACATCGGCGCCGTGCAGATGAAAATTCTGCGCGATGTCATGCGCGCTGGTGCCGGCGCCGACCACCAGCACTTTCTTGTCTTTGACCAAGAGCTCGTCGATCGGGCCGCTGGAATGCACGATCGTGCCGGCGAACTCCTCCATGCCGGGAAATTTCGGCAGGCTCGGGCGGCCGCTCAGCCCGACCGCCAGCACGGCAAAGCGTGGCCGCATCGTTCGGACGGTGCCGTCCGCCTGCTGCAGGCGCACAGTCCAGCGCTTGTCCGCCGGATCGAATTCGCCGCCCAAAAAGGTAGTTTTGGTCCACACATTGAGCTCCATGCTCTGGGCATAGAACTCCAGCCACTCCGCCACCTTGTCGCGCGGAAGATAGACCGGCCACGTTTCCGGAAACGGCATATAGGGAAAATGATTCATGCAAAGGTCGTTGTGCAGCTTCAAGAAGCGATAACGCTGGCGCCACACGTCGCCGACCCGTTCGTTTCTCTCGACCACAAGAGCGCTGATG
>DATJTL010000474.1:0-6214 GCA_035503415.1 Xanthobacteraceae bacterium
GTGCGCGACAGCGGTATCGGCATTTCGGCCGAGGATCGATCGCGCATTTTTCTCGAATTCGAGCAGGTCGACAGCGGCGCGGCGCGAAAATTTGCCGGTACCGGGCTCGGGCTGACCATTTCCAAGCGGATCGTCGAAAGCATGGGCGGCGCGATCGCGGTCGAAAGCGTGCTCGGCGAAGGCTCGACCTTCACGGTCACGCTGGTGTTGCCTCGCGCCGGCGAGGCGGAGGCGTCATCGTTCGCGGTGCCCGATCTCTCCGGAGAGGATATTCTGATTGTCGCGCCCGCGGCGATCGAAGCGTCTCTGATCGCGCGGCGTCTGCAGCGCTGGGGCGCGCGCAGCAAAATCGTTCCCGACGAAAAGGTAGCGGCCGCGCTGTTGCCGGAGCAGCTGTGGAGCGCGGTTATCGTCGATCACGCACTGGGCACGGCGGCGAGCCGAGAGCTCGCGAGGCTTGCCGCAACGGTGCAGCGAAGGATCGTGCTGGTGACGCCGGCCATGCGCACCGAACTTGCGGCGCTCAAAGAGGCCGGCTTCTCCGGCTATCTTATCAAGCCGGTGCGCGCCGCCTCGCTCGCCGCGCGCTTTTCTACCGGCGACGCTTTCGACATCGCCGCCGGCGAAACCGCCGATCTTCCAGAGCAAGCTTGCCGAAGCGGGGGGCTGTCGATTCTCGTCGCCGAGGACAACGAGATCAACGCGCTGCTGGCGGGCGCGCTGCTGGTCAAGCTCGGCCACCGTCCGACCATGGCGGCAAACGGCGCTGCCGCGATCGATGCCTTCATCGCCGCGCGCGCTGCCGGCGCGCCGTACGACCGGGTGCTCATGGACTTGCACATGCCGGGAATGGACGGAATCGAAGCCGCGCGCCGCATCCGCGCCATCGAGGCCGAAGAAGGCGGCGCGCGCACCCCGATCGTCGCGCTTACCGCCAATGCTTCCGACGAGGACCGTGACGCCTGCCTCGCCGCCGGCATGGACGGCTTTTTGATCAAGCCGTTCGACCGCGACCGCCTCGCCGCGGCGCTTGGAATTACCGATTGGCGGTTCGCGCAGCGGCTCGCGTCCTAATCTCGTTACATCACCTCGTTACATCGGTGCGGCCCTGTGCTACAGCCCGCCGCGAGAGAGCGGGCGCCGTGGCGCAACAAATTTTCAGCCAATTTGACACCGTGCTGTGCTGCAAAGTCCCGCGCTCGAAGCGATGAAGTGGAGAATTCGCAGTGCCGATGAGTCCCGGTTACGTCCCGTTCCATCCCAACCCGTCCAAACCGACATACAAGCCGCCGGCGGGCGCGGTCGATGCCCACTGTCATGTGTTCGGACCAGAGTCGAAGTTTCCCTATGCGCCGGAACGCAAGTACACGCCATGCGATGCGCCAAAGGAAAAGCTGTTCGCGCTGCGCGACTTCTTGGGCTTCGGCAAGAACGTCATCGTGCAGGCCTCGTGTCACAGCAAAGACAACCGCGCCATGGTCGATGCGCTCGACGCGTCGAACGGCCGGGCCAAGGGTGTCGCCTTTGTCGGCGCGGAGGTGACCGACGACGAGCTGCAATGGATGCACAAAGCCGGCGTGCGCGGGGTGCGCTTCAACTTCCTCAAGCGGCTGGTCGACATCACGCCGCCCGACGTGCTCAACCGCATCGTCAGGCGCGTCGCGCCGCTCGGCTGGCACATCGTGATCTATTTCGAGATGCCTGATTTGCCGGAATACGAAAGCTTCTTCACCTCGATTCCTACGACGGTCGTGGTCGATCACATGGGCACGCCCGACGTTAAGAAGGGCGTCGATCATCCGGAGAACCAGCGCTTCCACGAGCTGATGGCTAAGCATGACAATTTTTACGTCAAGGTGACCTGCCCGGAGCGAATGAGCGCTGCGGGTCCGCCATATGACGATGTGGTGCCGTTCGGCCGCGCCCTGGTCGAGCGCTTCCCCGACCGCGTGCTCTGGGGCACCGACTGGCCGCATCCCAACATGAAGAAAGCGGCGCCCGACGACGGCTTTCTGGTCGACTACATCCCTAAAATCGCGCCGACGGCAGCGCTGCAGCAGTCGCTCCTGGTCACAAATCCGATGCGGCTTTATTGGAGCTAGATCGGCTGATAGCGGGGGGCAAGGCATGGCGACATTCGTTCTCGTTCACGGCGCCTGGCATGGCGCCTGGTGCTGGCGCCGCGTGGCGCGATTGCTCAGGAGCGCCGGGCACGAGGTATTCACACCGACGCTGACCGGGCTTGCCGAACGCTCGCATCTGCTCAATCCCGCCATCAACGTCGACACGCACATTCTGGACGTGGTCAATGAGATAAAGTGGCAGGAATTAAAGGACGTGGTGCTGGTCGGCCACTCCTACGGCGGCATGATCATTTCCGGCGCAGCCGAGAAGATGGAAACGGCGATCTCGTCGTTCGTGATGCTCGACGCGTTCATGCCGGAAGACGGGCAATCCGTGGTCGACATATATCCGCCGGAGATGCGCGAGCCGGTATTGGCCGCGTTCCGCTCCGGCACGACGAGCCTGCCGCCGCGGGCCGCCGCATGGTTCCGGGTCAATGAGAAGGACCGCGCCTGGGTCGACGCGCAATGCACGCCGCAGCCGATCCAATGCTCGCTGCAGAAGCTTGCGCTCAGCGGCGCCCGCGAGCGGATCGGCAGAAAAACCTACATCCGCGCCTCGGGCTATCCGAACCCCTACTTCGATGCCGCGCTGGCGAGTGCGCGCGCCAAGAATTGGCATGTGTACGAGGTAGCGTGCGGCCACGATGTCATGCTCGACATGCCCGAACGGTTGACCGAAATATTGCTGGAAGCCGCCTGAACGGCTGTGTGCGCATTAGAACGGCTCGAACCTGCAACAAGGCCACGTTGCCAAGCTTTGCGGCCTTATATATGTGAAGCTAAGCAGAAGAGGCGCCCAAATCGGAGAAGCGAATGCCCCGCGAACAGCACGATTATGACGACATCCCGGGCACTTTTGTCTTCGACGCCGAACGCTCGCGCGAGGGCTACGGCATCAACATGTTCTGCATGTCGTTGATGAAGGACGAGAACCGCAAGGCCTTCAAGGCGAACGAAGCGGAGTATTTGAAGAAATTCAAGCTGACGCCAGAGCAGACCGAAGCCGTCCTCAAGCGCGACTACAACCGCATGCTTGAGCTCGGCGGCAACATCTATTTTACCGCCAAGCTTGGTGCCACCGACGGCCATTCGTTCCAGCATCTCGCCGCCGTGATGACCGGCTCGACACAGCCTGACTACGCCGACATGATGCTCAAGGGCGGCCGCTCGGTGGAGGGCAACCGCTCACGGTCGGGCAAGAACACGCCGGCGAAATTCCTCGCAGCTGGCGCGGCAAGCAAAAAAGCCGCCGCCAAGCGGAAGGCGCCCGCCGCAAAGCCGAAGGCGAAAGCCAAACCGAAATCCAAAACAGCGAAACGGAAATAAGCCGTGGCCAAGATCATCGCAGGTGTAGGTTCATCGCACGTCCCCGCCATCGGGGCGGCGCTCGACAACGGCAAGACCGAGGAGCCGTACTGGAAGCGGGTGTTCTCGGGCTTCGAGAAATCGCAGGCCTGGATGCGCGACACCAAACCCGATGTCGCCATCATCGTCTACAACGACCACGCCTCGGCATTCTCGGTCGATCTCATTCCGACCTTCGCTCTCGGCTGCGCCGCGGAATTCCCGCCGGCCGACGAAGGCTGGGGACCGCGTCCGGTGCCGGTCGTGAAGGGCCACCCGGCGCTCGCCTCCCATATCGCGCAGTCGGTGATCCTCGACGAGTTCGATCTCACCATCTGCAACAAGATGGAAGTAGACCACGGCATGACGGTGCCGATGAATCTTCTGTTCGGCAAGGTCGACAAGGATGCGCACTGGCCGTGCCCGGTCATTCCGCTCGCGGTCAACGTCGTGATGTATCCGCCGCCCACCGGCCACCGCTGCTATATGCTTGGCCGCGCCATCAAGAAGGCGGTCGAGTCCTATCCGGACGACTTGCGGGTGGTGATCTTCGGCACCGGCGGCCTGTCGCATCAGATTTCCGGGCCGCGTGCCGGCCTGATCAACAGCAAGTGGGACAAGAACTTCCTCGACAATCTGTCCAAGGACCCGCAACGGCTGGTCAAGATTCCGCACATCGATTACATGCGCGAGGCCGGCGCCGAAGGCATCGAGATGGTGATGTGGCTGATCATGCGCGGCGCACTCGACGACAAGGTCGACGAGGTCTACCGCTTCTACACCGTGCCGGCGTCGAATACCGCCGTCGGGCATATCATTCTGGAGAACCGCAAGCGTTCGGCGGCAAGGAAGCCGGCGACGAAACATAAGCGCGCCGCGGCGCGCGCCAAGGTTCAACGGATTCGCAGCTAAGCTCGGGTCTGTTTCCCGGACGCAGTGCAGCACGCAGCGAAGCGAAGTGATGCACTGCCGATCCGGGAACGTTTTGAACTCTGAGTCTGCAACGATCCCGGTTCTGCAGCGCATCGTTTCGCGCTGCGCTGCGCCCGGGATGCCGATTAGTGAACATTTGGAGAGCTATCATGAAAATCTGCGTTGCCGGGCAGGGGGCATTCGGACAAAAGCATCTCGATGCGCTCAAACGCATCCCAGACGTTGAAGTCACTTCGCTGGTCGGCGGCAATCAGGACTCGACCGCGCAGGTGGCGAAGAAATACGGCATTCCCCATTACAGCGGCGAGCTTTCCGAGGGCATCAAGCGTGCCGACGCGGTGATCCTGACCACACCGACCAAGATGCACTTCCGGCAGGGCGAGCAGGTGATGCGCGCCGGCAAGCACGTGCTGGTGGAGATTCCGGTGACCGACAGCGTCGAAGACGCCGAGGCTTTGGTGAAGATCGCCAAGGAGACCGGCGTCACCGCCATGGGCGGCCACGTGCGGCGCTTCAATCCCAGCCATCAATACGTCCACAAGAAGATTGTGAACGGCGAACTGAAGATCCAGCAGATGGACGTGCAGACCTACTTTTTCCGGCGCAAGAACATCAACGCGGCCGGCAATCCGAGGAGCTGGACCGACCATCTACTGTGGCACCACGCCGCCCACACCGTTGATCTGTTTCAGTATCAGTGCGGAGAGAACATTTCCGACTGCTACGCGGTACAAGGTCCGATTCACCCGGAACTCAACATCGCCATGGACATGGGCATCGTGACGAGAACGCCATCGGGCGCCGTGCTGACGCTTTCGCTGTCATTCAACAATGACGGTCCGCTCGGCTCGTTCTTCCGCTATATCTGCAACAACGGCACGTTCAAGGCGTTCTACGACGACCTTTCCGACGGCAAGGACAACAAGATCGACGTGTCGAAGGTCGACGTGTCGATGGACGGTATTGAGCTTGAAGACCGCGAATTCATCGCGGCGATCAAACAAAAGCGCGAGCCGAACGGGAGTTTGGCGCAGCTTCTGCCCTGCATGCATGTGCTCGGCAAGCTGGAAAAGATCATCGATCCGCAGCGCAAGGCCCACGCGTAATTTTTCCTCCCCCTGAAAGGGGGAGGGCGCTGACGGTCACTCCACAATCCCGATCAGCTTGGCCAGCCGCTCCGGATCGGCGGCGAGCGGCGCCGATTCGCCGTCGTAGACGATGTGGCCCTTGTCGAGGATCACGGTGCGCGGCGAGAAGGAGAGCGCGACGCGGCTATTCTGCTCGACCAGCACGATCGATAGCGCGCTGTCGGCGCGCAGCCGCGCCAGCGCGGCGATCAATGTCTCGACCAGCACCGGCGCCAAGCCCTCGGTCGGTTCGTCCATGAGCAAGACGGACGGGTTGGTGAGCAGCGCGCGTGCGATCGACAACATCTGCTGCTCGCCGCCGGAGAGCTGGTTGCCCATATTGTCGAGGCGTTCTTTCAACCTCGGGAACAGTTCGAAGACGCGCGCTTGCGTCCACGGTCCCGGCCGGGCGGCTACGTCGAGATTTTCGCGCACCGACAGCGAGGGAAAAATCTCGCGCTCCTGCGGCACGAAGCCGATGCCGAAAAGCGCGCGGCGGAAGCAGGGCACGGCGTTGAGGCTTTGCCCGTCGAGCGTGACCTCGCCGGAATGCAGATTGGTGTGGCCCATGACGGTGGCGAGCAGCGTGGTCTTGCCGACGCCGTTGCGTCCGATCACGCTGATGCACTCGCCGGGCGCGACGTTGAGATCGATGTCCTCGATCACCACGGTCTCGCCGTAGCC
>DATJTL010000475.1:0-5085 GCA_035503415.1 Xanthobacteraceae bacterium
CGGACATTTCGCCGGCGGCACCGTGCTGCATTGGGCGCAAGGCGCGCAAAACCGCGGCGCGCTTCTTTCCGGCGATATCGTGCAGGTGATCCCCGACCGTAAGTTCGTCACCTTCATGCGCAGCTACCCCAACATGATCCCGCTGTCGGCACCCGCGGTCGAGCGTATTGGCGCGATGCTCGAACCGTACTCCTTCGACGCTATCCACGGCGCCTGGTTCGACCGCACCATTCCCCACGGCGGCAAGGACATCGTCAAACGCTCGATCGCCCGCTACGTGGCGGCGGTGCGCGGCGACGGCTCCGCCGAACTGCGTTGACACAGCCGAATTGCAGTCACAAACCAGGAGAAACTACGCATGGCGCGCATCGAAGACGTCAAACGAGAAAATCTCTCGCCGCGCCAGCAGCGATTGCACGACGATTTTCTAAAATCGCGGCCGCGCAAGACTCTCACCGGACCGTTCGGCGTTTTGATCCACACGCCCGAGATCGCCGAACCGGCCGACCATTTGGTCAACTATTACCGCAAGAACCCGAAACTCGGCCGGCGGCTGATCGAATTGATCATCCTAATGGCTGTGCGCGAGGCGACCGCTCAATATGCCTGGTCAGTGCATGAGCCGCACGCTCTTGAGCACGGACTGACGCAGGATGTCATAGACGCCATTCGCGCGCGCAAACGGCCGGCGTTCAAGCGCGACGACGAGCAGCTCATCTATGACTTCGTGACCGAACTGCTTGCCAACAAAACCGTCAGCACGACGACTTTCGAGCGCGGCAAAGCCGCGTTCGGCGTCGACGGGGTCATAGAGGCCGTCACCTGCGCCGGTCTCTACGGCATGATCGGTTTCGTGCTCAACGTCTTCGATATCCCGCCGCAGCCGGGCATACCGCTGAGCTAGAGCATTTCCCGCTCAATTCGGATCGCCGAACAAAAACACTCGTCGCCTGTCGTGTTGGAGGGACCGCCGCCGAGCGGCTCAGCTCACGCGGCAACGTTCGAGCAGGGTGCGGCCCCGCATTGTCAGAGCGATGGTGCGTCTGCCGTTGTTCTCGGTAGAGACGAGACCGCCCACGATCGCATCCTCCCACACCGAAATATGCGGGCAACTGTGCCAGGCCTCCACCGCCTGCTCACGCGTGCGCGGACGGTCCGCCACCCAGGCGAGGAATTGCTGCATGATCAGGCTTGCCGGTTCGGACATGCGCCTCGCCTTCTCGCGCGGCGTATTATGGCGTGAGCCGCCACAGCCGCAATGACTCATTGCCTAGCTCCCGCTATCGTGAAGCGCATGCTTGGACCGCGCCGCATCGAAGGTTACGTCATCGTCTCCAGCGACGGCATGATCGCCGACGCCAGGGGTGAAATGCCGGACTCGATCCGCAACGAGGCCGATCAGCGTTTCTTCCAGGACGCGCTCGACCACGTCGCGGTCGTGGTCCACGGCCGCCATTCGCACGAAGGCGGCCCGCGCGCCGCGCAACGCAAGCGCCTCGTTGTCACCCGTCAGGTCGCAGCTCTTGCGCCGGACCCGGCGCACCCCAATTCGCTCCTATGGAATCCCACTGGGACTGGCCTGGAAAGCGCAATCGCGGCGCTCGGCGCCGCGGATGGACCGATCGCCGTCATCGGCGGAACCGAAGTCTTCAGCATGTTTCTTCCGAAGTATGACGTATTCCACCTGTCCCGCGCCGCGCAGGCGAAGATTCCCGGCGGGCACCCGGTCTTCCAGGAGGTAGGGCCGTGTGCGACGCCAGAAGACGTGTTGGCGCGACATGGTCTCAAACCCGGGCAGCGGCGCGATCTGGACGTGCCGGCCGGCGTCAGTGTGACGATCTGGGAGCGCTAATCGTGCCGAAACCCATTGGATGCCGCCACCGATGAACTTGCGTCCGCCGCGTGGCAACTCGCGCACCACACAGATCGTCGCGCTCGACTACGAAATCGTGCAGGAGCAGGCGCACGCGCTCGGCAGGCTTGGCCGCGCGCTGGAGGCGGCGCTTGCCGCGCTGGCGGATTATGACAGTGCCCATGCCGAGTACGACGCGGCGCGCGCACAGCTGGTGCAGGCGGCAAGCCAGGCATTGTGGTGCTTCATCGTGCAGCGCGAAGCTTGCGGCCTGCGCGATCCTCGTCCGGTCATTCGCGAATACCGCGTCCCCGCTGAAGTCCATGCCCGCATGGGCGCAATCCCACAGCACTGAATCCGGCAAGCAGCGACGGGCAAGCTTAGCATTTTCTTAAGGCGCTGCTGCCGCGCACATGCGGACCCGACAAGGCTTTATTCACCATTCCGGCGGCATTCTGCTCGGCAGTTCAATGGCGTGCGGCGTCCGGTAGCATTATGCGCACTCTTCCCCTGCTCGACGAACTCGAAGCCGCGCTCGCCTCCGGCACCAATTTGCGCCGCATCGAAATGCTCACTCGCATTACCGATTTGTTCGTCGGCGGTGCGGTGCACTACTCCCAAGATCAGATCGGCGTCTTCGACGACGTCATGTTGCGCTTGGTCGCGACCATCGAGGCCAAGGCACGCGCGCGGCTCTCGCACCGGCTGGCGCCCGTCGCCAATGCTCCGATCCATGTCATCAACATGCTCGCCTTTGACGACGACATCGAGGTTGCCGAGCCGGTCCTCATTCAATCGGAACGGCTCGGCGAGCGCGAGCTTCTGGCCAACGCCGTCAACAAGAGCCAGCGGCATCTCGCCGCCATCGCGCAGCGCAAAACGCTGAGCGAAGCGCTCACCGATGTGCTTGTGGAACGCGGCGACCGCGACGTAGTGCAATCGGTGGTCAAGAACACCGGCGCCCGCTTCTCCGATGCCGGGTTCCGCATGCTGGTGAAACGCTCGACCGGCGACGACGCACTGGCCACCGAGGTCGGCCGCCGCCCCGACATTCCGCGGCAGCACTTTCTCATGCTGCTGGAAAAAGCTTCCAGTGCGGTGCGGGCGCGGCTTGCCGCCGAAAATCCGCTGGCCAGCGCCGCCGTCGAGGGCGTCGTCGCCGAAGTGACCGGCGGAATCCGCAACGACGTCCGTAACGCCTCGCGGGATTTCGCCGCCGCGCAGGCGGAAGTGGAGCGGCAGAACCGCCTCCGCCGCATCGGCGAGGCCGAGATTTATCAATATGCGCGCGAGCGCAAATTCGAGGAAACGGCAATCGCGCTCTCGCTCTTGTGCGACACCCCGATCGACGTAGTGGAGCGGGCGCTGCTCGATCCAGGCGCCGAGATCATCCTCATCCTCGCCAAGGTCGCGGGCCTGTCTTCAACCACGACAAAGGCCATCTTGCTCCTGCGTGCGGCCGACCGAGGCATGTCGGCAAACGACCTGGAACAGGCGCTGGGCAGCTTCAACCGGTTGCAGCCAGACACCGCGCGGCGCGTGCTCGGATTCTTCCGCACGCGTGTGAAAAAGCCGGCAGAGCCAATGGTCCCGCCGGCTGTGGCCGTCAACGGCTAATCTTCGGCTCGGCCTCAATAGCCGCAATAGCCCGGGGCAAGCGGCTGCGACCATGCGCCGTTCGGATACCGGAAATAACAGGCGCCGCGATACCAATAATAACCACCCGGTCGCGCCTGCGCTTCGGAGGCGATGACCGCGCCGGTCGTGCCGCCGATAATGGCGCCGGCGATTGCGCCAGGACCGCGCCCTAAGGCACCGCCTATGATTCCGCCGATCGCGCCGCCGACGATGGCGCCACCAACCGGCGCCGCCGGATTAGGCGGCGGCGGCGGAGGCGGCGGCCCGTACGCGTCCTGCGCCGCCGCAGATCCCGCCGGCACCAGCGCGGCGAGCGCCAACAACGCTCCCGCAAAAATCCCCACAGCCGAGGTTCGCATATCCATTCTCCTTCCCTCTCCCTCCTCCTGCCGATCCGCAGGCGAGGTCACCAGCAGCCCTGGACGCCAAACCAACCAGGATCATCATTTCAATCATAGCGCATCGGTGGGCGAAAATGTGAAGAGGCAGCATGCAACGCCGCCGAGACTTCGCCGTTGTGCTCCATGCCTCGAGCAAGCATCCGGCAAGCCGAGAGCCGCTGGAACGTGATGCCGCAACCGCTTCGGCGGCTTCACCGAGCGAACGAACTGAACTGGCGAGACGAAGCTTTAAAGGTTTCAATGCAGAATCTGCTTGACTCCCCGCTGTTTGCATTTATTTGGGGAATCTGCCGCTGTTGATCGGTGATTTTTGATCCGATCGGGCGGCTTTCGCTTTCCGCGGCGCCGGCTAGCCGGCATCTCGGGTTCTTATCACTCAGGTTGGGGAGGACGGCATGAGCCAACGCGCCCTCTTGCGATCGGTGAAGGGCTTGGGGATCCCAGGTACCGCCCGAAAGGAAGACAACAAGACCGAGCTGAAGGTAGCGCCGACGCCGCCCAAAGCTGTCAACGAAGACGAGCAGCGCAAAGACCATTTTGCCCTTCGCAACGGCGTGCGCTGCGCCGGCGTGCATCTGATCGTCGATCTGCACGGCGCCGAACGGCTCGACGACATTGAGCACATCGAGGCCACGCTGCGCCGCTGTGTGACCGCGGCGCGCGCGACGCTGCTGCATATCCACTTGCATCATTTCCAGCCGAGTGGAGTTTCCGGTGTGGCGGTGCTGGCGGAAAGCCACATCTCAATCCACACCTGGCCGGAAGCCGGCTACGCCGCACTCGACGTGTTCATGTGCGGCTCGGCCAATCCGGACGCGTGCATCCCGGTGCTGCGCGAAGCATTTTCCGCACAGCACGTGGGCGTGGACGAAATCCTTCGCGGCAAAGACGCCTGATCCGCCGGCGGCGTGCCGGCCTTCATTCGAGTTTGATTGGATGGCCGGGGCTCGTGTCCCGATTCTGAAATTCGCATCATCGTGCGGCACGGTTGTTTGCGAACTTCGGAATCGAAAGGACACGAGTAGTTCATCAAACTAGTGTGGCTTTGGTTTAGAAGTCCGCGTGACGAGCTAGCGGCCAGAATGATGCGGCCTTCTGAACCGCCATACTAGCCCCGGCCGTTTTCCTATCGCGCACCGGAGGACGATCGATGGCGGAAGACCGCTGGATTGCCGAGACCCTGTTCGACGAACT
>DATJTL010000476.1:0-10819 GCA_035503415.1 Xanthobacteraceae bacterium
GGCCTCGACGACCCGATGATCGAGATCAATCTCACGCCGAACCGCGCCGACTGCACCGGCGTGCACGGCATCGCGCGCGATCTCGCCGCAGCCGACATGGGCCGCTTCAAAGACTTAAGCATCAAGCCGCAAAAGGGCGAATTCCCCTGCCCCGTCTCGGTGAAAATCGAATCGCCGAACCTTTGCCCGGCGTTCGCGCTGCGCCTCGTTCGCGGTGTGAAAAACGGTCCGTCGCCGCAATGGCTGCAAAAACGCCTCACGGCGATCGGGCTGCGCCCGATCAACGCGCTGGTCGACATCACCAATTTCATCACCTTCGACCGCGGCCGGCCGCTGCATGTGTTCGACGCCGCCAAGGTGCGCGGCAATCTGACGGTGCGCCGCGCGCGCAACGGCGAGACGCTCGTAGCGCTCGACGGCAAAACATACACACTGGATGACACCATCTGCGTCATCGCCGACGACGAGGGCGTGGAATCGCTCTCCGGCATCATGGGCGGCGAAAAAACCGGCTGCTCGGAAGCGACCACCGACGTGCTCATCGAATCGGCGCTGTGGGAGCCGATGAATATCGCGCATAGCGGCCGCAAGCTCGGCATCGCTTCCGATGCCAGCTACCGTTTCGAGCGCGGTGTCGATCCGGCTTTCATGCTGCCCGGCCTCGAACTGGCGACGCAAATGGTGCGCGACCTGTGCGGCGGCGCGCCGTCGCAGATCGTTGTCGCCGGCAGCCCCCAGGCGCCCGAGCGCGTCGTCGATTTTCCGCTCTCCGAGGTCAAGCGCCTGGCCGGCCTTTCAGTGCCGCTGCCGGAAATGCGCCGCGTGCTCGAGCGGCTCGGCTTCTTCGCCGCCGGCCAGGGCGAGCGAGTCAAGATCGCGGTGCCATCGTGGCGGTCCGACGTGCACGGCAAAGCCGACATCGTCGAGGAAGTGGTGCGCATCCTCGGCGTCGACCGTGTGCCGGCGACGCCGTTCGACCGCGGCGCGGCCCCGCGCAAACCGGTGCTCACGCCGATTCAATTACGTACGCGCAAGTCAAAGCGCGCGCTCGCCGCACGCAATCTGGTCGAAGCAGTCACCTGGTCGTTCATCGACAAGAAGCAGGCGGAACTGTTCGGCGGCGGCAAGCCCGAACTTGCGCTCGCCAACCCGATTGCGTCGGACCTGTCCGACATGCGGCCGAGCCTCATTCCGGGCCTGGTCGCGGCCGCGCAGAAGAACGCCGACCGTGGCTTTCCCGACGTCGGTCTCTTCGAAGTCGGCCAGATCTTTCGCGGCGACCAGCCGGCGGATCAACTCACCAGCGCTGCCGGGGTACGGCGTGCGCTCGCCAAGCCCTCCGGCATCGGCCGGCATTGGAGCAAGCGCGACGCGCAAGCCGACAGCTACGACGCCAAGGCCGATGCGCTTGCGGTATTGGTCGCCGCGGGCGCGCCGCCCCAAGCGCTGCAAGTCGTCCCGGGCGGGCCGGCTTGGTTTCATCCCGGCCGCTGCGGGACAATTCAGATCGGCCCGCAAAACATTCTCGGCCATTTCGGCGAGCTGCACCCGAGCGCGCTCGAGGCGCTCGATGCCGAAGGCCCGCTCGTTGCCTTCGAAGTGATCCTGGAGCGAATCCCTGAACCGAAAGCCAAGGCGACGCGCGCCAAGCCGGCGCTCGACCTTTCTGCCTTCCAGCCGGTCGAACGCGACTTCGCCTTCGTGGTCGAGCGCGGCGTAAAGGCGGCCGATATCGTGCGCGCGGCGACGGGTGCGGATCGCAAGCTCATCACCGGCGTGACAGTGTTCGACGTCTACGAGGGCACGGGCATTGCGCCGGGCAAAAAGTCAGTCGCCATCGCGGTCACCATCCAGCCGCGCGAGCGCACTATGACGGACGCCGAAATCGAGGCACTCGCGGCCAAGATCGTCGCCGAGGTCGGCAAGCGCACCGGCGGCACGCTGCGGAGCTGAACAGCACCTTGGAGCGCAATCGCTTCATATTGCGCTGACTGCCGCTCCAACATTTTAGGTGGAGCATGATCTTCTCGGAAAACCCGTTCCCATCCCGGATCGGATCGGAAACAGGCTTTTTCCGGATGATGCCCTAGTTGTTACGCATGATGCGAGGCGCGCCGCCAAATTCCTCAGGCTCGCCCTGCCTATGGATCCGTTTACGCTTACGTGTTGGCCGGCGCTCTTCCGCCTCGGGCTGGCGCTCGCCGGCAAGCTGGCGCAGCACCGCGTCGGCGGCGCGCTCGCCGGATTCCCAGGCGCCGCCAACCGTGCCCCACAGCGTTTCATGCACGGCATCGCCGGCAAACCATGCGGCATTGCGCACCGGCTGGGCCAGCGCGCGGCGCGCTGCTTCTCCGCCCGGGACGGCGGCCGACATGGCGCCGAGCACCAGGGGATCGGCATTCCAGCGGGTGGCGCTGGCGCGCTCCACTGCCTTTTTCACCCCCGTGCCGTAAAGCTTCGCCAGCCAGTCGCCGGCGAAGTCGACCATCGCGGCCTCACCCTTCGCCGAGAGATCGCGGCCGAAGGAGCCGGCGACTTCGATCAGGGAGAGCCGCGTACCGGAGACATTGCCGAGAATGGCGGCGGTATGTGTATCGGCCGATCTCTCAAATACGAGATCGTCACTGTCGAGCCCGAGCGGATTGCCGACGAATTGGAGCGCGATGTGATCGTAGCTGCCGAGCGAAAGGCTATTGAACGCCGCGCTGATCCGTTCCGGCAGGTCGGAGGTAAAACGAATCCGGCCGGCGGCGAGCACGTTGGTGGATACGGTAATGATGGCGGTACGGGCGGTGATCGTGCCTTTTGGCGTCTGCACTTCGACCGTGCGGTCGATCTCGATCGATGTTGCCGGCGTCGACAGCTGAACGGTGAGGCCCGCGGCGCGGTTGGCAAGCAATGTCCCAAACCCTTGCCGGCAAAACGCGTCGGCAGTGCGCTCTGGCGCGCGCGCGAAGTCGACGTCCGACAGTTGCAACAAATCCTTGCCGCAGGCGAACGGGCCGAGCACGAACTCGATGGTCGAGCGCCAGTCGCCGAGATCGTTTGGCAGCGCCTGCTCGCAGGCGACATCGCCCTTGCGTGCGGCATCATCGATGGCGCGCATTGCGCGCACCTGTGCGGCGAGGAAATCTTCCATCTCGCCCTCGCGCGCGTATCGCAACCCGATGCGCACTTTTTGGCTTTGCGGCGCCGGATAGACCTCAAGGCCGCGGCCCGGGGTGACTCTCGCGACCGGATTCGAATTGGGCGAATGAATCCAGTGCGCGCCGCGATCATAAGGCACGCCAAAGGTGCGCGCGTCGGTGACGCATCTGCCGCCGATATGGTCGGCCGCTTCGATGAGCAGGTAGCGCCGCCCAGCGCCGGCAATGCGGCGCGCCGCCGCTATTCCGGCCGCGCCCGCGCCAATGATGACAACATCGGTTTCCGTCGAGCGAGCGGCCGGCGCGGCGATAGCCGGCTTCGCCACCAAACCGGCTGTGGCGGCGAGAAAAGAACGGCGACTCAATCGCTTCATGGTTTCCAATTGCTTTGCCGGGCGGGGCCCGCATTGCCGGCCCGCCGCACGGCAGGCAAGTTACGCTTAAATTTCAGTAATCAGTACGACATTGCCATGAACCAAATTGCAACAGAGATCGCATAACATCCTCGCGAGTAAGACGCGGCGAAACCGCGCGAGCCCGCTAAAGGGGGGGCCGCATGAGCAGATTGCTCGATGGTATCGGGCGGCTGATCGCCCGCTATCTCGACGAACCGGTGTCGGGCTACGAGCCGTTCACGCCGAGCGAGCCCGAGGCGTTGCGCCGGTGCCTTCAGCCCGGCGACGTGCTGCTGGTCGAGGGCAACGCCCGCATTTCCGGCGTGATCAAATATCTGACACAATCGACGTGGTCGCACTCGGCGCTCTATGTCGGACCGATAGACGGCTGCGTCACCGGCGACGGCGAGCCGCACGTCCTGATCGAGGCCAATGCCGGCGAAGGCGTCGTCTCCGCGCCGTTGTCGAAATACACCCGCTTCCACACGCGCATTTGCCGGCCGGTCGGACTGACCGAGACCGACTGCGCGATCGTGTGCGCCTATGTCAGGGACCGGCTCGGCTTCGCCTACGATCTGAAAAATATCATCGACCTGATGCGCTATCTGTTTCCCTTGCCGGTTCCGGCGCGCTGGCGCCGGCGCATGATCGCGCTCGGCTCGGGCGATCCAACCCGGCTCATCTGCTCGGCGCTGATTGCCGATGCCTTTTCGGCCGTACGCTATCCGATCCTGCCCAAGATCACGCTGACCGGCAGCCGCCAGGCGCGCGAGCAGATACTGGAGATTCGTCATTCCTCACTCTATTGCCCGCGCGATTTCGACATCTCGCCGTACTTCAACGTGGTGAAGCCGACGATCACGAGGGGCTTCGACTACAAGGCGCTGCATTGGGCCAACCTGCCGCAACCGGTCGAAGCGGCGCAGGTTCCGCTGGTCCCGCAGGCCGCGCCGGCCGGCGCCCGCACAGGCAAAGTACCGGCCTGAGCGCGCGTCGCTCCGCGGCGGGCGTAGCGCGAGCCCGGAATCCATACCCACACCATTCGGAATAATGGTATGCCGTGCCCGCCTCCAGACGCGGCGGTCATGGATTGCGGCTCTCGCTCGCTACGCTTGCTCGGCCGCAATGACGGAAGCACATGCTCGACGATGCGATCAAAGCCATCGCGGAGATGTTCTCACCACCGCTGCGCGCGGTGTTGTGGAAGTCGATCGCGCTTGCACTTGGCCTCATCGTGGTCGTTGCCATCGCGCTTGACCGGCTGATCGCGAAGCTGGTCGGAGCAGGCAGCGCGTCGGCGGAGAACACGCTCGGCCCGCATGCGCATCTGCCTCTCGACGCGATCGCCTGGCTCCTCTCGGTTGCCGCCGGCCTCGGCATCGTCGCCGGCAGCGTCATGCTCATGCCGGCGGTCACCGCCGTCGTGGCAAGCTTTTTCGCCGATCAGATCGCCGACGACGTCGAACGCAAGGACTATCCGGCCGACCCGCCCGGCGCGGCGCTGCCGCTATGGCGCGCCGTGGTCGAGGGCGGCAAGACGGCACTCTTGTCGATCGTGGTCTATGTGTGCGCGGCGCCGGTTCTGATAATCGCCGGGCTCGGCGGCGTGATCTTCTTCCTCGCCAACGCCTGGCTGCTCGGGCGTGTATATTTCGAGCTGGCGGCGATGCGCTTCCGCTCTCCGCCGGAAGCAAAGGCATTGCGCAAGGACAATGCGGCGACCGTCTATGTGGGCGGATTGCTGATCGCCGCGTTCGTGTCGATCCCGGTGGTCAACCTGGCAACGCCGCTGTTTGCGATGGCGCTGATGGTGCATGTGCACAAGCGACTCAGTCGGGCAAGACCGGTCACTTACGTCACGGATGGCTCAAGGTAATTCGGTGCAACAAATTCAGATTCTGCGCCTGACTGATTTCCTGAGAATGAGTCCCACCACATAGATGAGATAAAATACGGCGAGAAAGTCCAGCGCAAATCCTATCAGAGCCATGAAGCGCAGAATCAGGTTCGCAAGACGCAGGGAGCCCAGCGACTCAACAAAGTCCCGATAGTCGCCGTAGGAGGCCGGACAATGCGTAGCGGCAATACCTGGGGTCTGGCAGCCGGGGAATAGATAGGGATAGAAGTAGGTATTGATGCTGTTGAGCACGAGGGCGATGCCGAGCAGGTGAACAAGCGGACGAAGAACCTCTTTCCAACTCAGCGGCGGTTGTTGCGGCGTAGCGCTCTGCTGGACCGGATCAGACATGTCGGCTCCTGTGCGATTATCACTCAAGCTGACAATATTGTCGCTGGAATTCGTCACGAACACCTTGAACCCGGAAGGACAGTAGCCGTCGCGACGGCGTCATGTTTCTTCGCGCTGCGGCAGCTTCCGCTTGGCCATACGGCGAGCCCCGACCGCAACTGCGAACGTCACGACCAAAAAACGCGCGAGATGATGGGCGCCGACATAGACCGGATCGAGATGCAGCGCCAATGCCAGCACCATCATCGTATCCTGCGCGCCGGGCGCGTACGCAATGGCGACATTGGCGACCGGGAACGGATAGTAATGAATGACCATCAGCACGAAAGACGTCGCCACCGCCATCGATACGGCGAACGAGCCGAACGCCGCCCCCAGAAAGCCGAACAGCATCCGTGCAGTGGTGTTGGCGAAGCGCGAGCCGACGAGTCCACCGAGCACGATCACCGCGCTTGAGCCGATCCACCATGGCAGTGCCGCATCGATGGTGCCGCTGCCGTGCAGGATCGCCGAGCCGGCCATGGCGCCGAACAACAGCCCGCCGGGAAATCGCAGCCGGTGAAACGCCGCGGCAAAAACGGTTGCGACCGCGACCAGCAGCATCATTTCGCCCAGAACCGCCATGCCGGCGGGTCCGCGCACGGGCGCCACTGCCGGCACCACCAGTCCAAACAAAGCGAGCCCGTTCGGCAGGCCGAGAACAAGAAGCAGCACGCGGACGGTCTGGACGATGGCGATGGCGCGCAAGTCGCCACCAAGCTCCGTCGACAGTGCGATGACCTGCGCCATCGAGCCTGGACTTGCGCCCATGAGCGCCGACAGCGGGTCCCAGCGATGGATGACGCGCAGATAGATCGAGGTCGCCATGATCATGGCGACCGAAGCGACCATAAGGAGCGCGATGCTTTCGGGCCAGGCGGCCACGCCGTGCAGCGTTTCGGGCGTCACCACGGTGCCGAGCAGGATGCCGACAATGACATAGCAGACGCGGGCAAGTCCGAGCGGCAGCTTGACCGGCCGGCCCAACAGCGCGGCCGCCGCCACCGCCATCACCGAGCCGGAAACCAGGCCGGCCGGAAGTTGCAGGAGCGCGAATGCGAGCCCGCCCGCGAGCGCGATCGCCAGCGTCTCGGCAACCTCAATGACGGTGCGTAGCGGCGGAGGTGAGAAAGGCACGGCCTACCATGAATGCCTGCCGCGCCCGGCAAGTCAAATGATCACGGCCCCGCGCACACCGTCGGCGCCCTCGTTGTGGGCTGTTAGCTCGCGCGCTGGTGGGGGGCGGGCGCGCTCGCTCGCCGCCCGCGGCCTTTGCCCAACACGATGCGCATGAGATCGGCGGCGTTCTTGGCGCCGAGCTTTTCCATGATACGGGCGCGGTGCACCTCGATCGTGCGCGGGCTGATGCCGAGCGCTCTGCCGGCCTCTTTGTTGGAGGCGCCTTCGGCAATCCGCCCCAGAACCTCGCGCTCGCGCGCAGTCAGGCGTTCATTGCCGGGAAAGTCGGTGCCCAAGAGCCCGCCCTCCCCACCGAGGCGCTCGAAGGCGTGCATCGCGTCGCGCACCCGCGCCACGACGGCCCCAGGCTCGAACGGTTTTTCGATGAAGTCGAGCGCACCATTGCGGATCGCCTCGACCGCGGTCGGAATATCGCCGAGCCCCGATATGACCAGAACCGGCGCCGGATAATGCGGCGCGTCGATCTTCTTGAGCAGTTCAATTCCCGAGCAGCCAGGCAAGTGTACGTCGATGATCGCGCATCCCGGGATGCGCGAATGCGCTGCCGCAAGAAAGGACTCGCCGTCAGCAAATGCCGTGATCGAATAGCCCTCCGCCCCCAGCACGATAGAGAGCGCGGCTCGCATCGCGGGATCGTCATCGACAATGAAGATTTCGCTCATCGCGACTCCGCTGGCGAGAGCGGTGCAAACTGATTCGCCGAAATAAAATTAACACCGCCGGCGCGCACGCTGAGGTAGCCCGCGGCGGCGATCTAAAAATCATTTACGGAACTCGCGGCCGACGGCGCCGATGTCGGCCCGCGCCGGCGGCGGCACGGTATCTTTTTATTGGCCGGCCGATGGACAGGCCGGACAAACTATGGTGACGTTGCCGCAAAAGATGCGGGCCGAACCAACGCCGCACAATGACGCGAGGGAAACGTCGTGCTGCAGGGGTGGGTCGTCGTCCTTATTGCGCTCGCCTATATCGGGTTTCTGTTCCTGGTAGCGAGCTATGGCGACCGCATGCGCGCGCTGACGCGCGGCACCGTCTCGCGGCTTTGGATCTATCCGCTGTCGCTCGCGATCTATTGCACGTCCTGGACGTTCTTCGGCTCGGTGGGGCTCGCCTCGCGCGGCGGATTTGATTTTCTCGCCATCTATATCGGACCGATGCTGATGATCGGGCTCGGCTATCCGCTGATCGCCCGCATTGTGCGGCTCGCCAAGGGGCAGAATATCACCTCGATCGCCGACCTGATCGCGGCGCGCTACGGCAAAAGCCAGGCGGTGGCGGCGACCGTGGCGCTGATCGCCATCGTCGGCATGATCCCTTACATCGCGCTGCAGCTCAAAGCCGTGTCGTCTTCGGTCGGCACGATCATGAGCGAAGCGGCGCCGCACGGCGCACTGCAACCCATGCTGGGCGACAGCGCGCTGTTCGTGGCGCTGTTCATGGCGGCGTTCGCGGTGCTGTTCGGCACGCGTCACACCGACGCCACCGAACATCAGGACGGCTTGATGCTGGCGATCGCCACCGAATCGATCATCAAGCTGGTGGCGTTTCTTGCCGTCGGCATTTTCGTCACCTTCGTGATGTCTCCCGGTCCGCTGGCGCTGTTCGAGCGCGCGCTCGAAAAGCCGCAGACCGCGGCGCTTTTGACCCAGGCCCCGCCACTTGCGGAATTCTGCGCGATGGCGGCGCTGTCGCTGTTCGCGATCGTTTTGCTGCCGCGGCAATTTCACGTCACCGTGGTCGAGAACCACAGTGAGGCCGAAATCCGCCGCGCCGCCTGGCTGTTTCCGCTCTATCTCGTGCTCATCAATCTGTTCGTTCTGCCGATCGCGGCCGCTGGCCTCCTCGATCTTCCGGTCAGTCTTTTCCACGGCGACATGTTCGTCCTGGCGCTGCCGCTCGCCGCTCATTCGACACTGATGACGCTTATCGCCTTCGTCGGCGGCCTGTCGGCGGCAACCGCAATGGTGATCGTCGAATCGGTCGCGCTTGCGATCATGGTCTCCAACGATATCGTGGTGCCGCTGCTGCTCAAGCGCCGCGCCGCGCAAAAGAGCGAGCCGAGCGACGCCGGCGCGCGGTTGTTGACCACGCGCCGCATCGCCATCTTCGCCATCCTGTTTCTCGCCTACGCCTATTACCGATCCGTTGGCGACGCGCAGCTTGCCTCCATCGGCCTGCTCTCGTTCGCCGCCATCGCGCAATTCGCGCCGGCTTTTTTCGGCGGCCTCATCTGGCGGCGCGGGACTGCGCGCGGCGCCATCGCCGGCATGACCGCCGGCATCCTGGTGTGGGCCTACACGCTGTTGCTGCCGAGCGTCTCCGATGCCGGCATCGTCGGGGCGGGAATACTGACCGAAGGTCCGTGGCACCTGGCTTTGCTGCGGCCCCAGGCGCTGTTCGGCCTCGATCTGCCGCCGCTCGTGCACGGCGTGCTGCTCAGCCTCGCCTTCAACATCGCCTGCTATATCGGATTTTCGCTGAGCAGAATGCCGCGGCCGATCGAGCGCATGCAGGCCGATTTGTTCGTGCCTTCGCAGTTGCCGCCGATTCTCGCGCCACGGGCAACGAGCTTTCGGCTGCGCCGCGCTTCGGTCTCGGTCGAAGAGCTGACCGCCGCCGTTGCCCGCTACCTCGGCACCGAGCGCACTCGCGAATCCTTCAAGAACTTCGCCACCGCGCGCCGCATCAGCCTCGATCCGCAGGCCGAGGCCGACATCGAGCTGCTCCAACACGGCGAGTATCTGTTGGCCTCGGCGATCGGTGCTGCGTCGTCGCGGCTCGTGCTGTCGATGTTGATCCGCACGCGCACGCTCTCGACCAAGGCAGCGCTCAAACTCCTCGACGATGCCAATGCGGCCATCCATTACAACCGCGAAATCCTGCAGACCGCGCTCGATCACGTCCGCCAAGGCATCGCGGTGTTCGACAAGGACCTCAACCTTGTCTGCTGGAACCGCCAATTCGGCGAAATCTTCGATCTGCCGCACGAACTGACGCGCGTCGGCGTTGCGCTCGACGAAATCCTCCGACACACGGCGCGGCACGGCGGACACCGCGGCGCCGACATCGACGCATTCGTCGCCGCACGGCTCGCCAAATACGCCGCCGAAGACGAACCGTTTCTCGAACGCTTCGCCGAACGCGCGCTGGTGATCGAGGTGCGCGGCAACCGCATGCCCGACGGCGGCCTTGCCACCACCTTTACCGACATCACGCCGAGCGTGAAGGCCGCCGAGGCGCTCGAACGCGCCAACGCGACGCTCGAACGCCGGGTGCGCGAGCGTACCGAAGAATTGACCCGGCTTAACGCCGAACTGCATCGCGCCAAGGCGGAAGCAGACGACGCCAATGCGTCCAAGACCCGCTTCGTCGCCGCCGCCAGCCACGACATCTTGCAGCCGCTCAACGCCGCCCGCCTCTACGTGACCAGCTTGATCGAGCGCCAGCGTACCAGCAACGACGGCGATCTGGTCGCGAATATCGACGCTTCGCTCGAAGCGGTGGAAGAGATATTCGGCGCGCTGCTTGACATTTCGCGGCTCGACACCGGCGCGATGAAGCCTGAATTTTCGTCCTTCCGCATCGACGAATTGCTGCAACGGCTGGAAGTCGAATTCTCGCCGCTCGCCGCCGAGAACGGCCTTGAACTGAAATTCATGCCGTGTTCGCTCCACGTCCGTTCGGATCGCCGTCTGCTGGGGCGGCTGCTGCAGAACCTCGTCTCCAACGCGATCAAATATACGCCGACGGGCCGCGTGCTGGTCGGCTGCCGCCGCAGCGGCACGCGGCTG
>DATJTL010000477.1:0-4783 GCA_035503415.1 Xanthobacteraceae bacterium
CCCGCCTATATCGCGTGGTGCGTGATCGGCGTCGCGGCCTATTTGCTCGCTTGTCTGCCGGCTTTACCTCGCGAGCGTTTGCTGTTTGTCGCCTGCGCGCCGGGCGTCGCGGTTTGCATCTTCTTCGGCCAGAATGGGTTCTATACCTCGGCGCTGTTGATCGGTGGCTTGCTGTGCATGGATCGCCGGCCGGTGCTCGCGGGAATTCTGTTCGGCATCCTCACCATCAAGCCGCAGATCGGGCTATTGCTCCCCATCGTGCTGCTCTTCGAGCGGCGCTGGACGACAATCGCTTCGGCCATCGTGACGACAGCCGTTCTCGTGGTCGCGACCGCCATGCTCTACGGCTGGAACATCTGGTTAGAATTCTGGGACAAAGTCATCCCACAGCAGCAATGGCTCACCGTCCATGGCGGAGGCTTGCTGTTCGCAGTCGTATCCTCGGTATTCTTCGGCGGCCGCATGATGTATCTGCCGCTGAATATCGACTGGGCGCTGCAAGGCATCGCCTCGGCATTCGCATTCGCCGCCGTGGTATGGACCTATTGGAAGCGCCGCGATCCGGCGCTGTCGCTGGCGCTGCTGGTGACCGCAACATTTCTCTTCACGCCGTACATTCTCAATTACGACATGGTGATGTTTGGATTTGTGGTGGCGATCTTGTGCGACCGTCCTGACAACACCAAGCGCGACCATCAGCTCCTGATTGCCATGTGGTCGCTGCCGGTGATGATGATGCTCTCGGCGCTCGTATTCTTTCCGCTGGCGCCGATCGTGTTGATTGCGTTCGCTGTGCGCCTGTTGCGGCGTCTGGCGCAGGACGAAAAACGCGAAGACAAGTTGCTACCGGAACTCGCCGCGGCTTAGAGCATGATCCGGAAAAGTGGAAACCGGTTTTCCGAAAAGATCATGCTCCACTAAAATGATAGATCGCCAATCAATTCAGTACGAAACGATTGCGCTATAGGGCAAACGCGGCTTACGCCGCCTGCTCCTCGGCAACCTTCTCCGGTACCAGCCGCACGCTGTCGAGCGCCTCGCGCACCCCGGACTCGCCCGCCTCGTGGTATTCGGCGTCCTCGTTGACGTTCCACACGTCGTAGACCCGCTCGCCCGCCAGGATGTTCCGTGCAGTGAGCATCGCCGTCATCATGGCATGGTCCTGATTATTGTATCGGTGCATGCCATTGCGGCCGATCACGTGCAGGGTCGGATAGCTGCCTTCCAGATCGCGCCTGATGGTATCAACGTTGTCGCGATAGTCTTCATCGTAAACCGGATAGGCTTTGGCCTGCCGCACCACGCAGGCGTCGACGACATCGTCGGGCGAGACGAGCCCGATCTTCGCCACTTCCTGCTTTGCCAGCGCGACGAGGTCGCTATCGGGCGCACTCCACAACCCGTCGCCCTCGAAGCAGAAATACTCCAGCCCAAGACAGCTCATACCTTGCGGCACCATCTCTGGCGACCATGAACGGAAGTTCTGCACCCGGCCGACCTTCACGCTCGGATCGTGAATATAGATCCAGTTGTCGGGGAACAGTTCGCCCTTGCGCACCATCAGCGCGACAGTGAGAAAATCGCGGTAGCGCAGCGCGCGGGCATGCAAAAGCGATATCGGCGTCGGGCTGATGTGCTCGACCAGTTCGCGCAGCGGCGCCGAGCTGACCACATGCCGCGCCGTATAGGTTTCACGCTGACCGTCAGGAGCCGCGACCTCGATGCGCCAGCAATCGCGGCCGGCGTCGAATTCCAGGCGAACCAGTTCACGGCCCATGAGGATGCGGCCGCCATGCGCCGCGATTTTTTGCGCCGCCGCTTGCCACATCATGCCGGGGCCCTGGCGCGGATATTGGAAACTCTCGATCAGCGTTTTGACCGTGTCGGCGCCGTCACCGCCGCCACGAGCTGGTTTACGGGCAAGCCGCAGCGACCGCTTGAGCCCGTTCATCACCGCCGCGGCGAGATCGAGGCCTTTGATGCGCTGCGCCGCCCAGTCGGCGGAGATTTCGTCGCACGACATGCCCCACACTTTTTCGGTGTAGGTCTTGAAGAATATCTGGAACAGCCGCTCGCCGAATTGATTGCGCACCCACTCATGGAACGTGCGCGGCTCCGCGATGGGAGAGATCTTCGCGTGAGCGTAGGACATCAAGCATCTGGCGCTCGTGAACACGCCGAGCTTGAGCAGCGCTTCGAACGCCTTGAGCGGATAGGCGAAGAATTTGCCGTTGTAATAGATGCGCGATAGCCGCGGCCGCTCGATGAAATCGTCGGGCAGGAGTTCCTTCCAGAGCGCGACAACTTCCTTCGACTTCGAGAAGAAGCGGTGGCCGCCGATGTCGAACAGAAAGCCTTTGTAATCGACGGTGCGGCTGATGCCGCCGACATAAATCGGATCGCGTTCGATCACCAGGACGGACCGCCCCGCCTTGGCCAGACAATAGGCGGCCGTCAGTCCGGCAGGTCCGGCCCCGATCACAAACGTTTCAGCATCGACGGTCATGGCGCGATGCTCAAGCGTTGTGCCGTGGGGATTGGCGCGGACGGAAGGCAAACAACGCCTGGCCCGTGTAAGAGACTAGCGCGCCCGTGGCGGCGCCGATGATCACGGCAAGCTGCGGTATCGCGCTCAGGCCCGCGACGACGAGAACTGCAAAAACAGCGTAGCTCGCAGCCTGCGCCGCGGCGGCGACGCCGGCGTAACGCATGGCTTCGTCGGCGGTGTCGCGCCCGCTGCGATCAAAGGTGAGGGCGCGATTGAGGCGCCAGGTGATGATCGTCGCAATGGCCAGCGAAACCAGGCGCGCCAGCAGCGGATGGGGTGTGTGCTGGATGATGAGCGTGAAAACCGCGAGATCGGTGATGAGGCCCAGGCCTCCGACGCCCAGAAAGCGCACCGGCCGGGGCAGCACCTCGACAATCGCGCGAACGGGGTCGCGGCCGGCCGCCACATGCGCTGCCGCCGCACCGAACTCGAACTCACTGACTGACATGACCTCTCCCGCCTGCGGGGCCGGCTGCGGGCCGGGCTGCAAGGTCGATTTGCCGGCCGCCATAGGCGCTTGTCCCTACGCTTGGCCGATCCTTGGCGGGCTTTCGTTAATGTCGGGCTAGTGCGGCGGCACAAATTCGACCGCTTGCGCAATAGGGTTAAGAAGCGTCAACGCTTGTCGCGACAGGTCCCGCTGCCTCGGCCACCGCGGCGTCCGGCAGCCTCGCCCGCGCGTGCGGCGCCTGCGCGTCAGGATGCGCTGACGCCACCTGACGAGCGTAGCCGCGGTTGAGCAGAAGCGCTTGGATCAAGACCATTGGCAACGCGAGCAGGATTGCCGCCTCGACCGGTAGGCCAATGGCACAGAAGGCCGCCGCCAAGAGCCCCGCGATAACGGCACCGGCGTCCCAACCGCCCTCGGCGGCGAACTGAAAACGGAATGAGCAGGGCGAGATCTTCGCCTGCGTGTAAACCACCGTCATCCAGGTCGGCATATAGAACCCGCCAACCGCAACCGCGCCAATCGCTACGGCGACCGCGATCGCGGCATTGCCGAAGGTCAACGAGCGAAGCAGTAAGCCGCCCGCCAAAATGCCCGCATTGATCCAGGCGATTGAACGCGCATGTCCGTTGTCGATCAGGCGCCCGAGCACGATTCCACCGAGCGCGGCGGCAAGCGCCGCAAGCGACAATGTCCCGCCGTAGCTCTCATAGCGATCGTGCAGCGCCTCAAACAGCACGATGCTCCAAGCACTGGTGAGGCTCACCTGAATCCAGCCATCGGTGAAATACAGCCGCACGCCGGTCTTTGCCGCCGCGTAGGCGCCCCGCGGCGCGTCTCGCGGGACCTTTGGCTCGGTGATGCCCAGCAGCGGAACGATCCCGGCGAGCGCAATCAGCGACGCCGCGCCGAAGCTCAGCCATGGCCCATGCGTCGCAAGCAGAACTCCACCGGCGGCGGGGCCGACCACTGCCGCCAGGATGCCGAGGGCTTGAAACAGGCCGACCTGGGTGCCGAAGCGGCCGTCGTCGCTGAGTGCCGCAAAAAACACATGGTACGTGGTGAAATAGAATACTTGGCCGAGCGACGATGCGACGACGAATGCCGCTAAGCCGGCGCCCACCCCGTCAACGAGGGCAAGCGCCGGATACGATAGGGCGATAATGACCGCGCCCAAGATCAGCGTGCGGCGAATGCCTGTTTGCGGAACTACGGCGAGCACCACGGGACGCATGACAAAGCGCAGAGCGTTGACGGCGGCGAAGACCAGAAAAATGCGAGCCGGCGCCAATCCCACACGCAGGAGAAAGACGGCCGAGAACGCGTTCGACAGTCCCCAGGCCAACGATCCCAAGGCAACGTGGAGCGCAAAACGGCGGACGTCGGATTTCACGGGGACATTCGGCCTGTGCGAGGCGTAGATTAACTGCTCTTTGCCGCATTTCCGCTATCCGCACCGCTTAATTCGTGACGACCGCGCTAGTCTCGTTGCCTGTCGGTTGGGCCGCTCCGGGGAAGCTGCATTGCATCTCCTCTGGCGCGTCCTGTGGCGCTGCGGCGGGCTTGCGCCGGCGATTCCTGTCTTGCGGGGCGATGACGCTCTCCTATATGAGCCAAGGGTATCGCCCGGGCCTACCGGGCGACGGAAAGACTATACGGGGGTCGGATTTAAAGGGCGCCTTTGGGCCTGCCCGACCTGCCTAGAAAGAGAGGATTAACAACCATGGCCAAGGTCATCGGTATCGATCTCGGGACTACGAATTCCTGCGTCGCCGTAATGGAAGGCA
>DATJTL010000478.1:0-6982 GCA_035503415.1 Xanthobacteraceae bacterium
GCGCCATTTGCTCGTATTCGTCCAACGAGCGGGCAACCAGGTCGTCAAGGCCGATGGTGTGCAGTACGCTCGCCGCGACCCGCCCGGCAAAGGTCGAGCCGAGGCACGTCAACACCGGAACGCCGGCCGATAGCGCGTCGCTCGCAGTGGTGTGGGCGTTGTACGGCAACGTGTCGAGGAACAGATCGGCCAGACGATAACGCGCCAAATGGTCCGCCATGAGCGGAACGCGCTCGGCAAAGATCAATCGCTCCGCCGCTACCCCCCGGCGCTCGGCCTCGCGACGAAGGTTCCCCGCGACCGTGGCACCATTGTCCTTCAGCCACAACACGCTGCCCTCGACCGCCTGCAGCAGCCGCATCCAGATGTCGAACATCGCGGGATTAATCTTGTATGAATTATTGAAACAACAATACACAAAGCCAGTATCCGGCAACCCACATTGCGCGCGCGTCGGCGTGTCTGCCGAAATGGCTCGCCGGTCGTCATTCACCTGATAACTTTCCGGCAGCCAAATCACGCGCTCGTCGTAGAACGCGCACTGATCCTGCTGAATGATCGTCGAATCGGCAAGGATGTAGTCGATATAGCTCGACCCCATAGTTCCGGGGTAGCCGAGATAGTTGACCTGTATGGGCGCCGGGCGCCGCGTAAAGACGTTGAGCCGGTTATTCAACGTGAATCCCGTGAGATCGATCGCAATATCGATTTCAAGTCGGCGAATGAGGTCGGCGATCTCCTGATCGCTTTTATCGCGAACGTCGACAAAATGTTCGAACGCTCTCTTTAGTCTTTGCCGCATCGGCGAGTCTTGTTCCGGCCCGAACGACACTCCGGTCACTTCAAAGCGCGATTTGTCGTGGTGCTCGAACAAGCCGACCGTCATCTGTGCGACTGCATGGTCGCAAAAATCGGCCGACAGATACGCCACGCGAATGCGATCGTGAGCGTAGACTTCGCCCTGCCAGATCGGCGGGAAGGTCGGCTGATCTTGCACGTAGCGTCGGGCGCACTGCAGCTGATCGGCCGCCGACGACGGTATGGCGGGAATTGTGAAAGGAATGCTCGAGGGCTTCCGCTCTCTTATCGCCGACAAAAGCTCGGCGGCTTCCGCCTCAAGGTCCGTCCAGTCGCATATGAGCAGCTTTGCAAAAAGCCGAGTGCCCGTCGCAGGGGTCAGATCGGGCCTTAAAGCCAGCGCCTTTTCATGCGCGATGACCGCATCATCGTATCGCTTTGCTTCGAAGAAGACGGCACCGCGGCCCAGCCACGCTTCGGCGAGATCAGGTTTGAACACCAGCGCCTTATCGTAGGCGGCAATCGCATCGTGGAAACGCTTGAGAGCATGAAAGACGTTCCCGCGGCCAAGCCAGGCTTCAGCAAGATCGGCCTTTAGCGCCAGCGCCCGGTCATAGGCCGCGAATGCTGCGTCATGGCGTCCTAGCGTCTTCATGATATTGCCGTGACCAAGCCACGCCTCGGCCAGATCAGGCGCCAATGCGAGAGCCCGATCATAAGCGGCAGCTGCATTGTCGTACTGTTTGATATCGTTGAGCACATGGCCGCGGCCGAGCCACGCCTCGGCGAGATCAGGCGCGCCTGCCAGAGCCCGGTCATAGGCCGCGATCGCATCGCCGTACCGCCTTGCTTCCAACAGGAGGTTGCCTCGGCCAACCCACGCTTCCGCCAGATCTGGCTTTAGCACCAGTGTCTTATCATAGGCGGCAAGAGCATCGTCGAAACGCTTGAATACACTCAAAATATTGCCGCGACCGAGCCACGCTTCGGCATGATCCGGCTTGAATGCGAGGGCGCGATCAAACGCAGCAAGCGCATCCTCGTACCGCTTGAGTTTCATCAAGACGTTGCCGCGACCAAGCCATGCTTCGGCAAGACGCGGCTCGATGGCGAGCACTCTATCGACACCTTCGAGTGCTTCGCCATGCCGGTCCGTTTCCAATAGTGCCTTTGCGCGCAACAAGTGGGCTTCTGCAAAATCCGGCTTTTCGGCGATGACACGGTCAAAACTCGTGATCGCATCGTCATGCCGGCCGATGACTAGGAGTGCCGCGCCGCGATTGAACCAATCCTCCAAGGCATCCGGCGCCAGCGCCAGCGCCCGATCGTAGCTTTCCACCGCCTCGACGCTGCGGCCGAGCGCACAGAGGACGTCGGCGCGATGACCGTGCGCTTGCCCGAGATCAGGCGCGAGCGAGATCGCCTTGTCGAAGCAAGCCAGCGCTTCCTCGCGCCGCCCGATCGCAGTCAATGCGCGCCCAAACAGGACATGCGCGCGAACGTGGCGCGGATCGCCAACAAGCGATTGCCGCGCGTGCTCAGCGCCCTCGGCAAAGCGGCCGTGCTGGCAGGAAATCATGCCGAGGTAATAATGGGCGTCGGCGTTGCCGGGATCGGTTCGCAGCACCTCGGCGTAGCGTGCAGCAGCTTCGACAACGGCGCCGCGCCGATGTAGCGCCAGCGCCTCTTGCAGCAGATCCATTGTCGAACACGCGCTCATGCCGGGGTCAGGCAACCGATAGCGACATATTCAGTCAACCAGAATCTGCATGTTCGGGTAAACCACTGAAATAATTGACGAATATGTCTCGAATTGCGTGACGCCGCTGCGCAATTGAACCGGCAAAACCTGGTCGTTACATTGCGTGAATCTAAGCAACGCGGTCGAGATGTCCGGCGAAAACGCATCCGATAGAGGACGTAGCATCTTCATTAGCGCGCCGGACGGGCTGCGGCTGCACGTGCGCGAGTACGGCTTGCGCATGGCGCCCGCGCTTCCGGTTGTCTGCCTGCCAGGGCTTACCCGCACCGCAGCCGATTTCGATGAGTTGGCGCCCGCCTTGGCCAAAGACGGAGCACGGCGAGTGCTCACCATCGACTCGCGTGGGCGCGGCCAATCCGAATACGACCCCAACGCGCAGAATTACAATCTCCTCGTCGAACTCGGCGACCTCGTGGCCGTATTAACCGCGCTTGCCGTTGGGCCCGCCGTGTTTATCGGCAGTTCGCGCGGGGGGCTGCTGACCATGCAGCTCGGCGTGGCGCATCCGACCGTAATCGCCGGCGTGGTGCTGCACGATATTGGGCCGGTCATTGAGCCCGCTGGACTTGCCCGCCTTCGCAGCTACGTCGGCAAGATACCGCAGCCGCGTAGTCTCGCCGAAGGCGCCGATATTCTCCGCCAGCTCTTCCGCGCCCAGTTTCCGAAACTTACAGCCGAGCAATGGCTCGCCACCGCACAGCGCGCCTGGCAGGTGCGCGATGGTGCCTTCGTCCCTACCTACGATGTGCGGTTAAGCCACACGCTGACTTCCATCGACATCGAACATCCGCTGCCGGCACTGTGGAACGAATTCGACGCGCTAAAAGGCGTGCCAATGTTGGTCATTCACGGAGAAAAATCCGACATCCTGTCGGCGGCGACGGTGGCCGCCATGGACGCGCGGCATGCTCGGATGCAGACCATAGAGGTCGCCGACCAGGGGCATGTTCCGCTGCTCGATAGCGACGATATCATTCGGCGAATTTTCGATTTCGTCGCGGAGTGTGACAGGACCGCGCGATAGCTGGTGAGGAAACTGACGGTGTCAAAAGATCGCCAGCCAAACCCGCAAGGGCAGACCTCGCTCACGGCGTATGTTCAAGAGCCTTATCCGCACGTCACATTCACGTATCAGCCGTTCGGTAATCGACCAGGAGCGTCGGCGGAGCCAGAACGCGCGGAGACATACTATAACCGCGCCGGCGCTCTAAAAGAGCAAAATCGCGTCCCTGAAGCGCTCGCCGCCTTCGACCAAGCCATCGCGCTCAAGCCGGATTATGCGCAAGCACACAACGGCCGCGGCATCGCGCTGGCGAAGCTCAATCGCTCCCACGAGGCAATCGCCGCTTTCGACCGAGCGGTTGCGCTGATGCCGGATTATGCGGAGGCGCACAACAACCGCGGAATTGTGCTGCATGAGTTAAAGCGGCTCGAAGATGCGCTTTCCAGCTTCGATAGGGCGATAGCGCTGCAGCCGAACAATGCAAGGGCGCACAGCAACCGTGGTGCGGCGCTGTACGATGCTAAACGCCTTGACGACGCACTCGCTAGTTACGACGAGGCGATCGCCCTGAAAGGCGATTATGCGGAAGCATATTATAACCTCGGCATTGTGCTGCAGGACCTACGACGCCTGGATGAAGCGCTCGCGGCCCTTGATAGGGCAATTGCGCTTAAGCCCGACTACGCCGCAGCGCATAACAACCGCGGTGTGGTGCTCATGAATCTAAGGCGCCTCGACGAAGCGCTGGCCGCGTTCGAAACGACAATCTCATTGACTGGCGGTTTCGCGGAGGTCCATGTCAACCAAAGCCACTGCCTCCTGCTCATGGGGCGTCTCGAGCAAGGTTGGCGTCTGCACGAATGGCGTAAGAAGACTGAAACGCCCGTCGGCAACCGTTCATTTCGGCAACCGCTGTGGCTGGGGCGCGAAGACGTCGCAAACAAGACCTTGTTCATTCATTGGGAACAGGGACTCGGCGACACGATCCAGTTCTACCGGTATGGCAAGCTCCTCAAGGCACGGGGGGCGAAGGTGGTGATCTCCGTGCAGGAGCCATTGTGCCGGCTGCTGAGCCAAATGGATTCCGATATCCGTGTTCTCAATGGCGACGAAGTGCCCGCCGCGTTTGATTATCACTGTCCGCTGATGAGCCTGCCGCTCGCGCTCGGAACAAATTTAAAGAACATACCTTCCGACAGTCCTTACATTTTTTCTGACGAACAACTGCGCCCAGCATGGGACGCGCGGTTGCCGCCCCGAACCAAACCTCGAATAGGTCTTGTTTGGAGAGGTAGCACACTACATAAGAACGATCACAACAGATCGATAGATATAGCGGCGCTGGGGCCGCTGTTTACTGCTGATGCGCACTGGATATCGCTGCAAAAGGACCTCGGAGGGGGCGATTCCGCCCTACTGCGGGAGTTTCGAATTGCACGACTCGGCGAAGATCTGAAGGATTTTTCCGATACAGCGGCGGTCGTCGATCTCCTGGATGTGGTCATCACCGTCGATACCAGTGTCGCCCACCTCGCCGGTGCAATGGGCAAGCCGGTGTGGATATTTTTGCCATATAACTCGGATTGGCGATGGCTAACCGGTCGCGACAGCAGTCCGTGGTACCCGACTGCACGGCTGTTTCGACAGAATGATGCGGGGGCATGGGAAAACCCCGTTGGGCGTGTTCATGCCGCGCTCCGAGAGTACGTTTGATTCGATTTTTGATTCGAAATTCAGTCTTGCGCCAGACTGCGCTTGCAGGAACGGGCGAGACAATCGCGTGAACGCGGCTCGCCAAGCAAGCATATGATTCGACCCGGTGCGGGTAGCCAAAAAGAAATCCCCGGCGGGGTGAACCGCCGGGGATCGCCGAACTTTAAGCCTTGATCAGCCGATCAGGGCAGGAAGTCCTTGTGCATGCGCAAGGTGAACGTCCAAGCGCTCGCGCTGCTCGTGGAGAGAGAGGCACCGTTGGCGCCAGACGTGAAGCCGCCGACGCTCGAAGCCCCGGAGCTGGCACTATCCAACCGCTCGTAGAGAGCCTCGACGCCGACGTAGAAGGACTTGGTCACGTCCCACTGCAACCGGGAGCCGATACCCCACATATTCCAGTTGTTGTTGCAGCCCGCATTGGCGAGAGACGACGCGCCAACCGTGGTCGTGCCGTTGCCAAAGCCAGCCGCCGAGCACAGCATGTTGTTGGCAGCCGAGTCGTAGTTGACGGCGTAGTAGGCTCCGTACAACGACTGGTGCCATTGCGGTGTCCAGTAGTGCTCGTACGACGCGTTGAAGCCCCAGCCGGTGGTCAGCTGGCAACCGGTCGCGTTGGTCGTAACGCCAGCCGCTGCGGTGCCGCCAAACACGCAATCGCTCAGCACGCCATAGGCGGTGTTGCCCAACGTGCCAGCACCCGAGGCAAAACCCCAGTTGGTGTTCGGGGTGTTGAACAGGTAGCGCATCGCGCCCTGGCTGTAGTTGACCTGGGTCTGGAAGTAATCTCCCGCCGCGATCATCGGGAAATTGACCTTCAAGCCCGCGCCGACAGCCCAACCAGCCGCATCGGAGGGATGCGCCAGGTTGCCGACAGACGGAGCGCTCGAGGAGGTCGCGCTGTAGTAGCTGGCATTGACGTCATGGTACGCGGCCATGACCTGTGCGCTACCCCAGGCTTGATCGACCCGCAGATTGCCGACGATGTCGGGAACCTGCAAGCCACCATAGGAGCCAAAGCCGGGCGAGAGGCCCGAACCGGCCGCCAGCGGGAAACCGCCCGCAGTGATCGCTGTCGGGTAAGCGCCCGTCGCGTAGCTGCCGCAGGTCGGAGTGCTGGCGAATGTCGGTGCCGCACCCGTGCCGAAAGCGCCACCGCCGAATGAAGCGCAAGTGCCGTCGATGATCTGCGTCGTCCGACGTTCTTCCGCAGCGATCGTGGCCGAGAAGCCGCCACCGAGCTGAGCGGTGTAGCCCCACACCCACCAGCCGCCGTCGCCGGTATCCGACGCCGGGAGGTAGCCGCCACGATACTGGGCAGCCGGCACGCTGTAGAAGTCATAGAACGACACCGCGAGGCCGGCGGTGAAGCCCGCCCACTGCACGAAGGCGCGGTTGGCGCTGAACTGATTGGCGGCGTTGTTGAGGCCAACGTCGCTCGTCGACAGGCCGACTGCGATGTAGGCGCGTGCCACACCGTAGGCGGTCTGCTCGCGGGCATCCGCGGTGATGTAACCGCGGGCGCGCATCGCCACGTTGCTGGTGGTGCGGTTGTTCGCGGCACCATTGAACGGTCCCCAAGTCATATTGCCATTGAGGTTGCCGCCAGTGATTTCAGCACGCGTCCAGCCACCGATCTTGATGCACATATCGGTGCCCGGCATGTAGTAGAATCCCGCCCCGTAGAGGCTGCAGACCTTCACGTATTG
>DATJTL010000479.1:0-2348 GCA_035503415.1 Xanthobacteraceae bacterium
TCGGCCGCGTGCTCGCCGCCGATATCGTTGCGCCGGTCAACTTGCCGCCGTTCGACAACTCGGCGGTCGACGGCTACGCGGTGCGCTCAAATGACCTTGGCAGCGAGCAGGAAATCCGGCTCGCGATCGTCGATCGGGTCGCCGCCGGACATGCAGCGGGCCGAGCGCTCCATAACGGCGAAGCGATCCGCATCTTTACCGGCGCGCCAATGCCGCCGGGCGCCGACACCGTGTTCATGCAGGAGGATTGCCGTGTCGAGGACGGCGCCGTGATCGTGCCGCCGGGGCTTAAACGCGGCGCCAATTGCCGGTTCGCCGGCGAAGACATCGCGGCCGGCGCCGTGGCGCTACCCGCTGGCCGCCGGCTGTCGGCCCAGCATGTGGCGCTCGCGGCGGCGCTCGGTCTCACCGCGGTTGCAGTTCGCCGGCGCGTACGCGTCGCCCTGTTCTCGACTGGCGACGAGATCGTCGAGCCGGGAGTGAAACTGCCCGGCGCTGCGCTTTACGATGCCAACCGTTATCTGCTGGCCGGTCTGATCGAACGCTTCGGCGCCGAAGTCACCGATCTCGGCATTCTGCGCGACGATCCGCAGGAACTCGCGCGCGCGATCGCTGCGGCCGCGCTCGACCACGATCTGGTGCTGACCTCCGGCGGCGTCTCCACCGGCGAGGCCGACCATGTGCGCGCCACGCTCGAAAAGATCGGCCGCATCGTGTTCTGGCGGCTGGCGATCAAGCCGGGACGGCCGGTAGCGATGGGGGTGATCCGCGGTTCAAACTTTGGCGACGGCGCGGCCTTTGTCGGGCTGCCGGGAAATCCGGTGGCGGTGTTTGTCACCTTCGTGCGCGTGGTGCGGCCGTTGCTGCTGCGTCTTTCCGGCGCGCTACCGGAGCCGCTTGTGGCGCTGCCGGCGCGGGCCGCGTTTTCCTACAAGAAACGCAAAGGCCGCCGCGAATACGTTCGGGTCAAACTGCGTGAGGCGGCTGATGGCGCGATTGAAGCGGTCAAGCACGCGCAGGATGGTGCCGGCATTCTTACCTCGCTCACCGAAACCGACGGCCTAGCTGAATTGACCGAGGACGTGACCAAGGTTGAGCCGGGTTCGATGGTCGGATTTCTTCCTTATGCCGCGTTGGTGGGATAGCGCCTGATTGCGCGATCTTTGCTTCTCCATCCTGAAACGACAGGCTAAATATCCGGATATTGGCTTGCGATTTCGGTGGCGCGCGCTGCGTCCTCCGGTGTGTTGACGTTGAAGAACGGGTCGACCGGCGTGTCCGGCCAATCGGCCAGCGCAATGCCATGCCGCTCGGTCCAAAGCTCGATCTTGTGCAGGCCTTCGTCGAGCAGCGCGCGTCGTAAATCCTCGCGTAGCGCAATCCGCCAGAGCCCGACGACCGGATGCCGCCATTCGCCGGAGCGTGCGCAGGCGAGCGGGACGTCGGCGGTAAGGCGCGCCTCATGCAGGCGCGTCAGCAAATCCTTCGGCAGGAATGGACAATCGCCAGGCACGCTCGCAAGCCATGCGCAGTCTGGTACATGCGCCGCCGCCCAATCGAGGCCGGCGAGAATACCCGCAAGCGGGCCGGCAAAATCCGGCACGCTGTCGGCGACAACGGGAAGGCCGGTATCGGCGAAGCGTGCGGGATCGCCGTTGGCGTTGATGATGAGGCGGCCGCACTGCGGCTTCAGCTTGTGCATCACGCGCTCGAGAATGGTGGCGCTGCCGATGCGGATGCGCGCCTTGTCGCCGCCGCCCATGCGGCGCGCCAAGCCGCCGGCGAGGATGAGGCCGAGAGTCGGGGGGACTGTCACGCGAACTTAATCGTCATGCACCGCGGCCTTGCGCCGGTGCTTGGCGCTTTCCTCCTCGACATAAGCGAGGTCCTGATCGAACACGATGCGGTCCTCGCCGGACAGCGCAATGAAGCGCTTGCCGCGGGCCCGGCCGATCAGGGTCAGGTGCGCCTTGCGGGCTAGCTCGACTCCCCATGCGGTGAAGCCGGAGCGCGAAATCAGGATCGGGATGCCCATGCGCACGGTCTTGATCACCATCTCGGAGGTGAGCCGTCCAGTCGTGTAGAAAATCTTGTCGGCCGCCCCAACGCGGTGCTTGAACATCCAGCCGGCGATCTTGTCGACGGCGTTGTGGCGGCCCACGTCCTCCATATAGACCAGCGGACGGTCTTCCACCGCTAGCACGCAGCCGTGGATGGCGCCGGCCTCGAGATAAAGCGAGGGCGTGGTGTTGATCTTGTGCGTGAGCGTATAGAGCCACGAAGTGCGCAATTCCGCTTCCGGCAGCGTGACGCTCTCCAAAGCCTCCATGAGGTCGCCGAACACCGTG
>DATJTL010000480.1:0-13442 GCA_035503415.1 Xanthobacteraceae bacterium
TTGAGATGCCGCTTGAGCTGTTCCGGTGGCGCGGCCGCCTTCGACAGCACCACCCAAAGCGGCTTTTTCAGCATCCGCGCGTGCAGTTCGTCGACGCTCATGTCGGTTTTGTCGTCCATGTCACTTCCATTTCGTTGGAGCCAGTAGGGTTGATTCAGTAGCGTAAGATGGACAAAGGCGCCAACGGGTCGCGAAACGCGGCCCGATGACAGCTCCGCGCCTTGCCCACGCGCCGATTGCATTCTCGGTCTGGGAAAGGTGGGCACGCTTCGCTTTGCCCACCCTACTTTGTCATCCGAATCACGCCCTTTGCCTGTCGTTGTCGATTGACAGCAACTGGCCGCCAACCGACGTGCGCGCTCAACACGCCACCGCACTCACATGTCCCTGCTTGCCATAATCAAGCAAGGCGCGGTCGCGCGTGATCAGCGTCGCCCCGAGTTCGCGCGCGGTCGCGGCGATGATGCGGTCGGTCGGGTCCTTCGGCGGCTTTCCGGGCAGATATGACGATGCAATCAGCAAGTCGGGGGACAGATCGGCAAGCCGCACGCCGGGCACATCGAACAAATTAGCAAACCAGCGTTCCGGCTTGATCAGCAGCTGCAGCCGTCCGCACGAGGCCAGCATACCGATTTCCCAGGCGGTGATCGGAGAAATATAACACGGGACATTTTCACGGTGAGCCTCGGCCATCAGCTCGGTTGCCCGGAGCGAAAGCGGGGCCTCCTCATAAATCCATATCGCGGCGCAGGTGTCCCACAACAGCGGCTGCACCTAGTTCTTCCTCTTCCCGGGACCATACTCCGCATCGAGTCGGTCAGCCCATTCCGGATCGGCAGGCTGCGTTAGATCGGTCCCGGGCATAATACGGACGAGGCCCTTCATGTAGCCGTACGCTGGATGAAACGGCTTTTCGTCCCCCGGCTGCGCCTTAGTCTTCGTCTTGGGCGCAGGCACGCGGCGGAACACCAGCTCGCGTTTTTGCATGTCGACCTGTTCGCTTTTAAAGCCTGCAGCGAGCCAGACTTTCGTCAGCACGCTGTTGAAATCGTTGTTGCTCCACCAGGCGCGGTAGCGCGAAGACGCCGGCAGCTTGTGGCCAGTGATCTTTTCGATGTCGGCAAACTTCAGCGGCACACGCTCGCCGGGTTGCCGCCGCAGATATTCGCCCAAGGCATCGTATTTCGACATGCCTGTTATCGTATCTTTTGTAACTATATATAGTACCTTTTATGTAGGTAGTGTCAAGCAAACCTAGGCAAGGCGCAAAGCGTCACCCTCACGCTCTCTGCCTATCATTGTCGATCGGCAGCACCTGGCCGCTGATCGACTTCCCCGCGTCGGAGGCCAGAAACACCGCGAGCGCCGCGATGTCTTTCGGATCGATCATCGCCTTGATCGACTGCTCGGCCATCGCGTCATCGCGCACTTCGGCAAGCGTCTTACCGCTGATCTGCGCGCGGCCGGCGAAAACGCGCTCGATGCGGTCGCCCTCGACCGCGCCGGGCGCGATCGCGTTCACCCGGATACCCCATTCGCCGAGCTCGATCGCCAACGTCTTGGTGAAGCCGATCACGCCCCATTTGGTGGCGGCATAGGGGCTGCGATTACGAAAGCCGAAGCGGCCCGCGACCGAGGACATGTTGATGATGACGCCGGCCTTCGATTGCTTGAGATACGGGATGGCAAGGCGCGTGACGTCGAACATGGCGGTGAGGTTGACCGCGACCACCTTATCCCAGTCGTCCGGCGGATAATCGGCGACCGGCAGCGTCATGCCCGAGATGCCGGCGTTGTTGATCAGCACGTCGAGCCCGCCAAGCCGCGCGACCGCGTCCGGCACCATGCGCTCGATGTCGGCACGGCGCGACATATCGCAAGCGCGCGCGATCAATCCGGGGATTTCCTTCGCAATCGCATCGAGAGCATCGATGTCGATGTCGCAGACGAACACTTTGGCGCCGGTCGCGGCGAACGCGCGCGCGAATTCGCGGCCGATGCCGGCAGCGCCGGCGGTGATCAAGACCCGTTGCGGCATTGTCGCTCCCTCCCCCGCTTTGCATCTTCGTCTCTGTGCTTGCTTGAACGCAAGTGTTCGTCATGCCCGCGCTTGTCGCGGGCATCCACGTCGTAAGTGCACCGACGGCAAGACGTGGATGGCCGGAACAAGTCCGGCCATGACGAATCGGAGAAAACGAGGCTGGCTGGGCTGCCGGGTCAAGCCCGGCAATGACGAAATAGAAGGAGAACGCCCCCGAGAATCGCGCCGGATTCCGTTAACGAGATATGAATCCGCGTAAAAACAAACTTCGGGACTCCAGCCCTGAGTCTCGTCCACGCTTGCCGGGCGATTCTTTTCACGCGGTTTTTTGGAGTCCGCGATGTACAAAATCCTTGTCGTCGCCCTGTTTGCGGCCTGCATGGTCAACACGGGGTGCCTGCTGAGCCACCTCACCGGCGTCGCCGGATAACGCCGCGCTGTCGCCGCGGCCGGCCGTCTTTCGGCCGGCCGGCAGAACGCGATCGCACCGAATATTCAGCTCTTTGCGGCATCATGGCGCGAGTCCTTTTTGACGCGAGTCTTTTTAGCGCCAGTCTTTGGAGACGCCCGATGTGGATGCCCGGCCGTTTTATCATGGCAGGTTTTGCCGTTTTCGTGCTCTGGACGTTGGTGCGCGCTTGGCGCACCGGCATCATCCGGGACGGGATCTGGCTCTTTGACTCCGACGACAAACCGTTCATGTATGCGCTGGCCTTCGCCAGCCACAGCTTCATTGTCGTGCTCTTCGCGGCGGGTGCTGCCGGCTATCCCCCATCTGAAGTTTTTGATTTTGTGGGGCTCGGCTGGCTCAATTCCTTCTTCCTCGCCATGCGGCACGCGTAGCGCCGCCTTGAACGCGCGTAGCGCTATCTTGGGCACGCTTCGCGTTGCCCACCCTGCGTGCCGGCGTGGAAGCTTAAGGCCGCCCGCCCTTGCCCGAAATCAGCTTATCGAGGCTCAGCGGACCGCCGCCGGCGAACACCAGATAAAAAAAGACGAAGCAGAAGAGGATGGCCGACTCACCGCCGTTGAGCAGCGGAAAGAAGCTGCGCGGAGCATGATCGGCAAAATAACCGATCGCCATCTCGCCGGAGAGCAGGAAAGCGATCGGACGCGTGTAGAGTCCGAGCGCCACCAGCGCCCCGCCGATCAGTTCGATCCGGCCGGCGAACCACTCAATGTTCGGGTACACGGGAATCGCGCCGTGCGGCGGAAAGCCGAACAGCTTGGCCGTGCCGTGTTCGAGGAAAAGGAGCCCCGCCATGATACGCAGCAGGCTCAGGACAAAGGGCCGCCAGCGTTCGAAGGCCGCGGCAAAGCCGGGCGTCGTGACGGAAGCGCTTCGGGAAGCGCCGAAAGTTTCGACCTTTTCGGGACGATTCATGCAAACGCACCTGCAATTATCGTCGCCCCTGGGCCGCCGTATAGGCGATCGGCTTCACGCACGCACATCACAACATTCTGAACGTCTCGGCGTCATAAACGGCGCTAGACTCTTTGCGTCATGAACGAGTTCCCCATCACTCCGCCGATCGTGGTCAAGGACACGCCGAAGCCTCGGCGGCTGACCAAGCTCTCCGAAGCGCGCGCCTATGTCGACGAGGCGATGCGCATCGGTCACCCGGCGCCGTGGCGCGAAGTGTGGCATCGGCTGAAATCGGTGGCGACCGAGGAGGACGCCATCGAGGCGATGGGCGATTTGCGCGAATTGCTTGCCGAAGAAGACTTGCTGCTGCCGTCCGCCGAGCCATGACGACCGGGATACGAATGTAAGAATCGGATTACTAGGGTGCGGCTACCGTTGCCGCTTCTCTCTCCGCGGGTGTTTTCGTCCGCACTCTGCGCCCCTTGCCTCCGCTCTCGTTCTCCTTCAGCTGCATGAGGAGGACGAACAGCTCGTGCGAAAGCTTTTTCGGCGGTTCGTAGCGGGCCTTCAGCCCCTCCCCGATCATGCGCTGCATGACCCGGTGCAAAGTCACCGGTGCATTCTTGTCCCGATCCGCGACGCGAGTAGCCATGGCACCGCCGGTTGAGCGTGCCCCTCAAGCCTAAGTAATCGGCCAACCGACAAGTTGTTCCACCGCATTCGCACATGAGCTTGCGGTGTGGCCCTTGCGGCGCAGGCGCAGACTTGCGGCGCAGGCGCAGACATGGCTTAACCGCGCCTCGACCCCAAGGCGCTCGACCCAAGGATCCGGACATGAGATTTTTCACCCGCCGCGACATCGCCGTCGCGCTCGCCCTTACCGCAACGCTCGCACCAGCCAATGCTCAGCCCGCCATGACCACTGCATCAGGATTGAAGATCATCGACACCAAGGTCGGCACCGGCGCCACGCCGAAGACCGGCCAGACCGTGGTGGTCAACTATACCGGCTGGCTCTATGAGAACGGCAAGAAGGGCAAGAAATTCGACTCCTCGCTCGATCGCAACGAGCCGTTCGAGTTTCCGATCGGCAGGGGCCAGGTCATTCCCGGCTGGGACCAGGGCGTCGCCACGATGCATGTCGGCGGCAAACGCACGCTCATTATCCCGCCCGCTCTCGCCTATGGTTCGAGAGGCGCAGGCGGCGTCATTCCGCCCAACGCGACGCTGATCTTCGACGTCGAATTACTGGCGGTGAAATAGCCGGCGTTCCAAATTCTGGATCAAGTTCCGCGATTGCGCCGGCCGCAATCGGAAATACGACATCGCTGCCGGGAAACAACCGTCGCCCGGCAGCGTTGATATGAGGAGCGAGTTTCGGCCGCCCCAAATAGTGGAGGCCGCCATGAACGACCACGCCGGTGACATTAATAAAACGGGCGAGGTCGGCCACAGGTCTCCTGTTCCACATCGCCGAACATGCCGCCGCGCGACTTGCTTTTTGCAACGCCGATGCGGTGCGCGATCAAAAGACCGCCGGTCACGAGGCGTAAAAGATGGCTCAACCCCGCTTGCCGCTCTCTGCGATCGGCGCGAAAATGATTGCACCGCGCCGCTGACATAGGTCACGGCTGCGGGCTCATTGAAAATTTGCGTTTCATTAGACAAACGCATCACCAGACTCGGAGGAACAACATGCCGATTCACGCACGCAGGTCCGTGGTATGCGCATTGGCGTTCGCCGCAAGCTTCGCCATGCTCGCCGCCGCCGCACAGGCCCAGATGATGGCCAAAGCCGGCACCGCCGCCGACGCCAAGGCCATGCTCGAAAAGACGGTCGCCGCCCTCAAGGCCGACAAGGCCAAGACGCTCGAGGAGATCAACGCCGGATCAAACGGCTTTCTCGTCGGCGACATCTATCCGTTCTGCTTCAACTTGAGCGACGGCAAGAACGTCGCCGTCGCCAACCCCAACGCCAAAGGCTTGGTCGGAAAAGATGTGCGGACGATCAAGGACCCCACCGGCGACACCTTCGGGCAAAGACTTTTTGATGCCGCCAAAGAGGGTCAGGTCAACGAGGTCAGCTACAAGTTTCCCAAGCCCGGTCCTGACAAGACGCCGGTGCCAAAAGTCGCGTTCGTCACCGCGGTGGGTGACCTCGGCTGCGGCGTCGGCTACTACAAATAAATAAAGCGTGCTCGCGCACGCGGCCCGGACGAAGCCACGCTTGGTCCGGGCCGATCTCTGCGCTTGCCGGCAGCAGTACTTTGGGATTGGCGTGCAGTGGACGCCGAATTGGGCAACAGCGCGCGCTATTCTTCCGGCTCGGTGGTGAAGAACAGCGGATAGCCTTTCTGCTTGCCGAGTTCGGTTGCCTCCTTCGCCTTGGTCTCGGCGACGTCGCGGGTATAGACCGCGATTACGCAGGCGCCTTTGGAGTGCGCCGTCATCATCACCCGATAGGCCTGGTCGGCATTCATGCGAAACACCGCCTTGAGCACTTGGACAACAAATTCGCGCGGCGTGTAGTCGTCGTTGAGCAGGATCACCTTGTAGAGCGGCGGCCGCTGCGTCTTCGTCGTCACCTTGGTGCGTGGTTTGACGAGAGTCTTATTGTTCATGGCGAAAGCCCCGCTGGGGATTTGTTTCTAACATTCGCATTCAGGCTCGGCGGCCTCTCATGTGAATGTTAAAGGACCATCAGCGCCTCGCAGCGTGGCGGTTCAGAAGTCCGCATCATTTTGACCGCGGACTGATCATGCGGACTTCTGAACCAACGCCAGACTAGAACAATACGTTGCTAGTGTTCTTCGATTCCGACGTTCGCAAACGAGCACGAACTTCGGAATTCGGGATACTAGCCTGCCGCAGCAAGGTCGGCGCCGCAAGGGGAACCGCGCCGGCACTCTGGCGTTAGTTACTGCCGTCGTATAAAGATCATTGCCGCACGCTCACATCATTGCGGGCATATCATGCATATTCTCGGGATTATCCTGATCGGCTTCGTCGCCGGCATCATCGCGCGCTTGCTGGCGCCGGGAGCCAACAACCCGGCGGGCTTCATTCTCACCACGCTGCTCGGCATCGCCGGAGCCTTCGTCGCCAGCCTGATCGAGCAGGCGCTCGGCCTCTACGGGCCAAGCCATCGCGTGGGCCTGCTCGGGGCCGTGCTCGGCGCGATCATCATTCTCTTCATCTGGCACAGGCTGGTGGCGTCGGGCGCGATCTCCGACCCTGGACGGCGCCGCTGGCTATAGCGCCCTGCGCCGCAAGCAAGGTATTTTGGTGGAGCATAATCTTTTCGGAAAACCGGCCTCCACTTTTCCGGATCATGCTCTAAGCGAACCGTCTCGTCCCGGTTTGCAGCGGCCGCCGCACTGTCCGCCGTTCGACCACGACGGCACGTGGCGCCGCCGGCTGACCAGCGCGGCCGGCGCGGCTGACGATGGTGATGCGGTCGACGTCCTTGCGTTTTCCCATGCGCAGCACTGCGGTTCTCGCGTCCTCGGCGCTGATCTGCATCAGCGAGACCACGATATCGACCTGCTCGGCCAGTTCATCGGTCAATCCTTGCGCGGCGAGTACCGCCTCCTCGACCGTGGGAGGGTCCTGGCGCACGCGGCGTCGGCCATCCTTGGTGTCCCAGGTTTCGCTCATGGTAAAGCCTTCTCGATGTTGTTTCGTTTTCTTAGGTAGGCATTATCAGGCTAATACTGCACTGCAGCAAGAAAATTGTGCAACGCACTCACGGAAATTTCAACAGATATTTCAAAGGCAAATGGTCACGCTCCGGCACGCTGTACCGGCGAAAAGACTCGGCCAAAGGCGTTGAAAAGCGAAGAAAAAAGCCCGGTCAGCGCGCCGGCATTTCGCTGAACAGGACGCCGCCCTTACCCTTGGAGGTTTTCGCCGTTTCGACCAGCGACACGGTGACCGCTTCCGGCTGGGCACCGGCGTTCTTCACCACCGCGGCGGTGATGTCCTTAACCAGCCCACGCTTCTGTTCGAGTGAGCGGCCTTCGAGCAGGTAGACGACGACTTCCGGCATGGCGGTCCTCCGTTGTTGTGAGCCGGCAGCGCCGGCGCAGAGCGCGCCGCGGGGATTGGGCCCAGCGGCCGAACGCGTATTATCGGGAAATTCACTGCCAACGCGCAAGCAGACCGACGGTGCGCAACGCGCGCGTCGAATAGCTCCTCTGCGTCATAAGCAAATGCGTGGGCAAAAGCGCGGCTTGTCTAATTCTCGTAGAACGAAGGGCCGCGGAAGCTAAACAGCCGCAAGAGTGGGCCGAAACCGCTGGCCTCGCGCGGTCTCTTCTTGGCGTTGTTTTCCGCCTGCCAGCGCCGCCATGCCTCCGCGCTGGTCGGCCGGCGCCTCTTGATCTCCTCTTTCTTCGCCGGCGAAGCCTCAGGCGCTGCGATCGGCTCGGGAGATGCCGCCGTGACGTCGGCGGGGGCGGTCGGGTCGGCCGCCGAGGCGAAATGAGCGGGCACTGTTGCCTGCGGCGAATCCGGACTCGTCTTCCTTACGCTGGCGAGATTGGTCTTGCTTGCGCCGGCAACATCGTCCGGGACCGGCGCGCTGCCGGGCGCTTGCGGCTGTGCGCTCGCCCTAACCACCGGCGCTTGCTGTAACTGCGTGCTCGCGGCAACCGCCGGCGTTTTTGGCGGCGCCGGCGCCTGGGCCATCGCAGGTGGCGGTGTCATGGCAGGCGTTACGGTAGCCGGAGCTTTGCCGGCCGGCGGTGACGCCGAAACCACTGGCGCGGTCACGAGCGGCGCTGCGCTCACCAGGGCGTGGGCGGCAATCGAGCTATTATCGTCATTGGCACCGGGACGTGCGACAAGCGAAACTACGACGACGGCACCAGCCGTCGCGCCAATTGCAGTCGCAACCAGGGCAACGCGCGCTGTACGCATGAAGCTTGGCGCCGGCGCGAGATAACCCCATTCCGGATGAAAATTTCCGGCAGAACGCATCACCACCTCCGGGGCAGTACAAACGCCGCCCCACCCGAATGCAACACCGCCCAATCAAACCTACAAACGTCGCATAGCCGGGCGGGTTCCTCCTTCGTCGCGGCCAGCGTCGTGCAGGTTCAAACTGCTCAATATTTGCTTACCGTTCATAATGGAACCGGGCAAGCCGGGAAATTCTGGATTCTGGAATAGTGTTGCCAATTGGCACCAGCATTGCGCGCAACTTGCCGCGATTTGCCGCCACGCCGGCTGCTACAGGCAAAGTTGTCCACACTTTCCCGCAGGAGCCCAGCGGCGCTGACCGCTCCTGCGGGCCTACTAAATCAATCCCGGCGACCGCCGCGACGCAGACGAATCGATTCGACCGGGCAGCGACGCCTAGTCAACCAGCGACATCGGCTGCAGCTCTTCCGTTTCGGCCGCAATCTCCGCGGTCCGGGTACCGGCCGGCATCTGCAGCACGGTAGCGCGTTGGCCTTCGCGCAGCCGAGTGACCAGCACGACCTTTCCGTCGGGGAACTCCAACGCGTCGTGGTGGACACAGGGCTGGTCCATATTGACCTGCCGGAATCGCGCCAGACGCTGGCCGACTTTACGGCTCGGCAAAATGCCGAGCGCGGCTTCGCATTCGACATCCTGCTCGAACGCTATCTCGGTCCCCGGCAACAGGCACACCGCAACATTGGGATTGTCGAGAGCCGAAAAGCCGCCGGTCGGGGTGTTGAGGAACTTGGTGCTCACCAGCTTGTCTCCGACCTTGGCGGGCCGGCTGGCGACATGGTGCAAACTATAGTCGCACATCGAAGGTCTCCTCTTTGCTGTGAACAGCCGAGATGGTTGTCCTTCTGCGGTGATTAGTCGAACAGCGTTTGGTGGCGATCTTGTGTCGGTGTTGCTCGCGAAATGCACACAAAAGCGTTATGAACCAAGCCTTCTAGGGATGCCTTCTAGGGAACGCCTCCTAGGGAGTTCGTCTAGGGGGAGAGGTCTCACGGCGCGAAAACGTCATGGGGACAAAAGCGGCATGGGCAAAGCCTCCGCAAACCAACATGCGCGCGCCCGCCATTCCTGTCGATCCGTAAAAGCGCTAGGTTTTTCCGCCGCTCTTGCCGTGCGCAGCCGACTTGCGTGATGCACATGCCAAGCAACATGCCAAGCAATACAGCTAATGGGGATGCTTCATGACCGTCTCGATGTACAAAATTTCAGTACCGATTTTCGCGCAATTTCTAACAAGCCTCTCGGCCGTGCTCGACAAGGCGGCCGCTCATTGCGATGCAAAAAAGATCGAGCCGGCGGCTCTGCTCACGGCACGGCTTTTTCCTGACATGTTTCCACTCGCCCGTCAGGTGCGCGCGGCCACCGATCACGCGGTCAATGCCAGCGCCCGTCTGGCCGGCGTCGATCCGCCCGCGCTTCCCGCCGCCGATGCAAGTTTTGGCGAACTGAAGGATCGGATCGAAACGGCGATCGCGTTCATCAAGACCTGCAAGCCGGCGCAGATCGACGGCACCGAAGACAAGGCGATCAAAATCACATTTCCGAGCGGCGCCACGCGCGACTTCACCGGCCAGTCGCTGCTTCTCGGCAACGCCCTGCCGAATTTCTATTTTCACTGCACGACCGCCTACGACATCCTGCGGCAATGCGGCGTGGAGCTCGGCAAGCGGGACTTTATGGGAACGCCAGTGTCGCTGTAGCGTCGCACGCCAAGCTCGCGGCCAAGCAGATCTTGATCCGCCGCCTGGCTAGGACGCGGTGCCGGTCCGCTGCGCGTCGGTGTCGAGGTCTGTCGCGCCGACCCGGTGTCCGATCCAAGACGGTATACCGCCAATCGCCATGACTGCATGCAGCGTCATGCTGACGACGTGGCCGGCGACGTGGCCGGGCACGGCAAGCGTACGGCGCACGAGCGACGGCTGAGCGGGCGCCGGCGGGGACGGCGGTGCCACGCTCGCGACTTGTTGATTGGCGGTGACCACGATCGGCGTCAGTTGGGCGGTGGCGGCCGAGGAACCCGCAGCCGCCGTGGCGGCGCCACTGGGCGCCCGCGTGTTGCGCGGCGCCACCGGTTTGTCGGCAATCAGCGCGACGGCGACGTGGGGCGCGGCCGATGCGGCAGGCTTGACGTCGGCGACAGCGCGCACATCGGCGGCTTCGGCGGCGGCGACGCGGCTCTTCTCCGTCGCCCGCTCTGCCGCAAGGAGGTCACGGATCATGGAATGCTCCTCGCGAACGACTTGGAGCATCTCGCCCGATGCCGGAACCGCGCTCGCCGACGGCGCGGCCGCTGCCGGCTCCGCCGGGCTGCCGAATTGGTAATGGGCGAATAGGAAGGCGCCGATTGCGCTGGCCAGCGCCGCGGGCAGCACTTCAACGATGAGCTTGCCCGTGAAGCGCAGCGCCAAAGGCACTTGCTGAGCTGGCACTAGCTCTGCTCGCGCCGCTCCGTGCAACACAACCCCACTCTGCCGCATCGGTCCCGCTCCCCATAGCGATGGAAATTGGCGATGGAATTTTCAAACGAGCGGTTGAATTTCAAACATCCGTTGTGGGCGACGGCAAGCCGAGAAAAAGGAATTTTTGCGGCAATCCGGCGGCACCTTGCGCGCGCCGCAGCCTAACCCGCCTGGCCGAGGCCGCTAACCGCCCAGCGGCTGATGGTCTGCGCCAGCCAATCGACCGCCGATTCCTCGAGCGACAGCTCGGCTGGCGGGCCGGCGAGCTGCTCGCGGTTACGCACGAAAATACCGCACTGGCCGAGCAGCCAGATGGCCGCGACGGTCAGCGTGCGCTGGTCCGCATCGGGAAGAAACCGGCGCACCAGCTCGGTGGTAAACCCCATGAAGGGGGCGGCCTCCTCGCTCAACAGCTTGCGGAATACCGGCGTCGGCCGCACGCTCTCCCAGTTGAAAATGCGGATATGGCGGCTCGCTTCGTCGCGAGCGAGCAATGGGCGCAATTGGCGGCGGATGAAGGCGGCTAGCGCCTCTTCGGGCGACATCCCGCTTGCCTCTCCGGCGTGGGCAAGCTGATCCTCGGTCAGCCCGCGGAACGCCGCGCGCAAGACCTCGCGATAGAGCCCGTCCTTACCCTCGAAGTGATAATTGATGGCGGCCTGGTTGACGCGTGCGCGGGAGACGATGGCGCGGATGCTGGTACCGTCATAGCCGCGCTCGGCGAACAGCCGTTCAGCCGCCTTCATGATCCGATCGCGGGTGACTTCCGAGGGCCGCGTCATCGCCGCTCCAAATTCAAACCACCGTTTGAATTTTGACTAGCCGTTTGGCGTCGCAAATGCAAATGCCTTCCTCCGCCCCACCCGCGACTGTCCGCCGCCCCGGCGCCGTTTTATTTTGCTTCCCGGAAGGGCCGCAAATAAGCCCGATAGGGGAGGATTGAGATGAACGTGCATCGGCTGCCGTCTGATATTGTTGGATTATCCAAAGTCATGCCGCCGCTGTCTCGGCGCGGTTTTATGAGCAGTTCGGCCGCGGCTGCGGCAGGTTACACGCTCGCCGCCGGCCCGGTGCGCGCCGACGCCATCCACACCGACACCAATGGCCTCGACGCCGGAATGGCCAAGGTCAAGGTCTCTGATGGCGAAATGCCGGTTTACTACGCGCGGCCTGCCGGTGTGAAAAACCCGCCGATCATCCTTGTGAGCATGGAGATCTTTGGCCTGCACGAATACATCAAAGATGTGGCGCGGCGGCTCGGTCATCTCGGCGCGTTGGCGATCGCACCCAATTACTATTTCCGCATGGAAAAGAATGGGGTCGACCTGACCAAGATTGCCTACATAAAGGACCTGTTTCCCTACGTGAATGCCAAGAGCGACACCGAGCTTTATTCCGATCTCGATTCCACGGTTGCCTGGGCGAAGTCACAGGGCGGCGACGGCAACCGGCTCGGAATCATGGGCTTCTGCCGCGGCGGCCGCACGGTCTGGCATTACTCGACCCACAACGCCGACCTCAAAGCGGGCGTCGCCTTCTACGGCACGCTCGTCGACACCAGCCCCGCGGCGCCTCAGAGCTCAATCGACCTCGCTGCGAACGTCAAAGAACCGGTGCTCGGGCTCTATGGCGCCGACGACGCCGGCATCAAGCTCGATCAAATCGCGCAGATGGAAGAGAAGCTCAAAGCCGCCGGCAAGACGTTTGAGTTTATCGTCTATTCCGGCGCGCCCCACGGTTTCCACGCCGACTATCGGCCGAGTTACCGCAAGGACGCCGCCGAAGACGGCTGGAATCAATTGATCCACTGGTTCAAGAAGTACGGCGTGCTGAGCTAAAATGAAACGCAACGACGAGTACGAGCGCGGCGCGCGTCAGCGCCGCGCGTTTCCTGCGTGCTGATTTCGCACTTTTCCTTCGTGTTGTTTTGATGTGTAGTGGGAGCCATGCACGCCTATATCTGCGCCACCTGCGGCACGCAATTTTCGCCCTCGGAGAAAGAGCCCGAGCGCTGTCCGATCTGCGATGAACCGCGTCAGTACGTACCGCCCTCGGGCCAAGCATGGACCACGCACGAGATGCTGGCGCGCCGCCACTGCAACGCGTTTCAGCAGCACGAGCCGGGCCTGATCGGCATCGGCACTGTACCCGCCTTCGCCATCGGCCAGCGCGCGCTGTTGCTAATGACGGAGAGCGGCAATGTCCTGTGGGACTGCATTTCGCTGCTCGATGACGCGACCCGCGCCATCGTCAAAGGACTGGGCGGATTGAGCGGCATCGCCATCTCGCACCCGCATTATTATTCGTCGATGGTGGAATGGGCGCACGCGTTCGACGCGCCGATCCATCTGCACGCCGCTGATCGCCAATGGACGATGCGGCCCGACCCTTCGATCAAGTTTTGGGAAGGCGACAGCTTATCGCTGGCGCACGGGGTGACGCTCATTCGCTGCGGCGGACATTTCGCCGGCGGCACCGTGCTGCATTGGGCGCAAGGCGCGCAAAACCGCGGCGCGCTTCTTTCCGGCGATATCGTGCAGGTGATCCCCGACCGTAAGTTCGTCACCTTCATGCGCAGCTACCCCAACATGATCCC
>DATJTL010000481.1:0-5509 GCA_035503415.1 Xanthobacteraceae bacterium
GGCGTCGCGCAGCTTCTCGGCAGCGGGCGCAAGGACGAGTCCGGAGATTTCACCAAGGGCGCTGGGCTGGCCGCAAAAGACATCGACCGCGTTCTTGGCTTTCTGCAAGCGGGAGGCACCGATCGGGTCGCGGTCTGCTCCTCGCTGGCCGAACTGGTCAAAGGCAGCGCCGCCGGTGAGCAGGGCGCCGCCGAGCTTTTGGAGATCGACGCAGCATTGACCGCAGCGGGATTTGGACTGGACCGCGTGCGCGTCGATCCGGCAATCGTGCGCGGCCTCGCCTATTACACCGGCCCGGTATTCGAGGCGGAACTGACATTCGAGATCAAGGGCGACGACGGCCGTCCGATCCGCTTCGGCTCGGTGGGCGGCGGCGGCCGTTACGACAATCTGGTCGAGCGCTTTTTAGGCAAGAAGGTGCCGGCGACCGGCGTGTCGATTGGCGTGTCGCGGCTGGCGGCCGCGCTCGACATGCGCGGATTGCTGTCGGCCCGAACCCATCTTGGACCGGTCGTCGTGCTGGTGCTCGATCGCGATCAGCTGCCGCGTTATCAGGCCATGGTCGGCGAACTGCGCGCGGCGGGCGTTCGCGCCGAACTCTATCTCGGCCAAGGCGGCATGCGCGCGCAGCTCAAATACGCCGACAAGCGCGCAGCGCCGATCGTGGTCATCGAAGGCGGCGACGAGCGAGCCAAGGGCGAAGTGACGCTGAAGGACATGGCGCTCGGCGCGGAACTGTCCAGCGAGATCAAAAGCCGCGAGGAATGGGCCAAGGGCGCGGCCGCTCAGGTGTCCGTCAAACGCCAGGACCTCACTCGCCACATCCAGCAGATCCTCTCACGCCTGCACTCCTAAACCGCTGCTGCACCATGCTCCATCAGCCGCGCGCGGGAACCTCCGCGCCCAGTCTGGCGTTGAGGCTGCGAAACGGGCGGACGCTCTTGGCAGCTTGCCGGAAGCGGCGCCCCGGGAGGCTCAGCAGTCGGTGACGTTTCCGAGCGCAGCGCATCGCTTCGACCAGCTCGCGCCATTTTCCCGAGAAGATCGAGGTCGTGAAACGCCGCCGTTGCGACGGACGTGACGACGCTGGTCGCCTGCCCGATGTGGAAGCAAGGAGCAGGCCGATGCGTTGCATGTTTGTGAATGGAGCCAGGCTCAAGGCGCCGGCGTCGTGCGCGCATTGCGGCAATCAGATCGGCACCAGCTATGTTCGCGAAATCGCGACCCGCATCGTGTTTTGCGATTTCCGCTGCTACAGCGCGGCGGTCGAAATGTCGCTCAGGATGCTGGGCTATCGCACTCCAACGCCAAGCGCGCGGACGCGGCGCTCATGACCATGCGGCGTGACCATTGTCGCGGCGACACCAAGACGAAGATTCGTCACCTCGACGGCGCCTGCCCCGATGGGTCGCAACCGTGCACGCCTTGCCGGCTGAGGCCGCCACAGGCGGGCAACGCGCCAGTGCGTCGCGTCGCCGTGGCTTGCCGATCCGCAGGGCGCGCGCACGCATTATCATGATGCCATGGTGACTGTCCGCAACGGACGTTTCCATTCGCTCGCCGAGATGGCGAACAGCGCGCCGCCGAAACGCGGAGCGATGCTTCTTGCTGCATTCCTTTTCATCCTACTACCGGCCGGCGCCGGCGCGGCGCAGGGCGGCATGCCCTCGGAAGACGCGGCGGCGCGCTTCATCGCCGAACTGGGCATCCTGCTCCTGGTCGGCCGCACCATGGGCGAGGTGGCGCAGCGGATCGGCCAGCCCGCCGTGATGGGACAGATCATTGGCGGCGTCCTGCTGGGACCGTCGGTGCTTGGTTTGATCTGGCCGAACGCACAGCACCTGCTGTTTCCCGCCGGCGCTGCGCAGAAGAGCATGCTCGAGGGCATCTCCCAGTTCGGCGTCCTGCTGCTGCTGCTCTTGACCGGCATGGAAACCGACTTGCAGTTGGTCAAACGCGTCGGCCGCACCGCCATCGTCGTGGCGGCAACCGGGGTGGCGATTCCGTTCGCGTGCGGCATCGCGCTCGGCGCCGTGCTGCCGGACTCGCTGCTGCCGAGGCCCGACGCGCGGATGATCACCGCACTCTTTCTCGGCACCGCGTTGTCGATCTCCTCGGTAAAGATCGTGGCGATGATCGTACGCGAGATGAAATTCATGCGCCGCGACATCGGCCAGATCATCGTCGCGTCCGCAATCCTGGAGGACACGATCGGCTGGATCATCATCGCAATCGCTCTCGGATTGGCCTCGGCAGGAAGCATCGACGCCTGGTCCGTGGCGCGCGCCGTCCTCGGGACGGCCCTGTTTCTTCTTTTCAGCCTCACCATTGGCCGCCGCATCGCGTTTAACCTGATCCGCTTTGCCAACGACAACTTTCACAGCGAATTTCCGGTCATTACCACCATTCTGATCGTCATGATCGCCTTGGCGCTGATCACGCAATGGCTCGGCGTCAACATGGTTCTCGGCGCCTTCGTCGCCGGCGTCCTGGTCGGCGAATCGCCGATCCTGACTCGCCACATCGACGAGGCGTTGCGCGGGCTGACCGTGGCTTTGTTCATGCCCGCCTTCTTCGGCCTGGCGGGATTGAGCGCCGACCTGACGGTTCTCAAAGATCGAAATCTGGCGCTGCTCGCTGCCGTATTCGTGTTCGTGGCCTGTTTTGGAAAATTCCTCGGCGCCTTTGTCGGAGGCAAACTCAGCGGTCTGGTCCGCGGCGAGGCGCTCGCACTCGCCAGCGCCATGAACGCGCGAGGCTCGACCGAGGTGATCGTCGCCTCAGTCGGTTTGTCCACGGGTGTTCTGAGCCAGAACCTTTTCACCATCGTCGTCACCATGGCGGTCATCACGACCGTTTCCATGCCGCCGATGCTGCGCTGGGCGCTGCAGCGACTTCCGATGCGCGAAGACGAGCGTGTCAGGCTGGAGCGCGAAGAACTGGACGCGCGCGGATTTGTGACCAATCTCGAGCGACTGCTGCTGGTCGTCGATGACAGCCCCAATGGCAGACTGGCGGCGCGCGTGGCCGGCATTATCGGCGGGTCGCGCGGCAAGCCGACGACCATTCTCGAAATGACGACCGGCGCGGAGAGCGACAAGTCCGGAGACAAAGCGCGGCGGCCCAGCGAGGCCGCGGAACGTAAGCGCGAGACGTCGGCGTTCAAAGTCAAATCCGCCGCCGAGCGCGTCACCACGCTCGAAGCACATCCCGACGAAGAAAAACCAGGTCACGTCGAGGTCACCACCGTGCCCAAACATTTCATCGGCCCCCAGGACGTCGCCGCGGAGGCGCGCAAGGGGTACGACCTTCTGGTCGTCGGCATCGCAAAAACGGTCGCCAGCGGCGGCGGCTTCAGTGAGGACGTTTCTCTCATCGCCAGTGGTTTTGAAGGACCGCTCGCAGTGGTCGATTGGCGCCAATCGCCGGCCGATCCGCTGGCCAAGCGCCGCAGCAAAATCCTGATGCCAGTCAACGGGACGGAGGTATCGCGCCGCGCGGCCGAGGTGGCGTTTACCTTGGCACGTGCCAACAACGCGCAAGTCACCGTGCTTTACGCGACGCGAGGAGCGACGACGCGGACGGAGCGCCAGAGCGCGCGCGCCAGCCGGCGCAGCGATGACGCCGTGCTCAAGGACATCGGCACGCTGGCCGACCGCTACGCCGTGAGCGTGCGCCGTAGCATACGTGGCGACGCGGCGCCCGACGAGGCGATCCTCAAAGAGGCCAAGCGCGGCTACGATCTGATCGTACTCGGAGCGAACCGACGGCCCGGCCATACGTTATTCTTTGGCAATACAGCGGCAGCCGTTCTCGACCGTTCGCGGACTCCGAAACTGTTTGTTGCGAGCTGAGACACATGCCGACATTCCTCCGCACCCACCGCCGCCTGCGCATGCGACAACGTCCTGGCGCGGCAGCACGGGCCGCACTGGCAAAACAGCACTGCGGGGCGCATATTTTCCTAATGTCTCGCCGCAACGATAGAGGTATCGGCGCACCCACAAAGAGGGGACCGGCCGTGCGCGCGGCCGCGCAGCAGGGAGAGCATTCATGGTGATAGCTTCGCTTCTTGCGCAGTCGGCGTTCGATCCGGAGTTGATCGAAACGCTGGTCTCCGCCTACGAAGATGCCTGGCAGCAAATCGAACAATCCGGCAGTACGTTTGCGTCGCCTCGCTACCGGCGGGCGGCGCAGGAAATTGTCGCCAAACGCATCATCGAAACCGCGCAGGGCGGCGAACGCGACGCCGCCCAGCTTGCCAAAGACGCCGTGGCCTACTTGGCACGCTCATATGCGTAGTCTTGTGCGTAGTCTTGCAACTTCCGCAAGGTATGACTGAAGAACGTGGTCCTTGTTTTCTCTTCAGCCTGGCTCGCCATCGTCGTGTGGCTGATGCTACGGGCCGTCGGTCAACGCGGACTCTTGCCCCGCCTCGCGCCCGCGCCGGCTTCCGTATCCGGCGATCCGCCGGCCGTGACCATCATCATCCCGGCGCGCGATGAGGCGGCCAATATCGGCCGCTGCCTGCACTCGCTGCTCGCGCAGGATTATCCAGCGGACCGGCTTAGTGTGATCGTGATCGACGACCACTCCACCGATGATACTGCTGCAATCGTGCGGGCGATCGCCGCAGGGCACCCGCAATTATCTTTGCTGACGAGCCCGCCGCTGCCGCCGCGCTGGACCGGCAAATCGCACGCCTGCTGGATCGGCGCACGGGGCGCCGCGCCCGACAACGAATTTCTGTGCTTCATTGACGCCGACGTTTGGGGCGAAAGCGGGCTGATCTCAAGCGCCGTGTGCGCCGCGCAGGCGCGAAAGCTCGATCTCCTGTCACTCGCACCGCGCCAGGAACTGCAGAGCTTCGCCGAGCGGCTGATCCTTCCCTGCGGCCTCATTCTTCTGTCATTCATCCAGGATCTGCGCGCGCTGCAGGCGCGTTCCGGCAGCGGCGTCACCGCGACCGGGCAATTCATGCTGATGCGGCGGGAGGCCTACGAGGCGGCGGGCGGGCATGCCGCTGTCTCGATCGCGATCTGTGAGGACCTGGAATTCGCGCGCCTGCTCAAGCAATCCGGCCGATCAGTGTTGTTGATGGGTGGCGAAGATTTGGTTTCGACGCGAATGTATACCGGGTGGCGAACATTATGGCCGGGACTGGCCAAGAACCTGGTCGATACGCTCGGCGGCCCCCGCGCGACCGTGACACTGGCCGTCGCCGCCGTGCTGCTGAGTTGGGCCGCCGTGGCAATGCCGATCATCGACGCAGCCGCATGGGCGCAGGGCGTGCAGTACGCCGGACTCGCTCTGCTCGCCGCGTGCATCGGCTCGGCGGCGGCGTTCGGATTGCATCTGGCGGCTGCGCGCCACTTTCGCATACCCTTCTACTACGGATTTTTGTTCCCGCTCGGCTATACAATCGGAGCGCTGATGGCGCTCGATAGCGTACGCCGCCGCTGGCGTGGCAAAGTGAGCTGGAAAGGCCGAACCTATTCATGAGCGCCGC
>DATJTL010000482.1:0-6693 GCA_035503415.1 Xanthobacteraceae bacterium
TCCGTATTGGCCAAATCCGGCCTGGCAACGTCCGTGCCTGCGCCGCCGCAAACGAGTTTATTTGCAAATGTCATCTCTCCTCGATCAATCCGCATTGTCCGATCTCGCCGAACGTCTGGTCGCCGCCGCCAAGCGCGCGGGCGCGGACCAAGCTGACGCCATTGCGGTGCGCGGCATCTCGCTTTCGGTCGACGTACGCGATGGGGCGGTAGAGGAATCGCAGCGGGCCGAGGGCGACGACGTCGGCTTGCGTGTCCTGATCGGAAAGCGACAGGCAGTGGTGTCGACAAATGACATCAGGGCCGATGGTCTTGATGCGCTGGCCGAGCGGGCGGTCGCCATGGCGCGCGCGGCGCCCGAGGACCGCTTCGCCGGATTGGCCGACGAGGCGCTTCTGGCGCGTCAGTTTCCGGCGCTGGATCTGCTCGATCCCGACATGGCCTCGGTCGAAGTATTGGAAGAACGCGCGCGCGAGGCGGAGGCGGCGGCACTGGCGGTTACCGGCGTCACCAAGTCCGGCGGCGCGTCGGCCTCATCGGGCATCGGCGGCATGGTTCTGGTCACCAGCCACGGCTTTCGCGGCGCCACACTCTCCTCCAGCCACTCGATTTCGATGTCGGCGATCGCCGGCAGCGGCACCGGCATGGAAACCGACTACGATTACACCGCAACGCTGCACGCAACCGATCTCGAAAGCGGAGAGAAAATCGGCCGCAGCGCCGGCGAGCGAGCGGTCAAACGGCTCAATCCGCGAAAAGTCGCTACCCGCCCGGTGCCGGTGGTGTTCGATGCGCGCATCGCCGGCTCGCTCGTCGGCCACGCCGCGAGTGCGGCCAACGGCAGCGCGATCGCGCGTAAGACGAGCTTTTTGCGCGAGAAGCGGGGCGACCAGATATTTCCTCGCGGCATCGACATTATTGACGATCCGCTGCGCAAGCGCGGCCTGCGTTCGCGGCCATTCGACGCCGAGGGTGTCGCCGCACGTGTGCAGAAAATCGTGGAGGACGGGGTGCTGCAGACCTGGCTGCTCGACAGCGCCACCGCGCGCGAACTTGATCTGGAAACCAACGGGCACGCCCAGCGCGGCGTGTCGTCAACGCCCTCCCCCGCCCCGAGCAATCTGCATCTGACGCCCGGCACCAAGACCGCGAAAGAATTGATCGGCGAAATCAAGGACGGCTTCTTCGTCACCAGCCTGATCGGCATGGGCGTCAATCTGGTAACCGGCGACTATAGCCGCGGCGCCTCGGGTTTCTGGATCGAAAATGGCGAGTTGACGTATCCGGTGAGCGAAGTGACGATTGCCGGACGCCTGCTGGACCTGTTCAAGAGCCTGGAACCGGCCAACGATCTCGTCTTCCGCTACGGCACCAACGCGCCGACACTACGCCTGGAGGGTCTCACTGTTGCCGGCCGTTGAGACACTCGACACCGCCGTCGATCGCTTGGCCGCCTCCGTCCGTGAGGCCGGCCAGCTGGCGCTATCCATGTTCGGCACCCCGCTGAAGAACTGGACCAAAGGCGCCTCCTCGCCGGTCTGCGAGGCCGACATCGCCGTCGACGCCCTGCTGCGCGAACGGCTGTGCGCCGCGGAGCACAGTATCGCCTGGCTGTCGGAGGAAAGCGCCGACGATCCGTCACGGCTCACAGCGCGGCTCGTCTGGATTGTCGATCCGATAGACGGCACCCGGGGCTATATCGCCGGGCTACCGGATTGGGCAGTGTCGGCCGCGCTGGTGGAGAACGGACGGCCGATCGCGGCCTGCCTGTTCGCGCCGGTGACCGACGAATTCTTCATGGCGGTTGCCGGTAAAGGCGCTACCCGCAATGGAGCCGCGATCGCGGCCAGTCCCGGCGCCGGGCTTGCGGACATGCGCGTCGCCGGACCGAAGAATTTTCTCGAACGGCTTGCCGCGATCGCCCCGCCATTCGCCACCATGCCGCGCGTACATTCGCTGGCGCTGCGGCTCGCCCGCGTCGCCGAAGGATCGCTCGAGGCTGCCATCGCCGGCGGCAGCAGTCACGACTGGGACCTTGCGGCCGCCGATCTTTTGGTGCACGAAGCCGGCGGCGCGCTTACTCCGTTCAGCGGCGAGGCGCTGACCTATAATCGTGCCGTGCCACGGCACGGGATGCTTGTCGCCGCCGGGCGCAACCGGCACGCGGCGCTCATTCAAATCTTGAAGGATCCCCGGCTCGCGCCGCCGCCGATCGCGTAAGGCGTGAGCCGTTCAAACCGATATAGCCGCATGCCCGAAACCGTCTCACATGCAAAACCCGCAAAACAATTACTCCATCTTGTCTTCGGCGGAGAATTGGAGAGTGTCGACGGCAGCAAGTTCAAGGATTTGGAGAAACTCGACATCGTCGGCATATTTCCGAACTACGCAAGCGCGTACGCGGCCTGGAAGGCGAAAGCGCAAGCCAGCGTCGACAATGCGCAGATGCGCTATTTCGTTGTGCATCTGCACCGCCTGCTCGATCCGGCGGGAACTGCCTAGTGGTCCTCATTGACTTCCCCACCTGACGTGCCGCCACGGACGTGGCAGAGTGCGCATGGTTTGAGCGGTTGGTCGCGTGAGGGGGCCACAAGGTCGACCGTGCCGTTTAGCCACGTTGGGGAGTGGTGAGTTTGCCCGATCGACTGCCGGTGGTGTTGCGCCTTTACCGGTCGGCAACCCGTGTTGCGACGCCGCTCGCACCGCGCCTGCTTGCCGAGCGGCTCGGCCGCGGCAAGGAGCACCCGACGCGGCTCGCCGAACGCCGCGGCCAGGCGAGCCAGGAACGGCCGCGCGGGCCCTTGATCTGGCTGCATGCCGCCAGCGTCGGTGAAATGCTCGCCGTGGTTCCGCTGATCGAGCGTATCCGCGCCCAGGATTTCGCCGTGCTTGTGACTTCGGGCACCGTGACCTCGGCGTCGCTCGCCGAACGCCGCCTGCCGGACGGGGTGATCCACCAATTCGTGCCGCTCGATTCACCGTCCTTCGTACAGAGCTTCCTCGATCACTGGCGGCCGGACCTCGCCTTGTTCGTTGAATCCGACCTTTGGCCGAACCTCATACTCGGCTGCGCCGCGCGCAAAATCCCGCTGATCCTGGTCAATGGCCGGGTCTCGCAACGCTCGTTCGGCCGCTGGCGGCTCATTCCCGGCGCGATTTCCGCGCTGTTGGGCCGCTTCGATCTGTGCCTTGCTCAATCGCCCGCCAATGCGCAGCGCTTTTCGCGGCTCGGCGCCCCGCGTGTCTCTTCCACCGGCAATCTGAAGCTCGATGTGCCCGCCCCGCCAGTCGACCGGCCGACGCTGCACCGCTTTAACGCGCTGATCGGTCTACGTGCAGTCGTTGCCGCCGCCTCCACGCATCCGGGCGAGGAAACCACCATCATCGCCTCCCATCGGCGGCTGCGGGCCAAATATCCGACGTTGCTGACCGTCATCGTGCCGCGACATCCCGAGCGGGGGCCAAGCATCGCCGAAATCGCCAGCGTGGCCGGGCTCTCGGTCGGGCTGCGCTCACGCGGCGATCTGCCCAAGCGCGACGTCGACATTTACATCGCTGACACGCTCGGCGAGCTCGGCCTAGTCTACAGCATCGCACCGATCGTGTTCATGGGCGGCTCGCTCGCGAGCCACGGCGGCCAGAACCCCATCGAGCCGATCCGGCTCGGCGCAGCGGTGCTGCACGGTCCCGATGTCTGGAATTTTGCCGAAATCTACGCAAACCTCGACGACGCCCACGGCGCCGAACAGGTCGCCGACGAGGAGGCACTGATTACGCACCTGGGCGCCTGGCTCGCCGATCCGGAGGCACGCGGCACTGTCGCCAAGGCTGGCGCACAGACGGTGGACAGGCTCTCCGGCGCGCTCGAGCGAACGCTAGCCGCGCTCGATCCCTATCTGATGCAGCTTCGGCTCGAACAGCGCGCATCGTAATATGGATCGTCGCTGCAAAGCGGCGTCCTCGGTTGCGGATGAAGCATTGATGCGCGCGCCGTCGTTTTGGTGGAAGCCCGGCCACGGCCGCCTGCTCAGCCCCTTTGGGGCGATCTACGGAGCGGCAGCGGCCTTGCGTATGCAGGCGGCCGGCTACAACGCCGGCGTGCCAGTGATTTGCCTCGGCAATCTGACGGTCGGCGGTGCCGGCAAGACGCCGGCGGCGCTTGCGGTGGCGCGGCTTCTGCTCGCCGCCCACGAGCGGCCATTCTTCCTCAGCCGCGGCTATGGCGGCAAGCTCGCCGGCCCGGTGCTGGTCAATCCTTCGGTCCATACCGAGGTCAATGTCGGCGACGAGCCGCTGCTGCTTGCCCGCCTTGCCCCGACCATCGTGGCACGCGACCGTGTCGCCGGAGCGAAGTCGGCGCGGTACGGCGGCGCCGGCGTTATCGTCATGGATGACGGCTTTCAAAACCCGTCACTGCATAAGGACCTTTCGATCCTCGTTGTCGACGGGCGCCGCGGTATCGGCAACGGCCGCATTTTTCCGGCTGGTCCGCTGCGCGCGCCGCTTCGCACGCAGATCGCGCGCGCACAGGCCCTCGTCATCGTCGGAGCGGACGATGGCTCAGCCACGATCGCCGAAGTGGGTCGCCGCCGCGGTCTTGCGATCTTCCATGGCCGCCTCGAGCCCGATCGCCAACAACTCGCGGCGCTGCGCGGCCGCAATATCCTGGCGTTTGCCGGCATTGCCGATCCGCAGAAATTTTTTTCAACGCTTGCTGAGGCCGGCATCACGATCGTTGAAAGGCAAGAATTCGCCGACCATCATCGCTACACCGCTGCGGAGGCGCAGACGCTGCTGGCTCTGGCGGACAGCAGAAATCTCATGCTGTTGACCACCGAGAAGGACCACGTCCGCTTTTCCGGCGCCCCCCAACTGGCCGCGCTCGCCGCCCGCGCCGGCACGTTACCGGTGCGGCTCGTCATTGACGAAGAGGAGGCGTTCCGCGAACTCGTGCTCAAAGCGCTACGGCGAGAATTGCCACGCTAAAGCCGCCTTGCGCTCGCGTCGTGCGCGGCGAATTCGTCTATTCGCCCAATTGGGCGCAAGGATCCTCAAGCGTTTTGCTGTCTAATTCTTGCGCGCATATCCGCCGACATGCCGCTGCATGACGGCTTCCGGCGAGGCGTAGGCTTCCTGCAAATCGACGCTCCAATATCGCAGCTCCTCGAGCGGGATTTCCACGCCGGTGACGGCACAGCGCACGAAGGCGCCGGGCCTAATCACGCGAAAATCCCCGTCGAGATATTTGACCTCAGCCTCCCCGGGCATCGGAGCCGGCCGATCGGTGCGATTGAGCAATTCGATCTCTCCCTTTGCGGCTTCGCCAAACGACGGCCACCAACATAATCACTCCGCCACAGCGGCGAAACCCTCCGATTTGTGATCGCACGCGTGCTGCGCCGCACTTTCGCGTTGTGCTATGCTAAGTGACGGGCGTCGAACGAATTTAGTGCCATGCATTGCAAAGCTTTTGTTTCCGCGCTTGCCGGCGCGGCGCTGTGGGCTACTGCCGGCGCCGCGGCGGAAGCGGTCAATATTCCCGAAGGCAACCTGACACTGCGTGCGACGCTCTACCGGCCGCAGGGTACCGGGCCGTTCCCGGCCGTCGTCGCGCTGCACGATTGCGGGGGGCTGGAGGGCCGCCCAACCACGAATGCCGAGGTGTATGGCGAGTGGTCGACGGTGCTAGCCGCCAAGGGTTTTGTGGTGATCTTTCCCGATTCCTTCGGCTCGCGCGGGGTCGGCGCGCAGTGCCGGCTGCGGGAGCCCAAGGTTCGCGCTTCGCGCGAGCGGGTCGCCGACGCCAACGCGGCGCGGCGCTGGCTGCAAACACAGAATTTCGTGCGGCGGGATCGTATTTCGCTGCTCGGCTGGTCGAGCGGCGCGATAGCGGCGCTGTGGACAGTACGGCCGAATGCGACGCCACGTGATAGCGGCGCCGATTTCCGCTCGGCGGTGGCGCTCTATCCGGGCTGCGCGCGCCTGCACCAGACCGCGTGGAGCGCGCGCGTTCCGACCCTGATCCTGATTGGGGGAGCCGATGAGTCGACGCTCGCGTCGACCTGCGAGCAGATGGTCGCCGGCGCGCGCGGACGTAGCGCCCGCGCCGAGATCGTCGTTTATCCGGGGGCCGGTCACGACTTCGACCGCGCCAATAGCCTGGCGCGGCCGCGCACCGAGCCCTCCGGCGTCGCCGATCCACCCGGGCGGGTGCGTCGCGGCACCAATCCCGCCGCGCGTGCCGACGCGCTGCGGCGCGTACCGCTGTGGCTCGCGCGGTAGAAAACCGGACGTCGGAAATCAGCAAGCGGGAGCCGAAAATTACGGCGCGAAAGGCCGGTAGTACGGCATTTTCGCTTCGTGTATTCTGACGTCAGGCTTCTGACCTCCGATTTCCGCCCATGACTGAAATCCCGCAGGCTAAGCACTTCGACTACATCATCGTTGGCGCTGGCTCCGCTGGCTGCGTTCTCGCCAACCGGCTGACCGCCTCGGGTCGCCATCGCGTCTTGTTGCTCGAGGCCGGCGGCGAAGACCGCAATATCTGGATTCACATTCCGCTCGGCTACGCCAAGCTGTTCGCCGATGCCAAGGTCAATTGGCTCTACAAGACCGAGCCGGAACCCGAGCTGAACAACCGCCAGGTGATCCAGCCGCGCGGCAAGGTGATGGGCGGATCGAGCTCGATCAACGG
>DATJTL010000483.1:0-4118 GCA_035503415.1 Xanthobacteraceae bacterium
CGTGGCGCGAGAGCCCGGCCAGTGCCGGCCGCCGCCGGCGAGCCAATCTCTGCATCAACGCCGCGCTCGGATTAAACGGCGCGCCAGGGAAAGGGCCAAAGCCGGCGAGCAGGACGCGCATCGGTCAAATCTTCAAGATTGCCGCGATCTCTTCAACGGCTGCCGCCGGCGCGGTGAGGCCTGCGGCAACGTTGGGCTCGATCCGCGACAACGCCGATTTGACCGCACGATCGGAGTGCAGCGGCGCGAACAGCCGCTCTTCCAGCATGGTCCACATCCATTTCACCTGCTGCGCGCCGCGGCGCGTTGCAAGCTCGCCGGATGCCGTCAGCCGCTCGCGGTGATCGAGAATTTTGCTCCACAGCGCTTCGATGCCGTCTCCGGTTTGCGCCGAGCAGGTAACGACCGGCGGCGACCAGTTTGGCGACGTGCTCGTGAGGATATGCAGCGCCGCGCCATATTCGGCGGCTGCGATCCGGGCGCGGTCGAGATTGTCGCCGTCGGCCTTGTTGACGGCGATCATGTCGGCGAGTTCGACCACGCCTTTCTTGAGCGCTTGCAATTCGTCGCCCGCGCCTGGCAGCACCAGCACGAGGAAGAAATCGGTCATGTCGGCGACCGCAAGCTCCGACTGGCCGACGCCGACTGTCTCGACCAGCACAACGTCGTAGCCGGCCGCCTCGCAGAGGAGCATGGTCTCGCGCGTCTTCGCGGCGACGCCGCCGAGCGTGCCGGCGGAGGGCGAAGGACGGATGAATGCGTTGGCATCGTTGGCGAGCCGCGCCATGCGTGTCTTGTCGGCCAGGATCGATCCGCCGGTGCGCCGCGAAGAGGGATCGACCGCCAGCACCGCCACTTTGCGGCCTTGGCTTGTGAGCATCGAACCCAGCGCATCGATCAATGTCGACTTGCCGACGCCGGGCGCGCCGGTGGTGCCGACGCGTACCGCCTTGCCGGTAAACGGCAACAGCATTTGGGTCAGCGCGGCGGCAGCCTGTCGGTGATCGGCGCGCTTACTTTCCACCAGGGTGATAGCCCGCGACAACATAGTGCGGTCGCCGGCGCGGATCGCACTGGCAAGTCGCTCGACGTCCTGCGGTAGAGAGAGCGTGGCCATACCGTGTCATCGGTGAGGACGCCGCGCCCGTCAAGGCGCGCCGCCCAGCGTGTGTGCGCCAGATTTAGCTGGATTGTGGCGATTATAGCCGCCCGATCGGCGCCAAAATTATTCGTCGAATGACCGCGATATCGTCGAATTGAGGCCGCATCGCCCCGCTGTCATCGCCGCCTAAGCAACGACGCGGGTGAAGGGCGTCGCCTGTCTATCCTCGAGTCAAAGGAGACGACGATGAACTGGGATCGGATCGCACTCGATTGGGGGTATTTTAAGGACAAGGTCCTCGGTAATTGGATCAAGCTGACCGACGAGGACATTACCCGCATCAATGGCCGCCGCGAACAATTGGTTGGGCGCCTGCAAGCGCGTTACGGCTTTGCCAAGTCCGAGGCCGAACGCGAAGTCGAAGCCTGGATGCGCGCACAGCGAAACGCCGCATGAAGCAGAGGCGGACACCGCTTTTGTAAAGATCGCGCTCAAGCGGAGCATCTAGACCCTGATCCGATTCAATCGAAACGGATCAAGGTGCCGTCGCAATTTACTCCGGCAGCGGAATGAACTCGGCAGTGTCGCCGGGGACGATCCCAAAGCGCCCGGCCTTCCAGTCGGCCTTGGCGGACTCGATGCGCTCCTTGCGCGAGGAGACAAAATTCCACCAGATGTGGCGCGGCCCATCCATGGCGGCGCCGCCAACCACGACGACATGTGCGTCGGTCGATGCCCGCACGGTGATAAGGTCGCCCGGCCGCAGCACCAGCAGCCGTTCGGGGCCGAACCGGTCGCCGCCAATGTCGACCTCGCCCGCGATCACGTAAACGGCGCGCTCCTCATGCGCGGCGTCGAGCGGCAGCACGGAGCCGGCTCTTAGCCGCGCCTCGGCAAACAGCGTGTCCCAATTGGTCGCGACCGGGGAGTGCAAACCATGTAGCGTACCGGCGATGACGCGCAAGGTCATGCCGTCGGCCTGAAGTTCGGGAATGTCGGCCGCTTCGGTATGGGCGAAAGCCGGCGCAGTCTCTTCATCTTGGAGCGGCAAGGCGACCCATAGCTGCAGTCCGTGCAGCGGCTCGCCGCCGCCGCGGTGCTCGGCGGCGGTGCGTTCCGAATGTGCGATGCCGCGCCCGGCGGTCATCCAGTTCACTGCACCCGGACGGATCGGCATCGCGGTGCCGAGGCTGTCGCGGTGCACGATCTCCCCATCGAACAGATAAGTGACGGTAGCGAGCCCGATATGCGGGTGCGGCCGCACATCGATGCCGGCGCCCACCTTGAACACGGCAGGGCCGAAATGATCGAAGAAGATGAAGGGCCCGACCATGCGCGATCGCGAGGAGGGAAGGGCGCGATGCACCTGGAAGCCGCCGAGATCGACTGAACGCGGCACGATCACCTGCGCGATCGCCTCGCAGGTTTGAGCGTCGCCGGGGACGGGGTCCTTAGCAGGGAAGAAGCTCATAAGTCCCTCCATTGCTGCACAGGATGTCTGCATGAACATCACGTGCATAAGCATAATCTAGGAATTGCCGGGCGGATATCACACCGCCTAAGCTCACACTCGGCGCTTTTAGCGCATCGCCATATTTTATCTCGGGGGAGACCGCTATGAGATCCTTGCTTGCTGTAGCCATTCTGTTGTGTGGGGTCGCGGCCGCATTCGCCGCCGATCCGCTCGGCACGTATAACGTCGAAGGCAAGTCGCCGGACGGCTCCACATACGAGGGGACCGCCACGGTCACGCGGACCGGGGATACCTTTAAAGTCGTGTGGGAGATCGGCAACGACAAATACATCGGCACCGCTATCGGCAATAAGGACTTCCTCGCCGTATCCTATACCTCCGGCAACGAAAGCGGATTGGCGCTGTACGGAGCCGATGGCGGAAACTGGAAGGGCGTGTGGACCTATGCTGGCGGCACCAAAATGGGCGCCGAGATCTGGAAGCGGGAATAGTCCGCTGGCGCCGTGTTGTAGGACGTAGTCTCGCCTCCGATTGCGGAAGACAGCTGCGACGAAGCAGACTTATCGCCGCCCCTTGCCGGCCTTCGCCACCGTCTCGGCGATGAACCGCGGCAGCGCGAAGGCTGCGGCATGGACCTCGGGTGTCCAGTATTTGGTTGAAAAGCTGCCGGCCTTGCGGTAGCGGGCGGCGATGTCTTTGACTGGCGTGTTCCGTAGCTTCCTGTTGTCGGTCGCCCAGCCCATGGCCATGTGGCCGCCGATATAGGTAGGGATGGCGGCGATGTAGCAGCCGCCGTCAGCGAACAGCTTGCGGAATTTCGATACGCTTGAAGTAAGTTCTGTCGGCTGGAAAATCGGCACGCCATTCTGCGTCACCATCACGGCGCCCTTGTTCATGCAGCGTTTGCAGGCGGTGTAGAATTTCTGGCTGAACAGGACCTTGCCAGGCCCCTGCGGGTCGGTGGAGTCGACGATGATAACGTCGAAGCGCCGCTCGGTGCGGGCGACGTACTTCATGCCGTCGTCGATCACGTTTTCGAAACGCGTGTCGGCAAAGACCGGCTTGGTGAATTCGGGGAAGTGCTCCTTGGAGAACTCGATCACCGCCGGATCGATCTCGACCTGGGTGAGATGTCTGATCGTCTTGTGCTTGAGCACCTCCTCGGCGATGCCGCAGTCGCCGCCGCCGATGATCAGTACGTCGCGCGCGTGGCCGTGGGCGAAGATCGGCACGTGCGACATCATCTCCTGGTAGATGAACTCGTCCTTCTTGGTGATCTGAGTGGCGCCGTCGAGCATGAGCATCTTGCCGAAGAACGGCTGCTCGAACAGAACCAGATGCTGGTGCTCGGTCTGCATCTCGTAGAGCACCTTGTCGACCTTAAAGGCCATGCGGAAGCCTAGTTCGTCGAACAGGGTCTCGGCAATCCAGCGGTCTTCCGCCATCGATCGTCCTCCGGTGCGCGATAGGAAAACGGCCGGGGCTAGTATGGCGGTTCAGAAGGCCGCATCATTCTGGCCGCTAGCTCGTCACGCGGACTTC
>DATJTL010000484.1:0-5693 GCA_035503415.1 Xanthobacteraceae bacterium
CAAATGACATGGCACACGTAGCGCTTTCACGAAATCGGGGGGAGCGGCGCAAGCCGGGCGGATTCCTGTTGCTGCCGGTGATGATATTCGTCGCCGCCTTGCTGCTCGCTGCGAGCTTCGTCGCCTACGTCCTTTGGCCCACCTGGCCGAGCAGCCCGATTGCGCTCGATGCACCGTCGTTGCCGATCACGATTGCCGGCACCCTGTTCGAAGTGCCGCCGGCGGCAATCCGCATTGCGATCGAGCGCCATCCGGGCTCACAGCAGCGTCTCGATCTCGCCTTCTCGTGGCCGTCACTGCAGCCGCCCCAGCCGGACGAAGAGCCGGATGCCGGGCCGGATGCCAATCCCAATGGCGAGCCGCCCGCACTTGCCGGCGGCGCCAACTCTTCAGCCCCGGCCGCAGCGAAAGCGAGCGGCCGCTTATTCGTGACCATCGCCCCGCTGGGCCAAATGCTGTCACCGGCCGAACGACTGCGCAGCATCTATCCGCGCTACGTTGCGCCGCAAGCGGCGGCGGGCGCGCAAGGGCTCGCCGTCGACCCGTTCCGTGCCGGCACGCCCTACGAGGGCGAAGACCTCGTCTATCTCCCCGACGACCCCACGCGGTTCTACGCCCGCTGCACGCGGCCGAGCGGGGTGGTGCCGGGCACCTGCATGCAGGAACGCTTAATCGGCGACGCCGACGTCACGCTGCGCTTTCCCCGCGACTGGCTCACTGATTGGCAGAGCGTCTCCGCCGGCTTCGACCGCCTGATCGGGCAATTGCATCCGCAGGCGAACTGAGCGGTCGGGATTTGTTCGCGTGGCAGCGTCGCGCCGCACAGCCGGCAGCCCCGCGTTCCACCAAATCACTCCAGATCCATATCCAGGATCGGCAATTCAAAAATATAGGTCCGCCGCCTCTTTTCGTCGTCAACGAATACGACACCGATGAATTCGCCGCCGAGATAAGCTTCGAGCGAGTCGCGCTTCTTCGCGCGCGGGACGACGCGAATGGCCTCATTGTCGAATTTTCGCTGCAGATAGGCGTTCAAGCGCTTGACCTGATCAAGGTCGCTGCCTTCGCCGATATCCATTTCCATGCGAAAATTATAGGAGAGATCGTCGTCCTCGTCGTCGACGCTCAGCTCGCCTAATTTTTCTTCGCCGATATAGACTTCGGCGGCATCCTTGTCGCCCGGCTGCGGCACCACGCGAAGCCGCGCGTTGCCGAACAGCTTCTTGAGATAGGCATCGAGCTTTCTGACTTGTTGAATGTCCACCGGGCACCTCCGCGGCACGCCGCATAGCACGCGACGGCGGCGGCAACAATCGCTAGCGAAACAGAGCAAGTGTGGTGGATTTCAAGTTCGCTGCATTGTTGCTGCGCGCTCGTAGTTGCTGCGCGCTCGCTCAGCGAATTTCAAATCCAAAATCACACTAGATTCATCGAGTTGCTAGCGTCCTTTCGATTCGGATGTTCGCTCGCCAACCAGCCGCGCAATCACGCAGCTTCAAGCCTCGTCCTGGAACATCTGGTCCATGCTATGCGCAGGCTCGGGGCAACCGGCAACGCCGATGACCTTGGCCGGTACGCCGGCGACCGTGACGTTATTCGGCACCGGTTTGATCACGACCGAACCGGCGGCGATGCGCGCGCAATGTCCGACTTCGATATTGCCGAGAATTTTCGCGCCCGCGCCGATCATGACGCCGTAGCGAATCTTGGGATGGCGGTCGCCCGCTTGCTTGCCGGTGCCACCGAGCGTCACGCCGTGCAGAATCGAGACGTCGTCCTCGATCACCGCGGTTTCGCCGACCACGAGCCCGGTGGCATGATCGAGGAAAATGCCGCGCCCGACCTTGGCCGCCGGATGAATGTCGCACTGAAACGCCGACGACGAACGGCTCTGCAAATAGAGCGCGAAATCCCGCCGGCCCTTTTCCCACAGCCAATGCGCCAGCCGGTAGGTCTCGATAGCGTGGAAACCCTTGTAATAGAGCACCGGCTCGATCAGCCGACGCGTCGCCGGATCGCGGTCGCAGGTCGCCATGATGTCGGCGCGAAACGACTGGCCGATCGACGGGCTGTCCTTGAGCGCGTCCGCATAGGCTTGACGGATCAATCCGCTCGAGAGTGCGCCGTGATTGAGGCGCTCGGCCAGCCGGTAAATGACGGCGGCTTCGAGAGTGTCGTGATGCAGGATCGTCGCATAGATGAAGGTAGCGAGCTCGGGCTCGCGGGCCACGACATCTTCCGCCTCGCGGCGCACGCGCACCCACACCGGATCGACGGTGTCGAGGGCCGCCCTTGGGTTATGCTGCGCCATTCGACTGCCTCCCGAAAAGCCCCAAAAATGAGGGCCGCCTTCTAGCATAGATCGGCGCCCGCGAGTGGAAATCCAAGAGGCGGAGCCCGGGGCGGAAAGTGGCCCAATGACCCCGGTCAGCGGCAGACCGAGTAAGCCATTGAACGGCTATGGCCTTTCGTTGAGGAATTGCAGTACGCCTGCCTTGAACACCTTATCGCCGACCGCCAGCATGTGATCGCGGTCGGGAATGACCAGCGCCCGCGCGCCCGGTATGAGCGCCGCGAGGTCCTGCGGGGAGCCCGCGATCGGGTCCTTGCTGCCGACCGCAACCAGGACCGGAACGGTGATCTGCCGCACCTCCTCCCGATCGAGCGTCTGCCGGGACCCGCGCAGGCAGGCGGCGAGCGCGTGCAGATCCGATCGTGTCTGCTCGGCAAACGAACGGAACATGCGCGCGGTAGGATCGGTCACCTCCGCCGGGCTTGCAGCCTCGAGAGCCCGCGCGATCCGTTCGGGATCCGGAAGTCCCACTCCCTCGACCAGCCTGATGCCGAGACCGGCGATCACGGCCGAGCGCACGCGCTGGGGCTCCGCCAGCGCCAGATAGGCCGCAATGCGCGCACCCATCGAATAGCCCATCACGTCGGCCCGCGGCAGGGCAAGATGATCGAGCAGTGCCCGCACATCCTCGGCCATCATCGATGAGCGGTAGGCGGCCGGATCGTGCAGCTTGGCGGATGCGCCGTGACCGCGATTGTCGAGCGCGATGACGCGGCGGCCGGCCGCGGTCAATGTCGCCACCCAACTCGGATTGACCCAATTCACTTCCTTATTGGAAGCAAAGCCGTGTACGAGCACGATCGGCTCACCCTGCCCCTGGTCGAGGAAGGCGATCTCGACACCATCGTGAGTGAATTGCGGCATGCGTCGACTTGTGTTTCGGATTGCGCGGCGCCGCGAACCAAGTGGGGCGGCTGCGCTGTTACTGGAATTCGGCGCCACGCGCCGCTATGGTGAGCGCCTAGGATCGCGCGCGGTTGATACGCGCGCCAGAGCGGGCAGTAAAGCATGAGCGACGAAATCGTTCCGCATTTCCATAACGACCCGGGCGTGGCGGTCATCGAGATCGGCGCCAAGAAGTTCATGTGCGTAGGCGCAAAGCCGCCGTTCGACCATCCTCATGTGTTTTGCGACATGGGCGAAGATGACGAGTACGTTTGTCCCTATTGCTCGACGCTGTACCGGTACGACCCGACGCTCGCCCCCGATGCGGCGCGTCCGGCGGAGTGCGCACTGCACGATATCGCAGCGTGAGCATCACGCGGAGCCCGCATCCTGACGCTGTCGCGCACTGTCGTCATCGCCGGCGCAGGCATCGGCGGATTGACAGCGTCACTGGCGCTGGCGCGCGAGGGTTTCCGCGTCGTCGTGCTCGAACAATCCGAGCGGCTTGAGGAGACCGGCGCCGGCATCCAGCTTTCACCCAATGCCGCGCGCATACTGATCGAACTCGGCCTGGAGGACCGACTCCGGCCGCATGTGGTCACGCCGGCGGCACTGCGGGTACGCGAGGGCAAGAGCGGCCGCCAAATCGTACGCATGCCGCTCGGCGAGGCAGCCGGCGATCGCTACGGCGCGCCCTACTGGGCGATTCATCGCGGCGATCTGCAGGCCGCGCTCGCCGGTGCGGCGGGACAAGAACTTGGCATCACGCTCAAGCTCGGCACGCACGTCGACGACTTCGCCGTGCATTCGAACGGCATCACGGCTGCCGCGCATGGCCGCGGCGGCACCACCGATGAACGGGGCATTGCGCTCATTGCCGCCGACGGGTTGTGGTCGGCGGCACGGAGGCGCTTCGGCTATGGCGGACCACCGCGCTTTGCCGGCCGCAGCGCCTGGCGCGCGCTGGTGCGGGCAAAAGACGTTGCCGCCGAATTCGCCGAGCCGGTGATCAATCTCTGGCTCGGGCACGATGCGCATCTCGTGCACTATCCGCTCAGAGGCGGCAGCCTGATCAACGTCGTCGTCATCATGGACGATGACTGGAATGCGCCCGGCTGGAGCGAGCCGGGCACGCGCAGTGAATTGCTGCCGCGCCTGTCCACGGAGCGCTTTGCACCGCAAGCGCTTTCCCTGATTGGCGCACCGGAGGCTTGGCTCAAATGGGCATTGTACGACCGCCGGCCGATCCGGCACTGGGCGCGCGGACCGGTCGCCCTTCTCGGCGACGCCGCCCATCCGATGCTGCCCTATCTGGCGCAAGGCGCCGCCATGGCGATCGAGGATGCCGCCGTCGCCGCGCAGTGTCTGGCGCGCATGCCCGACGATCCGGCCGCGGCGCTGCGCACCTATGCTGCGGTACGGCGCGTGCGTGCCTCGAAGGTGGTGCGTCTCGCCGCACGCAACGGCGGCCGCTACCACTTGAGCGGCGTGCGGGCTATGCTGCGTGATACAGCCATGCGGGCGCTGGGCGGCACCCGACTGCTGCACCACTACGATTGGCTCTATGACTGGCGTCCGCCCGCCGCCTGATCGCAGACGTAATCAGACGCTTGGCCTTCAGCTAGACACGCCGTGACATCGCCATGACCGCAAAAGCTGAAACACCTGATCTCTTCCCCGCCACGATCGCCGGCAGCTTGCCGAAGCCGTCATGGCTCGCCGAACCAAACAAGCTCTGGCCGCGATGGCGTCTTGAGGGTGACGATCTCGCCGTCGCTATCGACGACGCCACGCTCGTTGCGGTCAAGCTGCAAGAGGACGCCGGCATCGACATCGTCTCCGACGGCGAGCAGTCGCGTCAGCATTTCGTGCACGGTTTCCTCGTCGCGGTCGACGGCATCGATTTCGACAAAAAAGTCGAGATGGGAATTCGCAACGATCGCTATAAGGCGATGTGTCCGACCGTGGTCGGCGAACTCAAGCTGCGGTCACGCGTTCATGCACGCGAGGCGCGGCTCGCCCGCGCCCATACCGACAAAAAGCTCAAATTCACCCTGCCCGGCCCGATGACCATCGTCGACACGATCGCCGACGCCCATTACGGCGACCGCGTGAAAATGGCGATGGCGTTCGCCGGGCTTCTCAATGAGGAGGCGCGCGGCCTCGCCGCCGACGGCGTCGACGTCATCCAATTCGACGAGCCGGCGTTCAATGTCTACATGGAGCAGGCCGCCGGCTGGGGCATCGAGGCGCTGCATCGCGCTATTGAAGGCGTCCCCTGCAAGTCCGCCGTACATATCTGTTACGGCTATGGCATTCCGGCCAATATCGCGTGGAAAGCCGGCCTTGGCGATGAATGGCGGCAATACGAGAAATTCTTTCCCGCCCTGGCGAAAAGCCGCATCGATGAGGTGTCGATCGAGTGCATCCATTCGCACGTGCCGATGAGCATTCT
>DATJTL010000485.1:0-3774 GCA_035503415.1 Xanthobacteraceae bacterium
GAGAACGAGCAATCGCTCGAACAAAGCCAGGCGATCATCGTCGCCAGTTCCTCGACGGCGAGAAAGCGGTTCATCGGGATTTTCGAAAGCATGTAGTCGATATGCGCCTGCGTCATCTGCGCGAACATTTCGGTCTTGGCGGCGGCCGGCGTGACGCAGTTCACCAAAACCCCTTTGGTCGCCAATTCCTTGGCGAGCGATTTGGTCAATCCGATCAGGCCCGCCTTCGATGCCGAATAATGCGAGGCGTTTGGATTGCCCTCCTTGCCGGCGATTGAAGCGATGTTGACGATCCGCCCGTAGCCCGCTGCGATCATGTGCGGCACCACGGCGCGGCAGGCCAGATATGGGCCGACCAGATTGACCTCGACGACGCGGCGCCAGACCTCGGGCGCAAGCTCCCAGAGCGGGGCGTTGCCGCCGGTAATGCCGGCATTGTTGACCAGGATATCGATCTTGCCGAAATCGCCGATCACCTCGGCGGTCGCCCTGCCGACCGACGCTTCGTCGGTCACGTCAACGACGGCGGCGTGCAGCCGGCCGCCCTGCTTGAGCGACGCGGCGGCCATTTCCAGCGCCGCAGCATCGACTTCCCATAACGCGATCGCGGCCCCCGAGGCCTGAAGCTTCTGCGCGATGGCCAAGCCAATGCCGCGCGCCGCGCCAGTGACGACGGCCGTGCGGCCCTTCAGATCGATGGTGTTCATATCAGCCCCTCGAGTCAGCCCCGCATCCGCGGGAATGAACGGAAAGCTGCGTCCTAAAATTTCACCCGGTCGCCACCCTTGAGTCCGAGCATTTGCCGCGCCTCCGCGGGCGTCGCGATCTCGAAGCCGAGATCTTCGATAATGCGGCGGATCTTCGTCACCTGCTCGGCATTGCTCTTGGCGAGCTTGCCGGGGCCGATATAGAGCGAGTCTTCGAGACCAACGCGGACGCTGCCGCCCATCATGGCCGCGGCGGTGCAGAAGTTCATCTGATGACGTCCGCCGGCCAGCACCGACCACATATAGTCCTTGCCGAACAGCTTGTCGGCGGTGCGCTTCATGAAGAACAGATTGTCAAGATCGGGACCGATACCGCCCAGGATGCCGAAGATCAACTGCAGGAAAATCGGCGGCTTGAACATTCCGCGATCGACCAGGTGGGCGAGATTATAGAGGTGTCCGGTATCGTAACACTCGTGTTCGAATTTCACGCCATGGCCTTCGCCGAGCGTCTTGTAGACCTTCTCGATGTCGCGGAAGGTATTGGGAAAGATGTAGGCGTCTGAATTTTGCAGATAGCTCTCTTCCCAGTCGTACTTCCAGGTCTTGTAGCGCCGCGCCATCGGATAGAGCGCGAAATTCATCGAGCCCATGTTCATCGAGCACATTTCGGGCGACAGCGTATTGGCGGCCGAAATGCGCTGATCGACCGTCATGGTGACGGCGCCGCCGGTGGTGATGTTCACCACCGCGTCGGTCGCCTGCTTGATGCGCGGCAGGAATTGCATAAAGACGCTGGCTTCAGACGACGGCCGGCCGTCCTTCGGGTCGCGCGCGTGCAGGTGCAGGATGGCGGCGCCGGCCTTGGCGGCGTCGATCGCCTGCGTGGCGATCTGATCGGGCGTGATCGGCAGCGCGTCCGACATGGTCGGCGTGTGGATCGAGCCGGTGATCGCGCAGCTGATTATGATCTTGTTCGCCATGGTGCGTTTCTCCCCTTAACTGTTTTCCGCCCGGGCCCGCGTCGCCGCTGGTGACCGCGGGTAGTCTTAGCGGCTTCAGAGTTCCGAGAAAAGTGCGGGCGACGCCACGGTGCTTGTGGCCACTCCGAAACGGCTCAAAATCCAGGATATGAAATAATGGCCGCCCGACGCGCCATTTTAAGCGGTGCCGGCTTTGGCTTCTTGGATCGCCTTCCACACCGCATAGGATGTCACCGGCATCGAGATGTCACGCACGCCAAGCTCGTCCAGAGCGTCGAGGATCGCGCTGACCACAACCGCCGGCGCGGCCGTGGTACCGCCCTCGCCTCCGGCCTTGATGCCCAGCGGGTTGGTCGGCGAGAGCACTTCGGCAATCTCGGTCCGAAATGACGGCAGCGTATCGGCGCGCGGCATGCCGTAATCCATGAGCGAGCCGGTAAGCGGCTGCCCACTGTCAGGATCGAGATAGATTTGCTCCCAAAGCGCCTGGCCGACACCCTGCGCGATAGCACCGTGAGTCTGCCCGTCCACGATGAGCGGATTGATGCAGCGGCCGACGTCGTCGATGCAGGCATAACGCGTGATCGCGACGTCTCCGGTATTGGGGTCGATTTCCACCTCGCAAATGGCGGTACCGTTGGGAAACACCGGATCGTGCATCTCGTTGTCGGTGACCACCGCGAGACCGTCTTTGAGCGTATCGGGCAACTTGTGACGCGCCGCCTCGCCCGCAAGCTCAAGGAAATCGAAGTTTAGATTGGTATCACGCGAGCTGAAGCGGCCGTCGTCGAACACGACATTCTCCGGGGTCGTGCCCATGACAATCGCGGCAATCTCCTTGCCTCTGGCGATGAGATCGACCGCAGCCTTGGAGAAAACTGTCGCGGCATGGCGCATGGAGCGGCCGGAATGCGAGCCGCCGCCGACTTTCACCACCGCGGTATCGCCGTAGATGATGTTGACCGACTCGTCGGGAACGTAAAGCAGATCGGCGACCACCTGCGAGAAGCTGGTCTCGTGGCCCTGCCCGTTCGATTGCGTTCCGATCACGGCATCGACACGGGCCGGCCCTGAGGAATCTTGGGGCCGCACCGTGATGCGCGCCTGCTCTTTCGGCGCTCCGATCGACGACTCGACATAATTCGCCAGCCCCCGGCCAAGCAGCTTGCCGCGGCGTTTGGCTTCGCGGCGGCGCGCGGGAAATCCCTTCCAGTCGGCGATCTCCATCGCCCAATCCATGTTCTCTTCGTAGTGGCCGCTGTCGTAGAGCATGCCGACCGAATTGCGATATGGCATCGCCTTCCGCGAAACGAGATTCTTGCGGCGCAGCGCGATGCGATCGACCCCGAGCTGCTTTGCCGCTTCATCGACCAGCCGCTCGATGGCGAAGGTGACTTCCGGCCGGCCCGAGCTGCGGTACGCATTGGTCGGCATCGTATTGGTGAAGACGGCGACCGATCGAAGCGTCGTCGCCGGAATTGCATAGGAGCCGGGAATAAGGCCCGAGCCCTTGCTCAGCGGCGACAACGACACGCAGCGCGCGCCGACGTTGCTGATATTGGTGGCGCGCATGCCGATGAACCGGTGCTTGTCGTCAAGCGCCAGCTCGACTGTGGTCACCAGATCGCGGCCCTGGTAGTCGCTGAGAAAAGCTTCCGAGCGTGTCGCGGTGTATTTGACAGGCCGGCCGACTCTCTTCGCCGCCCACAGCACAAGACCGAACTCGACAAAGGTGCGATTGCGCGTGCCGAAATTGCCGCCAACATCGGCGGAGATCACGCGCAGCCGCTCCGGCGGCACACCGACCACGTGGATCAGCTCATTCCTCTGCCGTACCGCACCGCCGGAGCCGGCATAGAGCATGTAGGAGTCCGTGGCGGCATCGTATTGCCCAAGCGCGGAGCGTGGCTCCATCGGCACTCCGGTGACGCGGCCGATGTGGAATTTTTTCGTCACCACATGCGCCGCGCGCGCGAAAGCCCGGTCAGTCGCTTCGCGATCGCCAAAGAAAGTCTCGACCGTCATGTTGTCCGGCACCTGGTCCCAGATCGTGGGCGCACCGGGCTCTATCGCGTCTTCCGAAT
>DATJTL010000486.1:0-27466 GCA_035503415.1 Xanthobacteraceae bacterium
GGCACATTGAAGGTGGTGGACCCGTCACCAGCCCCGTACGTCGTTCCGATCGCACCGAACAGCGTCGCGTATGTTGTCCGGCTCACGGCTGACCCGTCGCAATTGAGCCACCCCGTAGGGGGCACACCCGTGCCGCCGAAAGGCAGCATGATGCCGCTGGGGAGTTGAACGGAAACGCCGCTCACCTGCACATCGTTCGTCGCGTTCACCGTTCCGTTGACAGCAAGCGAACCGCCCACCGCGTTCCCGTCCGGAACGATGTTCGTCCCGTCGCTGTAGAGCGCCATCGTCTGGCCCTGCGGCACCGCCACCGAGGCCCCAAGGATGCCGCCGCTGTTATTGTTGACGCCGAGCGTCACCGAGAAAGCGCCGGCCGTCGAGTTCTGAATATCGAAATCGAAATTGCGCCCCTGCGGGAGCAGGACCGTCGTGTTTGACGTGAGCGCGCCGGTGAAGACGATGCGCCGGTTCGGGAGCTGCTGCGTCGATGAGCCCTGTGTGAAGGCCAGCGTCACCGTCGGATAGCCCGTCTGCGCCGGCAGGTTGATCGAGATCATGCCGGCCACGGCGTTGTCGACGATCGCCTTGTTCGTGCTTTCGACCGGGCCCCACGCGTTCACGAGATCGCCCGTACCGATCTGGGTCAGCCCGAGATTCGGCGTATAGCTCTCAGCCATCCGGATCAGCTCCTCGGCGGCGTCGCCAGCGGCGCCGGCGAGTAGGGCTGCCAGGCCACGCTCTGCGCTTTGCGCCGCGCCTCTTCGATGGTTGCGCTCTTCTTCAGCTCCTGGAAGGCGGCTTCCCAGGAGACCGCCATTTGCGGGTTGTCACTCTGCGCTCCGAAATCGCGCTGATACCCCGCCATGAAGACATTGACGCCGGCGAGGAAGAGGTCGGGGAGGTTCGTTCCGAGCCAGGTTGTAGGGTTGCTGCTCGTCATCGGTGCCGGCCTGATGATGCCGATGAACTCTGCCACATAGGCCGCGTCGGGCGCGGGGCCGACCCGCACATCGACATCGTCGAGAAGCGCGTAGTATTTCGGGATCGACGGCAAAGCCAGCGTCGCCGCCGCCGCGGGGCAGACCGCATTGAGAAAGGCGAGCGAGACCCGCTGCACCGGATTCCGCGTACCGGTATCCGCTTGCGCTCCCGTCGGCGTCACCACGTTGAGCTCGTGCAGGATGAGGATGCCACCCGGGATCGCGATGTTCCGGCTGTTCGTGGTCAGCGCCGCCGTCTGGCTCGTCTGCGTCGTGATGAGATCGAGCTCGCGATAGATGCGCTGCTCCGCCTGCTCGACCGCGCGCGGAAAAATGTTGTTGAAGTTCGTGTCGGAGGAAGGCGTCGATGACGACGCCGTCACGATCGGAATCTCGAAAATCGCACCCACGGCGGTGACGAGATCGGACCACTGCATGCTCATGCGGCACCATGCTGTCTAGCCCGTGACGACGCCTGGGACTTCGCGTGGCTCAATCTGCGAACTGGACCGGCCGCGGGTTTGGCAGCCCGGTCGCCGGCGCCGGCAGGCTCTGCCCGCTGACGAGTTGCTGTACGGCGAGGTTGGGCGGCGGCACGCCTTCGGCGGCGGCGTAGTTGTCCGGTCGCGGATTGCGGATCGGAACCGGATCGGCCGCCAGGATCACCGGCCGTGCGAATTCGTGCGGCTTGTCGAGACAGCGCTTGCAGACAAGAATCCGCGTGTTGACCAGGCTGTTGCCGCGATACTGATACTGCCAGCGGAGTTCAGTGTGGTTGTACAGCATCCGGCAGCGGTCGCAGACGGCAAAGGCTTGCGGATTTGTCGGATCGACCTGGGCTCGACCGCGGGGGCGCATCGCTGCACTCCTCGAATAGAGGTTGGCTGGTAACGGCTGATCGCGGTCAGCTCCCTCATCGGAAGTAGCTGGAGAAATCCGGCACGAAATAGGCCGATACCCGCTCGCGATCCTCCTGCGCCGCTTCCTCCCACGCTTCCATCGCGGCGAGCTTCAAATCCGCGATAGTGATGCCGCTCTCGGGTCGCGGCGGAAACTTGCGGGCGAGATGCAGCGCGAGCTCGGCGCAGAGCGCCTCCGCAAATCGGTAGGGGATATCCGGATTCTCGCCGAGGAGCGCATTCGCATCCTGGAGTTGCCGCACGCTGTAAAGCCTCAGCTCATAAGGGCCATTGCTGTCCGGCACCTGCCAGAGCGTGATCGTCGGCTGCGCCGCCTGGCGGTCGAAGACATAGACCGTGGGAGGCGCCTGCTGCAGCTTGTCCGGCGTCGCCGCATAGTCGCTGCGCGACATCGGCGTCAGGATTCGGTCGACGGGGTCGACCTCCTCCGTCTGGCCGGCGAGCTGAGCGAGGCCGCCATTCTCGGAGGCGACCGCGGAACTTCCCGCCGCTGCCGGTGCGATGATGGTGAAATGATCGGCATCTGGGACGGTCGCGACCGTATACGGCCCGGACAGCGTGATCCCACCGAGCATTGTTGGCACCTGAACGGCAAAGCTGCCCCCCGCAACGAGGCCGTGATCGGCAAGCGCCACGACGACGGCGGCCGATCCCAGCGTCGTTGCGAAGCTCGGCACCGCACCTCCTGAAGCCGTGCTCATGGCATCGCCCGCGGCATTGATGGTGAACTGGCTCGAGGAAAGCACCGAGGCGACCTGGTAGAAGCCCTGTAATATCAGCCCGCCGAGTGCCACCGGCACGACGATATTGACGTATTCGCCGAGCCTTAGTCCGTGATTGGCCTCGGTTATGGTCACGCTGGGCGAGCCGCCTGTTGTTGCAAAGGCAGGCGTGAGGTTGACCGGCGGCCCCATTGCGAAGACGCGGAGATAGGCGTCCAGCACCATGACAGTGCTGGGATCGAGATCGTAGGTCGCCACCCCTTGCGCGAGCGCGATCGTCACCGGTGCCTGCGTCGCGTCCACCTTCCAGAGATTCGTGCCGCGATTGGCCCAGCGCGCCTGGACCAGGTTCATCGACCGCCGCGCGCTGATGACGTGGTCCGGCGTGATCTCGGACGCACGGATTTGCAGGCGCTCAAAGGCCTCAAGGAGAACATCCGAGCCGGCGAGCGCAAAGGCGGTCGTTCCGCTGGTCGTCATGGCGCGCTCGCTGACATCAAAGGGCGGCGGCCGGCACCGCCGGGGAGGGCGCGGATCGGTGCCGGTCGCCTACCAAGCGCGGCCGACAAGGCCGCGCCCGGCTTAGCGTCGTCGGGATTTGTCGGCGCGGATGCCGGGCTTCTTGCCGTCCGCCCGGCCGCTGCGTTTCTTCGCCAGCTTTGCCCGCGCGCGTGTTCTGATGCGGTCGGCCTCGGCGGCGGAGATGTTGCCGGCATGCTGCGAGCGTGTCGCCCCGCTGATGGCAAGGCGCGCATGCTTCTTGTCTTGGATCGGGAAGCTGCGTCCGGGTCCGGCGAAAGCTCTGGCCGCCAGCCGCTTGCGCGCCGCGCTGGTGAGCGGCGCCATCAATCGCCGTAGCGGCTCGCCTCGGCGCCGCTCTCATCCATGCCATCGCGGACCTTGACCTGCGAGGCGGCGGTAAGCGGCGAATGCCCGCCTCGCGCGCGGCGCGGCTTGTCGGCGCGCTGATGGCCGCGCCTGCCCTCCACTTTGCCGCCGCGCTTGCGCTTCGCCACTCTCTTATGACCGCCGCGCTTGAACGAATCCTCTGAGTTCTCCCCTTCCTTCTTCGCCGGCGAGCGCTCGGCATTGTAGAAGTCTTGCTCGACTTTGCCGCCCTTGGCGCGCGGCTTCTTCTCTTCCTTATGGCGATCCCTGCTCATCGTTCGGGTACTCCTTGACGGTGGTGGTGAGCCCGGCCGCGGGTCGGGCACTGGATGGTGAGTTTCGCTCACGGACAGATTGGAGGCGCGACGGTCACGATTTGGCCGATTTGGAAGCTGCCCGTCATGGCCGCGTCGAGCAGAACCATTGCGCCAATTGCCGAAAGTCGTTTAAGAGAGAGCGCCGATCGTCGGCAGGGAGCCCGAAGTGGCGGAATTGAAGTCCGATTTGACCAGCTTCCACTACGGAATCGCCGGCCGCGGGTATGCGCACGGCTATCTGCTACCAACCGTCCAGAGCGCTCTTAGCGCAATCGGCGCTCGGCGCGTGTTCGAGGTCGGATGCGGCAGCGGGTACATTGCCAATTGTCTCGCAGCGCTCGGCTACGAGGTCATTGCGATCGATCCGTCCGAGGACGGCATTCGCCTCGCTCGGGAAGCCTATGCGCTACCCCGGTTTTACCAGGCCGATGCCTACGAGCCGCTCGCTGACCGTTTCGGCCGGTTCCCGGTCGTGGTCAGTCTGGAGGTCGTGGAGCACGTCATGTGGCCTCGAAAGTTCATCGCCACCTGCCGCGATCTTCTCGAACCTAATGGCACGCTGATTTTGTCGACGCCTTACCACGGATGGCTGAAGAACGTCGCGATCGCGGTCAGTGGCAACTTCGACAAGCACGTCAATCCGCTTTGGGATGGCGGCCACATCAAATTTTGGTCCGAGCGGACATTGGCCGCGCTGCTGGGGGAGGCCGGTTTTTGCGAGCTGCGATTTGTTCGGGTGGGACGATTTTCGCCGCTTGCGAAGTCCATGATCGTGATCGCGCGTCGCCAATAGGTACAGACGATAACCTGTCTGGCACCCCCAGCCGCTTGCCGCACCGCCTCCCGAGCCGCCAGCGCCAATTCGGCTCGCCCCACCGTTGGGTGGAGCAAACGCCGCTGGGGCTGGCTCCTGATCGCCGAAGCGCACCGGCAGGTGTGAATGACGTCGTGTACGTTGCGGTCGAGTGCCTTGACATCGATCGGGCTGTCCGAGGGATCGACATGGCCGCGAGAGTTTCGGCCATCCCGCGGCTTATGTTTGCGTGAAGTATCGTGGCGTCCCGCTCTGGTCGAGGTAGTAGACCCGGCCGTCGGTCACATCGGCCATGAAGCCCAGCGGAATTCCGCTGGGCAGCTTTCCGGTCCCGGTGATCTCGACGGGCGACGTAGCGCCATAGGAGCTGTAGGAGGGCCACGGTGCGGCCTGAAACATCGCTGCCGTCGGCACGCCGGATTTGAGGTCGCCGCTGTTCGAGAACGCGACCGCTTCGGTACCGCCGCCGCCATGGGTTGGCGTGCAGGAAACCACGGTACTGAGCGCGGTGATCCCTGGCTGCTGAATGGTGATGACAGCACCGCTCGACGTGGCACTTGCACCGGCGTTGATGAGCGCCTGATCGGCATTGATCGCCGCGGCGACATGACCCGCCAGCACCGTCAGAGACGTATCGCTTGCGACGACCGTATAAGTCGTCGTATGCGGGAAGCCGGTCACGCTCGCGTTGATGAAGACGAACGGCAATGTGTCGCCGGCCGCGATCGTGCCGGAAAGTGTCGCGGTACAGGTCGGCGGCACGATGGCGACGCTGCTCTGTCCATTGACGCCGATGTATTGCGTACCTGCGCCGAAATCGACGATGTCGGGCGTATTGGAGTTCGGGTTTGTTTCGATATCGATCAGCTTTGTGCCGACCGCGAGGGATCCGACATAAATGGTGGCCGAGCTGTAGGTACCAGTCGGCTGATAGGGTTGAACCTTGCTGTTATGGAGCGAGAAGCTGCGAACGCCAAAGGTCGTGTTCGTGCCCGGACCGGCGAGATTTACCGCGCCCTGCGACCCGGTCCAGATCGAATTGCCGCTGATCGAGCAGCGGTCGGCATCTTCGATGAAGGCTGACCATTGGTTGCTTTCATCGATGCCTCCGCCATAAATGTGGCACTCGTAGCAGGGCTGCTGGCCCTGTGCCCGCATGTGGACGTTGTAGTAGCCGTTCGAGAAGAAGCTTCCATAGGAGCAGCTGAAGGCGCAGCCGAGAAGCCACCAGCAGCGAGACGTCTGATTTTGGAACAAGCAATTCAACAGTGTGACATTGGAGCTGCTGACCTGAAGTAGCCCGTGATCGCCCCCGGTGATCACCACATTGTCGATCACGATCTGAGCGGCGAGGCTCAGATATAGGCCGATGATCCCACTGTTATCGCCGATATTTTGCGGCGTTCCCTGTGCCATCTCGATTTTGAAATTGCGCATCGACGCGCCGTAGGTGTCATTTGGCCAACTGAAGACCGGCTTCTGCGGTCCCGAGTTGGCCCCAAGCGCCGTGGCATTGACGAGCGTGATACTCGATAGTCCCGAGCCGCCACCGCTGCCGCTGCCCCAGAGCGACGTTCCGGTCTTCTGGAACGCGACGCCGCTGCCGCTCGAGCCGATCTTGTACGTGCCCGCCGGCATGAAAACGACGCCGCCGGATGACGGCAGACTCCGCTCGGCGGCAAGGAACGCGTTGGTGCTGTCGTTCGTGCCGGTCGGATCGGCACCAAAGTTCGTGACCAGGGCGAAGGGCTGCTGCGCGTTTCCCTGCGTCCCTGGGACCTGTGCGTCAGCCTCCTTTGAATTCTCCGCGAGCAGCGCCAAGACGGCGGCGCTGCCGAGGCCGGCGCCCAACGCCAATCTCCGTCGCTCAGCGTCGAAGACCGCGCGCGCCTTGGATGGAAAGGCGCGTCCGAGCGCCTTGTACGGCCGCCTCCAGCCATGGCCCTCAAGCCACTCATTGAGTCTGAATTTCATTGCTTGATGCCGGCCTGGGTCACGGTGAGCGCCGCTGCTCCCGCGCCGGCATTGATCGTGAGGCGCACGCCCTTCACGGGGTAGCCGAGCTGTGCATCGGTGCTTGTCGTGGCGTTCGTCAGGCCCGCCACCGTCCGCGCCAGCGCGAACGAGCCCGCCGCGAGATTCAGGAAGTCGTCATAGGTGTACTCGGCCGTGTAGGTGACGCTGCCCGAGACTGTCCCGCCCAGCGAGATGTTTCCCGGCGTCAGGTGCTGGTCGGTCAGGAGCCAGCGCGTCGAGCCGGTATTGTTGGTGCCGACTTGCACGGTCGAGGCTGTCGCAGCCGACGCCGATACCTGCGTCACCGCCGCGAAATCCTGATTGGTCGCGACGGCGCCGGCATTGGCGCCGGTCACCGTCTCCTGGATCGCCGTGCCCTGATCGGTCGCGCCGAAGACGGTGAAAGTGATTCCGCTGTCGTTCCCTGCCGAGGTGATCAGGATTCGGCGCTGCGTATCGAGCGTCGCGACGCCGCCGGAAACGGCTGACCCGTTGAGCGCCAGGTTCCCCGCGGCGCCAAGCGACTGGCTCTGCGCGATATCGTTGACGCTCGCGGCGGCAAGCGTCTTGCTCAAGACGATCGATCTCATCCATCCTCCTCAGGCTGACAGCGAAAGCTGAGTGCTGACGGCTCCTATGCCGGCGTTGCGCCGAAGAGGCTCGCCAGGTTCGTCGGCGTCACCGCCGCGAGATCGGCCACCCGTGGGGTTACGAACATCTGCAGCACGATGCTCCCGTTCGAGCTGGCGCCCTGGACGGCATAAGTGCCGCGGACGCTGCCCGTGGTCGAGGTCGCCGGCGAGGTCGCGTCCGCCGCCGTGAAGCCGGTCGCGGCTGCGACAATGGCACCGTTCCATCCCACCGTCGCCATCGGAAATTCGAGGACGCGGATGGGGAACTCATAAATGTCGGTATCGCCGACGGCGTAGTTGTGCGCATCGGTGAATTGCGGCGTCACCGCGGTGACGAACTTCCAGCCCTTCTTGCCGTTCGTCGTCGCCGCGCCGGCGCCGGCGGTGATGAGCTCGCTCTGCGGCTGACCGTACATGTCGAAGCCGTTGACGAGGAACTGGCCCCCTGTCGCCGAGGTCGATCCGGTGATCGAAACCGCGCGGGCGATCTGATGCGTCGGGTCGAGGCAGGCGATCGCACCCGTCTGGCCGAAGCTGACAAGGCCGGGCAGCCCGTCGATCGCCAGATTGCCAGCCGGCACGACGAGTCCGGTCTGCGGGATTAGAAGCGCCGAGGTCATGACGGTGATGCCGGCGCCGCTCGCGGAAACCAGCGTCATCGGCGTGCCGTTCGTCACGTTCTGCGCCGCGGCGATGTTCGTCGTCGAAACCGTACTCGGCGCCTGGTCGACGCATTGCAGCTCCGACGCCGAAGCGAAGAGAATCGCCAAAGGGTTCGGCTGAACGCCCCCTAACGCGGCGTTCGGATTCATCCAGCCGCCGATCTTATAGCCGTAGCGCGGATCGATCACGCCCCAGGCGAGATCGCCGCCCGAAGGCCCCCGGTCGGGATTGTAGTCGGGCGGCGGGCTGCCGGCGATCGTCGGCGGCAATTGCCCATAGACGAGCTCGGGCCCGCTGGTTGCTTCAAGTGACATGGAAGCTCCGTTGTTCCCCTCTCCCCTTGCGGGAGAGGGAGGGGCCCGGCCGCGCAGCGGCCGGGACGGTGAGGGGGGAAGCTGTCGGCTGAGAGCTGACAGCTGATGGCTAAGCGGTCGGCAACGTTCCCCAGACGCAACGCGGGTTGTAGTAGCCGAAGCTGTACCGCTCATAGGCCTTGCACAGCAGGTTGTCCGTGTACCAATCGACCTGCATGTCGGTTTCAAAGGCTTCGCGCTGCAGGTAGAGCAGCCCTTTGCGATTGGTGAGCACGAACCAGGCGAAGGGCGAGGTGAGAAAATCGAGGATTTCGTATCCCTCGCTATAGGAGCCCGTCGCATGGATGGCATGCGCGTCGTTGTTGGTGGTTCCCGGCCGGAGCTCCGTGTGCCACACCCGCGCCATCACATATTCGAGTTGCGCCGGCACCAGCACCTTGCGCGCGCGAGCAAAGATCTTCAACCCGCGCTGATCGACGAAGCCGGTGCGGATCTGGATGTTCGCCGCTTCGAGCGCCGCTTCGTTGAAATCGAGATCGACGCTCGGGCGGTTGGCATAGGTACCGTTGTCGACGGGATGTGCCGTGTTGACGAGCGACACGCCGTCGCCGCCAACCGCCGGGTTGTAGGTGCCGGCGGTGTTGAGCAGGTTCGCCGCCAGAATCTCTTTCGTCTGGTCGAAGGATTCCATCAAGCCGAGATTCGAGGGCTGGAACTGCGACTTGTAGAGATTGTCGGCGATCGCTTTGCGGGTGATGGCGTAACCGAGTCCGACCTCGACATGCTCCTGGTTGTAGACGAAGCGGTCGCCCGCCGCATTGTCGAAACTCGTGGGCGCGCCCTCGCCTTTGATCACCGCAAGGCCGACGAATGCCATTTCCGAGGTACGCTCGATCGCCATCTCGGAATTGCCGATTTCGTAGTAGCGCTTCCATTGCGCCGGGATCATGTCGTATTTGCCCTCGATGCCGCGGAGCCCGGGAAACAGCTCCTGCTTGATCTGGGCCAGGTTGATGGTCATGGATCACGCACTCCTTGTTGGGATCTCTGCTGACGGCTGAGAGCTGACAGCTAGATTCCGGTCTGGCCCGGACGCAGCTCGAAATTGTTGAAGACGGCTTCGACGATATTGGACGGCGACGTGTTGTCGTTGCCGATCTTCTGCGACAGTCCGCTGATACGCAGCGGCAGCGACGCGGTCGTGGCGATGCCGGTCAAGGTCGCGGTGCTGAGCCCGGCAACGCTGGGGCTGCCCATGCCTTGAATGGCGGCGTTGTTCCACACATTCCCTTGCGTCACCTGCAGGCCGCTGCCCGCCCTGATCTCGAAGACCAGATCCGGATCGTCGATGATATAGGCGGTCACCTGCGTGCCGGCGGGTAAGGTCGGCGCTTTCCAGGCATTGAACCAGTTGACGTAGTTGCTGACGGGGTCGAGATACTCGCAGCCCCAGAAGACGCCACGGATCACCCCGGACGCCCAGAGATCGATGAACCCGGTGGCGAGCGAGATCACCGGATCGCCCTTGGCGATGACATGCGTGTTGTTGAACGCGATTTGAACGGCGGTGAGCGCTCCCGTCCAGGCGGCGCCGTCACGACGACGCACCGGACGCAAGCCAAATCCACCCGTGGGATTGGTCATTGTCTGCTCCATGAGAGAGGTCGAGGGCGCGCGCGCCGCGCTATGGGGGAATCGATCGAGGGTCGCGTCGAATCACGTCACGAAACGATTTGCATCGCTCCTGGCGGGATCGCCAAAGCCGGCGAATGCCGCAAAGCTAAGGGCCGCCCTTCGGCAAGTCGCCGCGCCGGAGGCGGCGGGTCTTCGGCGGCGAGCGCAGGCTCATCGCCCGCCTCGCCGGCCGAGCGGGACCGGGGCTCCAAGTTTCGTCGGCTGGGCCGCGCGGACGCTGCGTCGGCGCCGGCGTCTTTCTTTTTGTATCGCCGCGCCGCTTCCTTCCCATCGCCATTGGCACTCTCGCCGCTCGTGATTTTTCCAGTTCACTCTTTTTATCTCTGCACCCCTCCCCGACCAAGGCTCTCCTCGCCCCGCCCTACTCCTCCGCCGCGCTCGACGCACCGTCATCGGCTTCGGCGACCTGGATGTTGTACTTCTTCTTGGCCTGGACGCGGACGCGCGGCAGCTGGCCTTCCGGCGTCAGCTTCAGGCTCTTCACCTGGTTGCGCACGCGCTCCTTTGCCCGCTCTTCGCGCAGGCTTGCTGCTTCCTTGGTGATGAGCGACGGCCGTTCCATCAGCATCAGCCCATCGACGATGATGGCGCCTTCGCCATCTTTCTGCGCCGCCTCGCGGCCGACGATCTCGGGATGGCGCTTCTTCGGCACCGGCGTCCAGTGCCGGCGATGGGCGCGCGCCTGGTGCCGCACATCCTCCTTGCCGGCATAGGTGACGCGGCGCCACTCATAGCTCATGTCGTTTGGAATGGCGGCGGGATCGATTTCAAACGGGCCGCCGCTGTCCTCCTCTTCGCCGAGAGCGCTGAGATCGCGCTGCGGCGGGCGTTGCGCGGCACGGAGCGCGGTGCGCGGCGGGGCTGGCGGCATGGGGTGGCTCCTCAGATCACAGGCGGCCGGCGCGCTTCAGCGCGGCCTGATTCTCGAAATAGAGCTCGAGCGCTTTTTTCGGGCTCTCCTTCCATTCATCGGGAAAGGAGATCTTCGCCGCTTCGATCTCGCCCGCGCTCGGCTGCCGCGTGCGCTTGCGTGGCTCGCCCGTCCCAGTCACGGCGCCGCGCGACGGCGGCGCCGCTGTGGTCGCACCGGCGCGGCGGATCGGCTCCATGCCGCGCTGCGCCGACGCCTCTCTCTCTGACCCACCGAGCCTCTCGCTCTCATCGCCGGCATCGCCGCGCAGCCCGAGGCGGCTCTCGACGAAATCCCAGTATTGCGGGCTCCATTCGCGCAATCCCTCGGCCACGGCGGCGAAATGCGCCGCCTGCGCCTCCGCATTGCGCCGCGTATCGGTGACGAAATCGGGATGGCGGCGGCACCAATCCTGCGCCGCCGGCGGCAGCGCCGCGATCGCCTGCTCGAACCGCTGGGTCCCGTCGAGCGGCGCCGGCTGGTGCCTCGCTTGCTCGAGCTGCTGGTGCTGCCAGGCGAGCCCGCGCACCTCGAGCGTCGCTTCGGCGATCTGCTCCTGCAGTTCGGCGCCGTCCTCGTAGCGCGAATCCGACATCGCCCGGGCGTAGGCCCGCTTCGCCTCGGCAAGCCGACCCTTGGCCGTCTCAAACGCGCTGGCCACTGCCGCCTCCTGCGCGGCGAAACGGCCGCCGCGCTCGGACAGCAGATGCTGGCGCGCCGCGTCGCGCTCCTGCTCCGCGCTCTCACGCTTTTTCTGCTCCGCCGCGAGCTGCTGGCGTGCCGCCTCCAAATCGGCGTCGGTCGTGCGCAGCCCACCCTCGCCCCCCGTCAGGGCGGCGTCCCCTGCCTCCATGGCTCTCTCCTGCTGTCGATGGATGATGATCGCGCGCGGCGCCGGTTTACCTGCTCAGAGCACGATATCCGGCCGGTGCAGGATGGCGCGCACATTGACGTCCTGGACGAAGCGGCAGGTGCGCTTGCCGACGATGAAGGGAAACGTATCGCCGACGCGATAGCACACCCAATCGCCGAGCTTCGGCTTCACCGCACCCCAGACATGCTGCTCATCCTCGACGAAGGCGAGATTGCCGAGCTTCACGACGAGGCCGACCTTGCCCTGGTAAAGATCCTCTTCACGCGTGCTGTCGGCGAGCAGGATGCCGCCCTTCGTCCGGTCCGGCCGCTCATAGACGACGACCATCACCGAAGCGCCGAGCGGCTCGATATCACCGAGATAAGGTTCGACCGCTTCCATGATCTCGCCGCGCGGGTCGCGCTCATGGACGACTTCGAGCGCCTGCTTAACCAACATCCTCGTCCTCCTCTTCCGCGCTCGTGCGCTCCGGGGATGTCGTTTCCGCCAGCTCTTGCGCCCGGTCGAGCACCCATTGCAGGCCCCGCACGAAGCCGGTCTCGAAACGATAGCGCTCGATCCCGTCGAGATTGCCGCTGACGATGCCGTCGCAGCGGCCATCGACCTCGGCCACAATCGCCTCGGCGAGCCGGCGCCAGAGATCGACCTCGCCCAGCATGCTTCAATGCCGCCCGTAGGCCTTGATCTTCTGCAGCCGCCCAAGCGCATTCTTCGCGCCCGCCGTCATCTGCGGCGCGTTGCCGGCCCTCGGCGACCCTCTTCCGATGCGGCCGCCGCGCTTTGCCATCGGCACGCCTTGCGCCGGCCGCGGCACCATCGGCGCCGCCGGCGGTGACGCGGCCGGCGGCCGCGCCGGGACCGCGCTCGCCGGCGCCGCAGCGGCGCGCACGGGAACCGGCACCGGCTGCGGATGGCCGTTGACGATGATGACCTTGGTGCCGGGCTTTGCAATGCGCCCGCCGGAAGCGCGGCGCGGCTTGTCGGCGCGGAGCCGTGTGCCGGCGCCTTCCGCTGCGCCGCCGCGCTTCAGCTTCGTCGGCTTCCGGCCCTTGTGATCGTGCCGCTCGTGCTTGTGCACGGCTGCGGCGATGGCCTCTTTGATCGGACCGCCCACGGCATAGCCGTGACGCCGCAACAGGCTCCGCGCCTTCTGGCGCGCCGATGGATGCATCGTCATGTCGACTCTCTTTGCTGGCAGGGATGAGAAGGGCGCGCGTGGCGCCGGTGCCGGCGAGCGCCGGCCGCAATTCTTCGAGTTGATCCTTTTTACCGCTGCACCCCTCCCCGGCCAAGGCTCGCGAAACGGGCGTCAGTCTGAGGGTCGTAACCTGGCGCGGACCAAAAGCCTTTGGCGATGAATCACTTTGTGTTCGGCAAGGCCGAGTCTTGACCTTTGCCCACGCTGGGAAATTCGACGTGGCCGATGTCGTATTTTATCGCCATGTCACGCCAGCGATCCTTTTGCGAATAGACGAACGAAATATCCGAGATGGAAATTAGAATCGTTGCGTGCTGCTGGTCGATCTGGATCGCCGGCAGCAAATCGTCGTCGACCGGACCGAACTTGAACAGCAGAGTTTTTTCATGTTCGCCCGTTTTCGAGACCAGGATGCTCGTCCCCGCATCCTTTGCGAGCAGATCACATTGCGTCTCGCTAATCTCGAAATCGAGACCGGCGACGTCGTGCAATTGGCGCTTGATCTCAGTCATACAAGAATCTGGCGAAAACAAGGGCAGCACAAAGATAGGTCCGAGCCAACCAAGCAGCGCAACGCCGACGAAAAGAAGCCCCGGCCAGAGCCAAGACCAAGATGCGCCCTTGTTGCTCACAAACTGCCTCCATTGCGTCGCGCCCGCTGGTCAAAGACTCCGCTCGCGCCGGCCTGAAAACCCTTGGTAATGAATTCGGTGTCTTCGGGATCGATCCCATACGGCGCACCGGACGCGTAATTCTTCGACTTCCACCAAGCGTATAAGCCGGCGATTCCGAGGGTTTCGTCCAGGGGCAGCCCCGCCTGTTGCGCGTACAACCCGATATTAAAATTAGCCACGTGGCGAAATTGCGGCAATTGTCTGAAGCCGCCTTTGACCCCCTCGTCCCGTGCCCGCTGATAGTCGAAAATACCTCCCTGACGAAAGTGATCGCCGAGAACGATTGCCATGTACTGCTGCGCGGTCAATCCGCCGTCAGGATTCTTCAGCAGCTCCCGATAGTCCCCACCGGCTTCCCTGCCGGCCTGAGCAATGTGAGAAAGATCAGCCACCGGCGCCAGGAGGTGGCCCGTCTGGTTGTAGGGCGTCTTGTGGACGTCATCGACGAACGAGCCGTCAGGCAATCGGACCTCGAAGGCGGGCGGCGTGCTGGGCGTGCCCGGGTTCGTGTCGCTTCCGCTTTGCCTCGCGCCACTCGTCGGCGTTGCATTGGCTGCCGACGCCGCGCCACCGCTTTGTGGCTCAGCCGATCCATCGCCAGCAGCGTTGCCCGCCGGCGCGGCCACCGCCTCGTCCACGACGCCGCCATCGGCTCGGGGCGCTGTTGCTGTTGCCGTCGCCGCGTCGTGCTGCTGTTCGAGCTTCTCCCTCGCATGAGCGAGCTTCGCCGCTTCGATCGCCGCTTTCAGCGCGCGGTCCTGTTGGCGCTGCTGCGCTTCCTGCGCCTCGGCCGCGGCTTCGCGCGCGCTGTCCGCGCGCTGCTGCTGCAGCTCCTGCTGCGCCAGCGCCAGCTTCTGCTGCTTCAGCGGCAGCTCCGCCACCAACGCCGCTGCTTTGAAGTCAGGTGGCGGCGAGCCTGCCCCCGCAACAGCCTGGGGTGCCGCGCTGAGCAGGCTGTCGGCATCGCCGATATTGATCGTGCGCAGGATGCGGCGCACCACTTCCTGTTGATTGAAGAGGCTCGGCGCCGCGCTGGCCAGCATCCACAGCACCGTCGACTGCATGATGCGGTGGATCTGCGCCGGCACGTTCGGGTCGGAGGCCGGCACCAGATCGAGATCGGCGAACTCTTCGGCAGCCTGCCAGCGCCGCGCCGGCGCGGGGTTGAGCGCGGCAAGCGCCGCCGGATCCTCCGCGAACAGCTCTTTCAGCAGCAGCAGCTCCTCCTGCTGGCTCGCATGGTTGCGCTTGTGCACCGCCGACATCACCTGCGTCTGCTGCTCGATCATCGACAGGATCGTGCCCACCGGCATGTTGGTGCGGCCTTCGCCGAGCTCGAGCTCGACCGTGCCGGCGATCTGCGCCGCGTCCTTCATCAAGAGCTGGATCATCTCCAGGATGACGCCCGACGGCTCCTTGTACGGCATCGCCATGATCAGCTTGCGAATATCCTCGACCCCGGCGGCGTCGATCTCGGGGAATTCGCCCGGACCCGGCCGGAACTCGTTGGTCGAGGCGCGGCTCCCTTTGAGCCGCAAGCCACCCGGGAAGGTCGAGAACATGCCGGCATCGATGACCAGCCGCCATAGCGCCGTCAGCGCCTTGGTGTGGTTGCCGATGAGATGCAGGAAGCCGTAGTCATAGAAGCCGAAGCCGGGGATGAGGCCGTATTTGACGAAGCGCCTGCGCCGCGCAAAGCCGGCATCGCCCGCCCGCCAGTTGCGGCGGATTTCCAACACCTTGCGGCTGTCATGGTCGATCGACACGCGATAAGGCAGCGGCCGTCCCGCGCGCGCTCCCGGTTCTTTGTGCCCGAGCGGTGCCAGGTCGATATCGCTGTAGCACTCATAGATCGTGTGCTGCTTGTCTTCGGGCTGCTCGCGCTGCGGCTGAACGCCGGCGATCTGTGCTTCCTTCTGCTTGGCCGGCTGCGCCGCCAACGCTGCCTCCGCCGGTGGCGCCAGCGCGACATCGAGATAGAAGCCGCTCGCTTTGAGCCGCTCGAGGGTCGCGGGCGCCATCTCGAAGCGGTGCGTGACGCGCTGCGCATTGGCGAGGTCGGTTGCGTCGTTCGAAACGATGAGGTCCGGCATATAGACGCATTCGCTGACCGGCCGCTCGCGCAGCGGGCAGCGATAGACCTTTTTGAACAGCGTCCCGCCATAGCCGAGATAGAACAGGCCGCGATCCGTGTCGGGGTAATATTCGCTGGCGCTGACCGTGAGATAATGGTTGAAGTCGCGCTCGAAATCCTTGGCGAGCTCGTCCTTCGCTGCGTCCTCCGCCCCGTCGATCCGGATTTTGACCGGCCCCGCCGCCGGCAGCAGCTCGTTGCGCGCACCCGACTGGAAGCGGACGCAGGCCCAGAGCAGGATCGGATGGCGGATGCGCGAGATCGTCTTCCCGCCCTGCCCCGCGGCAAACCCCGCCGCATCGCCTTCGAGCTTGAGCCCCAGGAGGTCCATGCCGCGCGTATACTGCTCCAGCATCTCGCGCCGCGACCGCTCATCCGCCTCGATGCCGCGGAGCAGCGTCTCGGCGATCTGGCCGAGCGCCGCCGCATCGAGCGTCTCCGCCAGATTGTCATCGAAGCCTCTGTCCTGCGCAGCCTCCTGCGCAGCAGGGTCGCGAATGGTGACGTCGCCGGTCGCGTCATCCACCTCGATCTCGACCACGCCGAGCGCTGGATCGGGATCGGGCGCCGCTCCCAGCGCCGGGCCCTGCCCCATGAGCGGCGGCGACATCAGCGGAATCGGCATGATCGAGCTCCTCTGGGCGCGCTCGCGCCCGCAACACAGCAAGTCCTTCTCCGCCCTGGAGGGCGGAGAAGGATTTAGGATGAGGTGGGTGGCCGCGGCATCGCCGCCGGAAGCGGCATGCCTCAGCGGATCGATGATTTCGGCGCTAAACGAGAACTTGGACGAAGCGACACTGGCCGGCCGTCATCACCGCAGCGGTGTTGCTCATGTCAGTTTCCAAGTCCTTCTCCGCCCTTGAGGGCGGAGAAGGATTTAGGATGAGGTGGGTAGACACGGCGCTGCCTGCCGCGGCACGCACCGGTCGGCAGCCGCGCCGACATCCCGCTCAGCATGTGAAGCTGCCATAGTAGAAATGGCCGCCGAACGGCATCACCGAGCCGTCGCACAGCAGCTCGCCCGGAACACGCCGGGTCTGCCATGCTTCCTGCCGCACGCGAAGCGGCTTCGTGATCACGTCTCCTGCGTCGTAAACGATGCCATAGGTATTGCTGAGGAAGCCGCCCCACGCAAAGAACGCCACCGTCGGCCGCACGCCCGCGAAGTCGGCGTCGACAACAGCCGAGCGCGCCGCGGCAATCCGCGCCACATAGCCCGGACGCGCGAGCTCGAAGTGAACCAATGCACCGACGTAGTACCCCTGCCAGATCATGCCGACGGCGACCACCGGGACCAGCGCTGGCAGGATGGCGGCGACACGGGCGATGATGCTTCACCCGATCGATTGCTCGCATGACCGCAAACGCTGACAGGACGATCCAGACGACCGCCATGACCGGCACCCCCGCCACGACGAAGATACCGTCGCTGCACGTCATGCCGTAGTCGATCGCGAGCGTCGTGAGCAAGGTCACCGCCAGCAGCAAGCCGAGAGCTTGTCCTCCGAAATTCTCGGAAGAAGCTCGCTCGCATCGTGCGCCTTTGCTCATCTCCGTAGATCGTCCTTCTTTGGCTTCGCCGTTGGCGTCTCTCAACCGAGCGGAACAACAAATTTGAAAAAATCTGCTCGGTCCTAATGCTGTACTGCGAATTGCGGTGGCCCTGAAGAGGATCAGTTTGCGGGCATTCGAACGCCGCAGCGCATCCGGGAGCGCCTGCACATATTGCGCGCGCGCGATCACTGCCGGGAGCAGAGGCACGGCCAAAAGCGCGTCCGGCGAGACGCCGGGCGCGAAAACCTCCGCTAGGCCGCCTCGTCAATCGAGCTCGATTGGCAGGTCCGTCTGCCGATTGACCACGGTGCGTCCATCGAAATGCCGCCGCGCATAACGCGAGGCGACCGCGATCAAATGCTCGTAGCTCTGCGGGCGCACTCCGAACGCATCGTAGGCGACACGCCCCGCGACAGACCTCAGCACCATGCGCCGGTCCTTTCTCGCGGTGCCTCAAACATCGTAAATCGGCTCGCTCCGCCGCTCCCCCGGCGGCCGCCACGGGCCGCTCGGCGCGCTCTGCCGCTCCTCCGCCAGCACCGCCAGTCCCGATTTGCGCAGAAACCACAGCGCCTGCGTCACGGTGTCGACGAGATCGTCATGCGCGCCTTTGGGAAATACCTCGCATTCGCCGATCACCATTTCCGCCCATTGCCGCTCGGGCGCATAGACGAGACCGTTCTCGAACAAATGCTGCACCGCATAGGCGCGCGCCACCTTGTCGCCGCCCGCCTTGCGGGGATCGACAAGCTGTACGCCGAACTCTTCGCCGCCGCACAGCCGCACGATTTCCTGCGCCACGCTGATGCCGTTGGCCCGCGCCTCGATCAGCAGCCGGTCGATCTGGCGCTTGCGGCAGGTTTTGATGATCTTCTGCAGCAGCGGATAGAACGCGAGCCGCGCCTGCCAGGCCTCGATCAGCATCAGCTTCGGCACGTCGTTCTGATCGCGCCACGAGCCCCAGACGGTGAGGGCCGACCAATCATTCTCCTCGGATTCCGTCAGCGCCGTGTCGAGCGAGGCGAGGATGTAGTCGAAGGGCGGATATTCCAGCGGCTTTATCGGCTTCCCGTCCGCGCCGAATTCCTCGCCCTGGAGCGGCCAGAGCTGCCAATCCGCGCGCTTGATGATGCCGCCGCCGCGCGGCGCCGGACTTTGTTGATACTGCCCGGCGTATGCGTACGGCCCCTTTATGCGGCGAAGCTTCGCCACCTCCTCGCCGGGAAAGCGCGCTTCCCAGGCGAGCGCCCCGTCGCGCGTCCGCGGATCCTGCCAGCCCAGCGCGTTCGTGTAGTACCGCCGCGGCTCGAATTCCATCGGCACCGACAGATGAACGTACCCCGCCTCGAGCGCCAGCAACGTGCCGCTGCAATCGCGCTCATTCGTGCGCTGCTGGATCAGGATGATGGCGGAGCGGCGCTGGTCGTTGAGCCGGTCCGGCATTACCTCGGTGAGCCAGAGATTGGTGCTCTCCAGCACCGCTTTCGATTCCGCCTTTTTGACATTGTTGGGATCGTCGATGAGCACGCGGTCGGCACGCTCGCCCGTGCCGACGCCGCCGATCGAGGAGGCGAATTTCCACCCGGTCTTGTCATTTTCGACCTTGCGCCGGCCGAACTGGTCGCCTGGGCCGAAGACATGCCCCCAAGGCGTGCGGTAATGCGGCGACGAGATGAGATTGCGGAAGCGGCCATTGTCGCGCTTGGTCAGCTCCTCGGCATAGGAGAAGGCGAGATAGCGCGTTCCCGGCATCGCCTGCGGCCCCCATTCCCAGGCCGGCCAGAAGACATTGACGAGCAGCGACTTCATGAAGCCCGGCGGCACATTGATGAGCAGCCGGTTGATCTCGCCGGCGCTCACCGCCATCAGATGCTCCGCCATCGCGCCCAGCACCCAGCCATCGATGAACGCCCGCGCCGGCTCGATCGCCGGCCAGGTGAGGCGGACGAAATCGAGCAGATCCTCCTCGGCATCGGCGCGGTCGAGCGCTCGGCCGAGCCGGTGCGGGTCCGGCCAGGATCGGGACGAGTGCGGAGACATCGCGCACCTCGAAATGACGACCGGTGGTGAGAAGAAAAATCCTTCCCTTTTTCGGTTTTCCCCAGAAAAAGGGCGTTGGGCGTCGGCAAACACCGTCCCGGTGACCGCACCGGAAAACCGGAAGGGCCGCGCTCAATCGCGAATAGTCATCGCCGGTTCGGCGACCGACCCTGACGACGGCGATGGAAGCTGGCCGCGATGCCGCGCGCGGGAATTCGCGCAACAAGCGAGCGAGAGCCAAAGTTGCTTGCGCCCGCGTCGCGAGTGCGCGCATGATTTTTCGGGGGCAAGAAAACCATGGCGTTGAAAAATTCCGCAGCCGCCGAGCCAGGCAAAGAGTGGCGCGTTGCCGCCGATACCGCGCCGTCTCGGCCCGAGGACGCGGCGCCCGAACCGGACCCTGAAGGCGAGCCTGTTTCGGCCGAATTGGCATCCTTTGCGCGGCGCCTGCCGCTTCCGCGTCCCCCCGATCCCGCTGCGACGCCGATCTCTGTGACCCGCGCCGTGCCGCAGGCGGTCGCGCCGCGCGAGCCTCCGCGCGCGCCGGCCGAGCCAACGAGGCGCCGCGCCCTGCCGCCGCCGCCCAAACCGACGCCTCGCTTTTTCCTGCTGGCCCTGACCTTCGCGGCGGGGGTCGCTGCCGGCGGCGTGGGGCTCTATCTCTTCCATGCGGAGCTGCCGCGCGCGATCGGTCGCGTCGAGCCGCGCCGCGCCGACATCGCCGCTGTGCCGTCGGCGACGGCCGGCCATGTCGACACCTCCGCGCTGGTGGTGATGTTCGAGCGGCAGCTCACCGCCGGTCGCCTCGACCGGCCCGACATCGACAACGCGCTCGAGACCTATCGCCAGATCGCAGCCGTCGCGCCGCAGGATCCGGCCACGACGCGGCTCGGCGAGCGCCTCGCCGCCGCTTTCTGGACGCGCGCGAACGCGGCTCGGGCGGCGAAGCGATGGGACGACGCGCTGCATGATTTCGCGCAGCTCAAGGCGCTGCCGCCCATTCCCTGGCAGATGCTCGCGGCGACGGACAACGCCATACCGGCGCATGCGGCACTGGACGCTTCACCGCCGAACCCTGCCGCGACTGCCGCCGCATCGGCACCGCCTGGCGACGTTGCGTCGGCGACAGCGTCGGCCGGTTCCAACGTCGCGGCGCTCTTCATGGCACGCGGCGATGACGCCCTTCAACAGGGCGACGTCATCTCGGCGCGGCAATTCTACGAGCTCGCGGCCGCGAGCGGTCTCGCCCGCGCCGCCACTGCCGTCGGCGGAACCTACGATCCCGATTTTCTCCAAGCTCGAGGCGTCCGCGGCGCCTTGGCCGATATGACCGAAGCCAGGCGCTGGTACCGCAAGGCCATCGACGCCGGCGACCCCGAAGCCCGGCTGCGCCTCGACAAATTGCTCACCCCAGCACGTTAGAGAGCAAATTCATTTTGCTAATCGCCCCCTCACAACTCCAATAGCTCCTCCCCTTTTGAAGCCAAGGCGAACGCGCCACGCGCGTTCGTCCCCGGGGAGCCGCAGCGATTGCGCAGCAATCGCGAGAGCCGCACCGTCCGGACTGGCTTCGCCGGTTAGGTCAGGGAGGGGGGCCGCAAGCCTCGCTCCACGCCACGCTCGCACCAGTCCGTCTCACACCTAAAACACCCGCCCATATTTGGCGACCTTCGCGTCCATCTCCTCATCGAGTTCCGGATGCTCGGCAATCACCCGGCTGATCAATTCCCTCTGAACGCCATGAATCGCCCGGGCGATCGCCTTCCCATACTCCTCATATTGCGCCGCCCGGCAGTGCTTTTTGAGCAGCAGCAGCAAATCCTGCAGCGGGTTCGTGCTGCGATCTGCCCGCGAAAGAGTGTATGAAGAGATCGGAGTGGACGAACGTGGCGCTTTGAGATCGGATAGATTCCCGCTTTCGCGGGAATGACGGAATAATTTGATTTTGCTTTAGAATTCGTCGCCCCCGCGAAAACGGGGGTCCATTTCTGAGCCGCACGATGTCAGCGAAAGCACCTTTGCGCGCGATTCCTTCAGACGCTCGAAAGCGGGCATCCACTTCCACGAGCCTCACTCGAACGGAATTGCGTGCCACGGACGCAAACCGAAACCTCCACCAGTGCCTTGACCGGGGGGAGTGGGGAAGATCAACGGCGGCAGGGAGGGCATGCTCCGTGGCTGCGGAGAAGCCGTTCTGTCGCTCCAGGTGTCGAGCGGAGGCAAGTCCTGGCGTCTTCGTCCCGCGATGCAGGCGGCATATCGCTTTTGAGCATTTTTCCAGCACATCTGACGGATTGCTACCTCTTCCTTGGTTTCGTTAGGCAAGCTACGGCATACCTGTAGATCGTCGTGGAATTGTTCGTCGCACGGATCGCCCTGAAGAACAGGCTGGATGTTGGGCGACATTCCGGTAGTGCCATTTTGCGACATCGGCGTTGGGCCAAGCGCGATCTGCTCCGGTGACGCGTCGGATGATGCATCGGAAGAGGTCGGCGCCACTTCGCCTTCGTCGTCTGCTCCATCGGCTTCGCCACCATCCTGACGGCGCGGCGGCAGATGCGCGCGTGCCAGCACCGCATGAAGTGCCTGGGACCGAGCGCCGGGCCCATCGGGAAGAACGCCGCCATCTTCTCTCGGTGCAATGAGCGGGGCGCGCGACAAAACGCGATCGAAAACCAGGCAGCCGCGGCCATCTTCTTTGGCAACGAGCCAGAGTTCGATTGGCCGTCCGATGACATCGACCATGGCGCCGAAGCCGCGCGTTTGTCGTACGTCCGAGCAGCACCGCGGGTCTTCGCCTGAGCCTAGATAGCGCGCGTTCGCCAGCAGCGACGGCAGTGCCGGCAGCGACAGCAGCACTTCCGGCGCCGTGCCCGGGGCGGTTGTCTTGCGGAGGCCCCGTCGCCAATCGAGCAAGATCGGCTGCTGCGTCGCGCGATTGACGACGGCGTGGCCGTCGAGGCGAGCCCGGGCGTAACGAGCGGCGAGTCCTTGAAGATGGCCATAATTCCGCGGGCGCACCCCCAGCTCTTTGCCGGTGACGCGCGCAGCCAGTCGCGAAGACATTTTTCACGCCTCCGTGTCTTAGGGAATATTAGAAAGATGCCGATGGTCGGCCCGCCGGCGCCGCGCGGTCGGGCCTATTTACGCTTACGCGTACCGTCACTTCTTACTTTTGCGCTTCGCCTTCGGCCGCGGAGGATTTGGCCTGTACAGATAGATGTGGCTCACCCTTTCCGGCAGCACGTCTTTTTTGGCGACCTCCATCAAGGGAAGTCCGAGATCACCGTCTACCTCGCCGTAATCCCAGGTTAGCTTTCCCGCCTTGGCCTCGTCCGAGTAGTAAAGCTTCGAACCGAGATATACCAAGGCGAACTCAAGCGCTTGAATCGCATCCACGCCACCCGTGCGCGACAAAAAATCATCGCCCATGCCGCGTATCCGGATCGGACAGAAATAATCGGGCGAGCCGCGGAATTTTCTCGGTTTGCCGATTTCGACCGTGACTTTCGTTCGGCGCGAAAGCCGCAGTTCGCGCGTCGCCACCACCCGTCCGATGCCGGTCATCCTCAGCTTCATGCGACCCCAGAGTTCGTTGGCGCGAGCGCTACCATGCGTGCTCGATATTGCCCGCCTGAAAGATCCAGACCTCGTCTCTCTCGCCCTCTTCCAACACGGCATACACCGCATGGATGTCGGTCTCGGGCGGCACATCGATCGAATAAAACATCCTGTGCCCGTAGCCCGTATGCCCATTTCCGCTCTCATAGCTGCAGCCGAGCGCTTCCAACCGCGACCAGTATTTCTCGAACTCCGGACATTCCATCGGTGTCAGGACGAAATAGGTCGAATGACCGCCGCGCGCGGCAACGCCGGCGAAGAGGAACCGCGCTCCGCCTTCGACCTTCTCCATCTTCACAAAGACGGTATCGAGGAAGCTCACGCCTTCGGCATGAAAGGGGGAGTTCATCAAGATCACCTGCGGCGGCGACCGATCCCACACCATCTCGGCCCACAGCGTCTCGACCGGAACCCCATGCCAGTCATTCGCGTCGAGCTCGAACGCGACCTTCAGCATATTCTCGGTGCTTAAGGCGGCCATCGCTCTCGTCCTTCCGCGCTCCGCTTTTCGAGCCGGCGTCGGCGCCGGATCAGCAAACGGGTCGCGAGAACAATACAAGAACAAAAGCGCGCCCGAGTCGAGTCCAATTTTGCCAGAGCGCGGTCTGCCCGACGCCTCCCCCAGTCAGCCCTCGCACTCGGCCGCCTTGTCGAGAAGCTGGCGCAAGGTGTCGCGCTCGGCGCGGCTTAGCCGTTCGACGGCAAGGCGCTGCGCCGCCGCCGAGGCATCGCCGAGGCTGCGCCAATCCTGAAGCGTCTTGAACACCGCAAGCTGCGCGCTCGCCGCGCTGCCCTCGTCGCTGCCGAGCGCGCGTTGCAGCACGCGCAAGGCCACCAGCCGGGCGGCCAGCATGGCGTCGGGGTCCAGCTCTTCGGCGAAATGCCGGGCGAGGCCTTGCGGCGTCAGCACCGCGCGCTTGCCGCTCTCGTCCCGCGGCAGCATCCGGCAGATGACCACCGGAGAAAGCCCCACCGCGGTGGCGGCGGCGACGAAGGCGCGCTGCTCTTCGCTCGGCACGAAGCCGAGGCGCGTTGCTTTCACCATGAGAAATCCTTCCTGGCATCGAGATCGGGAGAGCGGCCAGCCGGCTTCGTCCGGGTGGCGACCGGCGCCTCATCCCACGGCTTTGGCGAAACCGTCAGGGGCTCACGCTCGGCTCGGTTGTGGCGTGAGCGCAGCGCCGCAAGTCCTTGACCCAATAATCACATTCCCCGGCGTGCTACCTCCTCGTTTACTGCCATTGAGGGATCAGACAGCACAGTTGTGGGAATGACATCGGGGTCCAAGGCATCTCGGCACGCTCTCTTGCTCGATCCCGAAACCTATGTGTGGGAAGTCGTGCGCTATGCCCTGCGCGACGGCTATCGCGTTTCGACCGCGGCATGCCGCCCTAGGGCGCTGCGCATCCTGCGAAAGGATCCGCCTGACGTTATCATCCTCGAGTTGAGCCCGGCGCTCGGTCTCGGCTTCGCGATCTACGGCCTGCGCCGGCACATCCCGGTCGTCATGACGACCAGCGATCATGATCTCGCGCGGCGTCTCCTGCGGCTTGGCTGCGCCGTTCTGCGCAAGCCGCACTCGCTCTCCGACCTGCGTGACGGCGTCGACGATGCCGTGGCCCATCCGGACGATAATTTCGTGCGGCACCGCGCCGCCCTTCAGCGCATCCGCACCGATCTGCGCGAGCGAGAGGCGATCCTTCGCCTCTCTGGAAGCATGCGCGACGAGCTTCTCGTCGCGCTCAAATCCGTTCCGGATTAGAGACCGTCGTCCGTTCCGACTTCGCTGCGGTCTTCGATTTCGGCCGCACGCGTTTCCAGGTCATCGATGGCGGCTTTCAGTTCTCCTGCATAGGACTGATCGGTCGCCTGATTGAGCACCCCACGTAATGCCTCCGCCCGGGCGCGAAGATAACCGGGCGATGGTGATGGCGTATCAGCTGCCATGACAAGTCCCCCGAAGACGATGTCTGCGCGAGTAGAAGTTTGAGCCCTCCGCGCTAAGCAGTCAACAAACAGCAACAAGTTCACAACATTATTCGTGCGAGGGGCAACAATCGCGAATTCAATGGACGCCTGCGTTTAGCCCGCGAAGTTCGGAATCAGCGTCGGCAACCCGACATCGTCACTCTTGGGACTGCTGCGGCTCGGACGGATTGCGTGCGAAGTGCTTTGCATGATGCTGGCCGTTGCTTGCAGGGACGAAGAGGCTCCCTGCGGCTCGAACTCGATGACTCTGCGCGGGACGCAAAATATCGAGTTGACCCTTTCTACCCCTGCACCCCTCCCCGCCCAAGGCTCGGCTTCCGCTCCCCGCGACCCCCGCCAGCCGCGCCAGCCGCGCCACCCGCACAGCACGCCGCGTCCCGAAGGCAGCTGGGGCGAGCATGAACATCGCCGCGTTTCAGCGCGTTGGCCCGCGGTGCTAAGATCGTAAGTGAGCCCGCCACCGCGCTCTTCCATACTCCCCACCCCGCGGGGATCATCGCCGCCCTGCTGCGAGAAGCGCGCGGGCGATGCCCTGCTTTCGCCGCCAATAGCGCCAGCGCTCGCGATAAAGCCGCAGATCCGAGAGGAGTGAAGGATAGGCGCTGCCTTCGGCGCGGCGCCGCCGGATCGTCGCGATCTGCCGGTGCAGCATCCGGCGATAGAAGGCGGCATTACCGGCCGCGGCCAGCAGCTCGACCGCCGCCGCCGAGCCGAACTGCGCCAACAACAGCTCGCCCTCCGGGATCGGCCCGTCATAGCGGCGCTCGAGCTCGGCTTGGCGCGCGAGACGGGCATCTTGCATGGTCGCTCTCCACTCTTATGCGCATCGCATGATACGGTTGCTTGCTATGCATAACGTATAGTATTCAACCAAAAAAATTCAACGCTTATAGGTCCATTCCACCGGCGACGCCCAGGTGACGCGGACATCGACGATCGGCGGCGCGTTGAAGGAGATGAGGGTGAAGTGCCCTTTCTTGGAACCCGGCGTCAGCGTCTTCAGCAGCCGCCGGCCATCAGCCGTGTCGAGCACGCATTCCCGGTTCAAATATTCCTGCGGCGGCCCGCCTTCCTTGCGCACGAAGATGATCTCGTTGTCGCGATAGGCGGGGTAGTTCGAATCGCCGCGCACCTTGAAGGCGGCATAGTCTCCGTACACTCCTGGCGGGAGCTCTACTTCCTCTATCCCCCCTGGTCCTATGCCTTCGTCGACGGGAATGACCACGCAGCCTGCTCCTACATACCCTGAAACGGGGATACGCAGATTTGACGACGAGGAACCCTCGCCGGTCAAGAGCCACTGCCAGTTCACTTTGAACGCCGCGGCATAGAGCTGCGCCCGCGCGAGGCCGAAGCCGCGCGAGCCGTTCTCATGCGCGAGATAGGTCGGGATCACCCAGCCGAAGCGCCGCGCCGCGGCGGTGGCATCCTCGAGCCCGGCGCCGATCCTCGCCTCGCGCAGCCGCTTCGCCTGCTCGCCGCTCACGGCAGCACCCCACAGTCCGTCGTTATGCAATTTGCATTGCCCATCGCTATGCGCAGTGCATAATCTAACTCATGGCCATTCGCCACACAATCTCCGGATCGCGGCCATGCGGCTGAGCCGCGCTTTGCTCGACGCCGTCGCGGCGGCGCTGCCCTTGCCAGGCGAAGCGGGCCTCGCGACGCAGGCCGTCCACGACCGCGTCGGCGGTTGGAACCGCACCACCGTCCGCCACGCGCTCCGCCAGCTCATCCGCGAAGGCCGTGCCGGCTTCAGCGGCTGCGACCGCCATCGCCGCTATCGCCGCGCCGGCGGACCCGGCTTCAAGGCGCCCCCGCCACCGCCACCGATCGCGCCGCTCCCGGCCGAGGAGCCCGCCCCCTCGTGGCGCGAGTATGGGCTCCGAGGCGACGGCAGCGTCCGCCTCCCCGACGAGCGCGCCATCGCCGCCGCCATGCGTCGCCACGCTATCCGCTACCGCGATGTCGGCGCCGCCGAGCTCCTCGCCGAGGAGCGCATCGTCGGCTGGTCCTGGCGCAAGCGCAGCAATGCCGAGCTGACGCGCGCCGTTTTCGGCGATCCCGCGCCGGGGCGCCGCCTACCTGCGCGCAGCCGAAGCGGCTTCGCTTCGGCGCAGGCAGGCCTGCCGCCGCAAAACATCCGCGGCCCCTACGAAAGGAAAGCGCCATGACCAGCACCGGCCCCGCGACAGCCCGCGCCGCGCTCGATCGCGCCGAGCGGCAGCGCCGCACGCGCCGCGCCGCCGATGAGCGCGATCACTTCGAGCGGACCCGGCACAGCCTCGTCTTCGATGGCCATGAGCTCGGCTATGTGAAGCCGACGGCGGAGACCGCGGCAAAGCTCCGCCCGGACCCGATCGTGCGACTTGTCGCCAATGAGACATTGACGCGCGAGCAAGGCCGCGCCGCGGTCGAAATCCGCATGATCTTCGAACGCGTGGCCGCGGGCCTTTTGGCACGGACCAGCGATCCCGCCAACCGCAGCCCCGGCACGCGGCCGGAAATCCC